>CANIJN010000362.1 GCA_947467625.1 Opitutia bacterium | reverse complement strand
GCTTTCGCAATCGCAACACGCTCGTCGACGGCGTGAGCGCCGGCGAGTTTGTCGCGCCAATCATGGTCGACCGTATCGAGGTCGTGAAAGGGCCGAACACGCTCTACGGACAGTCTGATCCCGGCGGCCTCATTAACGTTATCAGCAAGCGCCCGCTTGGCCGTCAGCAACGCTCTCTCACCCAAAAGATCGGCAACCGCGGCCTTCGGGTAACCGAGATCGACGCCGCTCCCGCTCCACTCCTCGACAAGAAATTCGGTCTGCGCGTGCTTGGCTCCTATACCGAGACTGACGGTTATCGCCTCGCCGACGGCCGCACGATCAAGGCCTTCGGCGTCACGACTGATTTCAAAGTCACGCGCGACACCACGCTGCTCGCCCTCGTCAGCACGAGCCGCTCGTCCGGCATTCCTGCGCAACGCGGCGCATTCGCCTTCGAAGTCATCCCCACCGATCTCAACGGAGACGGCCGCATCGCCACCACTATCAGCTCCAACGGCGTCACGGAGTCCACCGCCCGTTTCAACAACAGCTTCCTCCCGCGCGACTACACGGCGCAGACGCCCGGCAACCACTTCGAGCAGGTGAACAACTACGTGCAGCTTGGCGCGCGGCACACCTTCAATCCCCACGTCACAATGCAATACATGTTTTTCCGCACCGGACTAAACATGGAAATGAACTGGCGTGAATTTAACACCTTCAACCCGGTCACCAACGACAACTTTCACCCCAATGTCGCGCTTCGGCCCGTTGCCGTGCTGAACAGCGCCGACCTCAATACCGCAGCTCAGATCGACCATGACCATAGCGACGCCCACACGTTCAACACGCTCCTGTCCTTCCCGACGGGCAGTCTCCAGCACCGTATGATCGTTGGTGGCCGCTACGAGTGGACCGAGAACCGCTCCCTCACACAAAATCTCCGTGCCCTCAACGCCACCGAGCGCCCGATCCTCGAGAGCATGATCGCGCAGGGCCGGAAGATCCGGCTGTTCCTCACCAAGGCCGCCGTCCTCGCGGGCGAAAAATACTGGCTCGACGACGTGCCCTCGTTCCAGGAGCTGCGCGAGCGCGGCACCCGCAGCGGCAACGCCGATCACGGCGACACCTACGTGGGCAACGTCTACCTGACCGATAGCGTCTCGCTCTTCAACAATCGCCTGAAAGTCCTCGGCGGCGCGCGCTACGTCCGCATCCGCAGCCAATCCACCGACATCACCGGCAAGAAGATCGGCCTCCTCAATGACCAGAGCAAAAATGGCTACCAGCTCGGCGCCGTCTTCGACGTGACGCGCGACATCGTGGTTTTTGCCAACACGGCCTCGGCCTTCAATCCTAACGGCTTCGATTCCACCACTGGCGCATTTTACCCCGCCGAATCCTCCAAGGCCTACGAGGCCGGCATCAAGCTCGTCGATCTCTGGCGCGGCAAACTCAGCGGCACGATTTCCTACTACAATATTCTCAAGAGCAACGTCGTGAACAGCGACTTCAACCCCGTCACTTTCCGCAGCGACACCGAGATCACCGATCAGCGCGCCGAGGGCGTCGATGTCGAGCTCTTCCTCAATCTCACGAAGAACTGGCAAACGACGGCTAACTACAGCCACAACAACGGCCGCGTCGTGAAGAGCCGCACGCTCTCCCTCGGCCTACCGCTCGAGGGCTCCACCCCTGCGCGCACCACGGTGTGGACGAGCTACGGTTTTTCCGAGGGTAACCTCAAGGGTTTGCGCTTCGGTGGCGGCATCGTCCACGCCCAGGGACCGATCCAGCAGTTCGGCACCTCGAACAACCGGCTCATCCGCCAGGGCGACTATACCGCAACAAACGCCTTCGTGCGCTACTCGACCAAGATCGCGGCCCGCGCGATGACGTTCGGTTTCAACGCGGACAATCTCTCCGATCGCGATTACTTTCGTTCCCGCGGTGGCCGCAGCGACCCGCGCCAATACGTATTCTCAGTGAAGCTCGATCTGTGAAGGCGCCCTCGTTCAGAAAACCGGCCGGAGCATCCCGCATGAACGTTGTCCGTTTCCTCCGCTTCGTCGGGTTGCTGCTTCCCCTCTCTGTCTGGGCTGCTGCACCGGAGCCACGCCTCAACATCGTCTTCATCCTCGCCGACGATCTCGGCACCGACTGGCTCGGTTGCTATGGCTCGTCCCATCCGACGCCGAACGTCGACCGGCTGGCCGCGACCGGGGTGCGCTTCGAAACCGCGTGGACTTCGCCAATCTGCACGCCCACGCGCGTGATGATGCTCACGGGCCAATACCCCGGCCGCTCGGGCTGGACCGAACACTACGACGTGCCGCGCTGGGGCGGCGCCGGACTCATCCCAGAACAATTTTCCACGTGGCCACAATATCTGCGCCGGGCCGGCTACGCCACCGCCATCGCCGGCAAATGGCAGATCAACGATCTCCGCCCGGAGCCCGACATCCTTGCCCGCCACGGCTTCCAGCGACACTGCATGTGGCCCGGTGTCGAAGAGGGCAACTCGCCTTCGTCACGTCGCTACTGGGGCGCCTATCTACAGACAGACGGAAAGCGTAAAATCCACAGCGACGAATACGGCCCTGACGTGACGCAGCGCTTCGCTCTCGAATTCATCCGCGAGAACAAATCCCGGCCATTTCTGCTCTACTATCCGATGATCGCCGTGCATGCGCCCAACGAGCCCACTCCGCTCAATCGCGCCAATCCGCCCAAGGGCGAAGCCGCGCTCTACGCCGGCTCGGTCACTTACATGGATCGGCAAGTCGGCGAGCTCCTCGACGAACTCGACCGCCTCGGTCTCACGCAGAATACCGCCGTGATTTTCGCCGGCGACAACGGCTCCTCCACGGGAGGCACGCACGCCAATCGCGCCGTTCCGGCCGGCAAAGGCCGCACCATCGAGCGCGGCGTCCACGTGCCGCTCATCGTGCGCCTGCCGGGAGTCAACGGCGGCCGCGCGACCAGCGCCCTCGCGGATTTCTCGGACATTTTTCCAACGATGCTCGATCT
>CANIJN010000361.1 GCA_947467625.1 Opitutia bacterium | reverse complement strand
GCGAAAAACCCGACGGACTCGCCGGACTTCAAATAGTCGCCCGTATCATACGCAGCATGACCGCGGAGTCGGAGGGTGTGGGCCTCGATGAGCATCGGCCGCGAGGTGGCGCGGATTTTCTCGATGGCGGCGGCGAACGCGCGGGTCGTGGCGGCAACGTCGGTCGTGGTGTCGAGGGCAAACCCTTCGATGCCGTAGCCGGCAGCGCGGCGCCAGAGCTCGGTGTCGGGGGCGAATTGCTCGGCCACCGGCGTTGAGTAGGCGTAGCGGTTGTTCTCGATCACGAAGAGCATCGGGAGCGAGAGGAGCGAGGCGAGGTTGAGGGTCTCGTGGACGTCACCGGTGCTAGAGCCGCCGTCGCCGAAGAAAGCGAAGCCGACGGCGGGCCGGCCCAAGCGGCGTTGGGAGTCGGTCGCGCCCGCTACATTGGAAACCATCGCACCGAGATGGCTGATCATCGGGAGTGAGCGAGCGGCGGGGTCGCCGTGGTGAATATTCCCTTCGCGGGCGTTCGTGGGGCTGGCGGCGTTAGCGAAATACTGGTTGAGGTGATCGCAGAGATGGCCGCTCCAGACGAGGTGACCGCCGAAGCCACGGTGAGTGAAAGAAATGACGTCGGTGGCCTTGTTAGCGAGGAGGGCGAGAGGGACGATGAGACCCTCGTTTCCCTGGCCGCCGGTGACGGTGCCGCGAATCAGGCCCTGGCGAAACAGTTCGAGGATGCGGTTGTCGCCGGTGCGCGCGAGTTGCATCCAAGCGTAGATGCGAAGGAGGGCGGAGGAGGAATGCGTCTCGAGTTCCGCAGCGTGCAAGGTGCGCGTGAGGAGGGCGGGAGGAAGAGGGAAGTCCATGAACTTGGGAGCGGACCGTGAAGGTGGGCCGCGGAGTGGGCAAGCGAGAGATTTTCTGCGGCCGGAAATTTTCCAAGGCATAGCCTACGCAGCCAATCGAAGCGCAGCAAACGAGGCGCGAGCAAGCTCGCGTCCACCGTGTGCGGAAACATCACAGCGCTCTGGGGTGTCCGATTGTTACAGCGCGGTGACATTCCGTCGGGTGTAGGGGCTCAACGATGGTCTGCCTCGACACAAAAATTGCAGACGACATCTTGGTTCCAATCTCTATGCGAACACGATTTATTTTGCTAGCGCTCGGCATCTTGCAACTCGTCGCGCACACCGCGGCGCAGAGTGGAGGGGGCACCCGCACGGCCGGCGCATTGGCCGACGAAGCGGTAAAACTAGAGGTGTTCACCGTTACTGGCTCCAATATTCGCCGGGTTGATGCTGAGACGGCGCTGCCGGTGACCGTCATCGACAAAAGTGAGCTCGACGCGCGGGGTGCGGCGACCATGGCAGAACTCTTTGAAACGCTCGGCGCGGCCGAGATTTCCGGTATCACCGAGCTTAACAATGGTCCGCAGCTTGCACGGGGCGACGTTGCTTCGATCGACCTTCGCGGGATCGGCTCGGGCAGCACGCTCACGTTGCTCAATGGTCGCCGCATGGCGCCGCATCCGATCTCGATGGCGGAAAACGGCGTGCCCTCGCTCGCGGTGAACATCAATACGATCCCGCGTGCGATGGTGGATCGCGTGGAGATACTCCGCGATGGCGCTTCCGCGATTTACGGTTCAGACGCGGCGGCCGGCGTGATCAACAATCTTGTGTCGCGCACCTTCGTCGGCCGTGGAGTGACGCTGAAGGCCTCGGCGACGCAGCACGGTGGGGCGAACGAGTTCAACGCGACGGTGTTTGACGGATTTAAGCGCGGGAAGACGCATATTTCCCTCTCGCTCGATTATTTTCATCGGGACGCGTTGGCCGCGCACGATCGCGATTGGGCGAAAAATTCGGATTTGCGGGTGAATCGCCAGCTGCCAGCTCCGTGGAATGGGATTCCCTTAGTGGATCCGTCGTCGGCGACGGGGGCATTTTTCGCCCGCGATAATGATTTTCGAAATGCGAACGCGACGAATCAGTGGGGCCAGTGGCAGCGAGGGACCCTTCAGCCGGATTTTCTGACGTTCGTCGGAGCGCGCCCGACGGGGAACACCGGTATCACCACGAGCACGACGCCGCCCACTGGCGTCGCGACGATGTCTGCGGACGGGATGTTTTACCTCTGGCCGAGCCCGACGGGCGTGAGCTTCAAACAAACTGCGCCATCGACGAACATTGACAACGCGGAGAACGCGACGTTCTCGAACTGGAATAAGTGGAAGATGCTCGTGCCGGCCACGGACCGCGTGCAGTTCGCGACCTTCGTCGATCATCCGATCAGCGAAAATCTCAGCGCGTTTGGGGACCTCTTGTTCTACCGCGCCTACAGCCGCACGGGGCGCGAGCCCGTGAATTTCAAGAATACCGATGACCAAGGTATTTACCTGCCGGCGACGAACCCGTGGAATCCGTTTGGGGTGCGTTTCTATAGTCTGACGGGCACCCCGAATGCCGACGGCACGCCGCGGCTGACGGGTGCACCGGCTGATGTTTCATTGTGGACTGGCATTTCTCCCGGCCAAAATACCGGCGACGGTTTCAAGCCGCGCGTGACCGAGGTTCGTACCTACTCGTGGCGAGTGCTCGGTGGTCTGCGCGGGAAATTTGGCGACAGCTGGCAGTGGGAGTCGGCGGTGGTCGGTTCCGGTTCTCAGACGCACGAATACGAGTATTTCCAAGTGCGCGAGTCGCTCTTGCGCCGGGCGCTCGCCCGCACTGATGCAACGGCATTCAACCCGTTTCCCGTCACCTTCAAAATCGTCAACGGTCAGATTGTCGTTGACCAACTCTTCAAGAATCCAGCGGCGGTGATCGATGGCGTGCACGGGGATGAGGACCGGTTTGGCCGGACGGGACTTTTTATGTGGGACGCGAAGGTGAACGGTCAGCTGGGGCGTATTTTCAACGGCGGCAGAATTGGCGTCGCGACCGGCACAGAGGTGCGTTACGAAACCTATGCTGACAAACGCGCCAGCTACGTCGGCCTGAATCCACCGGGTTCCGGCAGCGAGTTTCCCTTCCTGCGCGAAGGGGATAACGACTTCCTGGCT
>CANIJN010000360.1 GCA_947467625.1 Opitutia bacterium | reverse complement strand
TTGCACTCCGTGGGCCTCGCGCGCATCGCCCACCGTGAGTGGGCCTACCTCTCGCAGGGCGAGCGCCAACGCGTGCTCATCGCCCGTGCCCTCATGGCTCACCCGCAGCTCCTCATCCTCGACGAACCTTGCGCCGGGCTCGATCCGGTCGCGCGGGAAAAATTCCTCCGCTTCCTCGAAACACTCGCGCGCCGCCGCCGCGGCCCCGCCCTCGTCCTCGTCACCCACCATGTCGAAGAAATCACGCCTGCCTTCACCCACGCCTTAATGCTGCGGACCGGCCGCGTCGTCGCCGCCGGCCCGCGCGCGGAGGTCCTCACGTCGGCTCACCTCTCGGCCACTTTCCGCGCTCGGCTCCGTCTCGGCCGCACCGCCGGCCGCTACCGCCTCGGCTTCGCCAGCCCGTGAATCCCCGGCCGACCTCATCGACGCGCTAGCCGGCCCCCACGTCGGAACCGCGGAAGGCGGGCGGGATGCCGAGTTCGCCAGCGCCCTTGCATTTCAACCAGACAGAAACCCTCCGTCCGCTCCCTGAATCGTCGACGCGCGCGGTTTTCCCCTTGCGGACAAAGACGGAAGGCCGGCATCAACGACTCTTTTTTCCATGGCGACCCAAGAACTTTCCCTCGACTCGATCAACATTTACGGCGGCACCCAAGCCCGCGTCCAAACGACCGACGAAGCCGTGGAGAGTTACGCCGACGAGATGACGCAAGGCACGGTCTTCCCCCCGATCGAAGTCTATTTTGACGGCGCTACCTATTGGCTGGCTGACGGTTTTCACCGCTACCTCGCCACCAAACGCAACCAACGCCCGAAGATCCTTGCGACCGTCCAACCCGGCGGCCGCTCAGACGCCCTGCGTCACGCCCTCGGCGCCAACGCCACCAACGGCGTCTACCGCACCAACGCCGACAAACGCAACGCCGCCGAAATCGCCCTCGAAGAATGGCCCGACAAGGCCAACCCCGTCCTCGCCGAGCTGTGCCGTGTATCCATCGATCTCGTTCGCCGCTGCCGCCACGAAATGGCCAAGGCCGGCAAGCTCGACCAGCCGGAGACCGTGACGGGCCGCGACGGCAAAGAGTATCCGGCGCAGCTCCAGCGCCAGCCGCGCGGCAAGACCGAAGGCCAGTCGAGCGACGCTTCCGCAGGGGGCGGTGGCGGATTCTCCAAAGGCAAATCTGACCCCGGCGCCGTCGGCGGCAGCACCATGGAGCTCGAGCGCGAAGCCCGCGCGATGATCCGCAAGGGCGAGATCAACCCCTTCGAACTACCGACGCTCCTGACCGCCAATGCCCTCGATTACTCCGAGACCGTGATCAATCTACTCGGGACCATGAAGCGTGACGATCCCCGCCGTAATGAGGGCCTCACCCGCATCAAACGCTGGGTCGATCAAGCCCTCGCCGGCGACGTGGCGCCCCTCAGTGCGGTCGCATCTGCCCCGCTCGACGCCGACCCGTCCCGCGCCTCGTAAGGACTCACGCCCGCACGGCCCAGCGGAGTTTCGCCGAGGAGCTGCGCGGGTTTGCCCGCCGCTCTTCGGGGCCCGCGCGGCCCACCTCGTCGTTCGTCGCGGAAAAAATCCCCGCACTCACGCCGGCGCGAAAAGCATGTTTCACCCGGCGATCCTCACCGGAATGAAACGTCAAAATCGCCACCCGTCCACCGGCGTTCAGGCACGAAGGAAGGTGGCGTAAGAAGAGATCAAGCACGCCAAACTCATCATTCACCGCGATCCGGATCGCCTGAAACACGCGGCGCACACCATCGTCGTCCACCTCGGGATCGCGACGCCGGGAGTGCCTGCGGAGGATCGTCCGGATCAGGTCCGCGAGTTGTACCGTGCGCGTGATCGGCGCCGCACTCCGGCCCGCCACCAGTTCGCGTGCGAGTAATTCGGCCTGCGGTTCATCGGCGTTCTCCGTGAGCGCCACCGCCAGATCGATCGCCGACACCCGCGCGAGCCATTCCGTCGCCGACGGCGCGCGCGAGGGATTCAGCCGTAGATCCAGCGGACCGTCGCTCTTGAACGTGAAGCCGCGCGCCGGATCATCGATCTGCATCGAAGAAACGCCCAGGTCGGCCAAAATGGCATCCGCTCCACCCAGCCCGCGTTCCGCGAGCACCTTCGGCAAGCCCGCGAAATTCGAGCGGACCGCCGTAAACACCTCCTCGCCGTAGCCAGCCTCGCGCAGGCGCGCAGTCGTTTTCGGATGCTCGACCGGATCGACATCCAAGCCGATCAGCCGTCCACCGGGTGCGAGCATCGCCAGCATTTCCCTCGCGTGTCCGCCAAAGCCGAGCGTGCAATCCACCGCCAGATCGCCCGGCCGCAACGCGAGCACTTCGAGAATTTCCGCCACCATAATCGGCCGGTGGCTGCCCGCCGGCGTCTTGCCGGACGCGATCACCTTGGCCACATCGGCGGCATAACGCGCGGGATCGTGCTCCTTGTATTTGTCCTCAAACCGCCGCGGATTCTTGCCCGCGTAACGGGGACGCCGCCGGTGGGGAACCGGGAGACTCGGAGGGGACGGCGTGGATTCAGGGTCGGACATGCAGTGATTGATGGGCCGATGAAACCGACTCCCGCCCCGAAAAGCTACGGGGAAAATCGCTCATCACCTCGCGCTCACCGGTCCAATTTTCGGACACACCGCGATTTCGCAAACGGTTGCATCGTGCAGACGTCCCCCAGCAGCTCCGCAACCGCCATTCTCGCTGGTTGCCAAAAAATGAGCGCGGATCAGCGGTGCAACCTTCCAGGGGGATTTCTCGGGGCGGATCGCTCCGACTTTTTCATTCCTGACCGGCGGGATCCGCAGGGAAGAAACGGGCCTCACCCTCGGACGCAGCGAAACCGTTTGCCGCCCATCACACGATCCATGATTGAAGCGCCATGTGCGCCCAATGTCCTCGTGCCAGAAAACCGCGCGACCTCGCTCCTCCACGCTCAAAGCCAGACTCACGCTGGATCACTGCCGGGCAATCCGCCATCCACGGCCGTGGAGTCTACGCGCGCGAGCTGATCCCGGACGGGACGCCCGTGATCGAATACAC
>CANIJN010000359.1 GCA_947467625.1 Opitutia bacterium | reverse complement strand
GTGTTCGACGCGTTTGGCGGCAGCCGCAACCTCGGCGTCAACATCAGCCTCTTCAACTCCGAGACCGCACTCGGCTGGTTCACCACGCAGCGCGATTTCCAAAACGCCGCTCCGCAGCCCAATTACCTCTGGGATTACCGCACCGGCGATGTCTACAATCACCGCCGCCAAAAAAACATCACGGCCAAGGTCGACTACCGCCTCAGCCCCGCGACGAAGCTCTCATTCCTCGCGAGCTACATTGATCACTCCGAAGTTTTCCGCCGCCAATACGACATCCGCGCCTTCACCAGTCAGGTCGTCTTCAATCCCGCCATCAGCTCTGCCGCCAACACCGCTGCCGGCATCGAGCCCGGCTACACCGACCGCATCACCACCGTGCGCCCCGTCGCCGCCTCGACGATCGACGTCACGATGACAGGCCCGAATAACTTCTTCAATCGTCTCCGCCGCGGCGATATCGGCGCCGAGCACAACTGGGGTCCCTTCCAGCTCGAATACAACGCCCGCTACACCCAGACGCACATCAACATTGGCAACGGCGAGGGCGGCGTGCTCGCCAACCGCCTCACCGGCGCCGGCTGGATTCTCGATCGTACGCAGTCGGATCTGTTTCCCAAATTCATCCAGAACGGCGGCCCCGATTTCACCAACGCCGCGAACTACCGCCCCGTCGCCGCCAATGCCCTTTCCAACCAGAATAACACGCAGCTCCACGAGGTCACCGAACTGCGCGCCGATGCCCGTTACACCTTGCCGCTCGCGTTCCCCGTGATGCTCAAGAGCGGCTTCGTCTGGCGCGAGCAGGTCGTCGGCGCCACCAGCGCCTCACGCCGCTGGAACTACACCGGCACCGGTCCCCTGCGCGCCGAGCCTTCCTTGCTCATGATGGATCAGGTGAAAACCGGCCGCGCTATCCCGCAATGGGAAGCGTCCCACTTCATCCGCGCCCGCGAGGTCATCGACCCGACCATCTGGCGCGAGGACTTTTATTTCCGCGAGACCACGAAATACACCTCCTTCACCGACGCCACCGAAACCGTCTCCGCCGCCTACGCCATGGCCCAGGGTAAGCTCGGCAAAGACGGCTTCCTCGCCCGCACCGGCTTCCTCGGCGGCGTGCGCGTCGAGCGCACCGAAAACGAAGCCTTCGGCTGGGTCCGCGCCCGCCGTCTCAGCGGCACCGCGGCCACCGCCACGGAGGCCCAGGCCCTCGCCGCCGCGAAGGTCGACTACGCCGATAACCGCCGCACCACCGAGGGCGACTACACCAAGCCGTTCCCAAGCATCCATCTCTCCCACGACGTCACCGCGAACCTCAAGACCCGCCTCAGTTGGTCCACGAGTTTCGGCCGCCCCGGCTTCGGCAATCTCACCCCCGGCGAAACGCCCAACGAGGCCAACGCCTCCCTCGGCGGCCGCCCCTCGCTCACCATCAACAACCCTTCCCTGCTGCCCCAGACTTCGCGCAACTGGGACGCCACCGTCGAGTATTACTTCGAGCCCGTCGGCAATCTTTCGGTCGGCTGGTTCCACAAGGAAATCCGCGACTACATTGTGAGTGGCATCGAGTCCGGCACCATCGGCACCGGCAACGACAACGGTTTCAACGGCGAGTATCCCGGCTGGACCACGCTCACCACGACCAACGCCGGTACCGCCATCGTCCAAGGCTGGGAGTTCAGCTATCAGCAGCAGTTCACCTTTCTCCCCGGTCTGCTGAAAGGCCTCAGCGGTATGCTCAACTACACCATGCTCGACACCCACGGGAAATTCACCGGCAACACCAGCCTCACCACTGGCCAGATCGCCGGCTTCGTCCCCCGCACCGCCAACGCCAGCCTCTCGTGGCGCTACCGCGCTTTCAGCGCGCGCATCCTCTCCAACTACGCGACCACCTTCCTCACGAGCTACGGCGGTGCCTCCCCGTGGCGCAATCTCTACCGCGTCAAACGTAACCTCATCAACCTCGGCTTCTCCTACCAGCTCCGCCCTTCGCTCAATGTAACGCTCGACATCGATAATCTGAACAACGTCCCCCAAAAGCGCTACCGCGGTTCCCCCGACCAAGTCGAATACTACAACTACCCCGGCACCACCTTCACCGTCGGCCTCAACGGCCGTTTCTAAAAACGGACCGCCGGTTTCCCAACCGCCGCCCCACTGCCTCGGCTCACACTACCCACCATGAAAACCTCGACACGTCTCGACCCCCGTCTCCCCCGTTCACTTTCACCTTCACCTTCACTTTCACTTCCTCTCCCCCTCTCTCTTTACCTCCTTCTCTCCCTCTCCGCTCTTCGGGCCGCCACCCTCACCGGCAACATCTCCAATGTCGCCACCGGTAATCTCCTCGAGGGCGCGCAGGTCGCCGTCCCGTCCCTCGGCCTCAGTACCCTCACCGACAACACCGGCCGCTACGTTCTCCCGTCGCTCCCCGCCGGCACGCACGAGGTCGTCGTCACCTACGTCGGCCTCGATCCGGCGCGCACCACCGTCAACGTCAACGACTCCGCCAGCACCACGCGCAATTTCGACCTCACCAGCGTCGTCTACAAACTCGACGCCTTCAAAGTCACCGGTGAACGCGAGGGCGGTGCCGCCGCCATCACCGCGCAGCGCAACGCCGAAAACGTGAAGAACATCGTCGCCATGGACTCGTTCGGGAACTTGCCGAACATGAATGCCGCCGAAGTGGCCATCCGCCTCCCTGGCGTCGCCGGCAATCCGACCGACGAAAATCTCATCGACGGTTTCACGATCCGCGGCATCGGCCCGGGCCTCAACAGCGTCACGCTCGACGGCTCTCCGCTCACCAGCCAGGGCGCCCTCTCCCGCAGCACGAACATGAACAACCTCACCGGTTCCATGTTCGACCAGATGGAGCTCACCAAGGGCCACACGCCCGACAAGGAGGCCGGCTCCATCGGCGGCACCATCAACCTCAAGAGCCGCTCACCGCTCAGCATGAAGGAGCGCCGCCGCATCACCTACAGCGCCGGCGTCCGCTACGCTCCGTCGTTCACCGAGCAGACGCCCACCCGCGAAAACCACCGCGCGCATCCGCTCTTCAACGTCGGCTGGCAGGAGCTC
>CANIJN010000358.1 GCA_947467625.1 Opitutia bacterium | reverse complement strand
TTCAATTACACGCTTGATCGTTCACTCGGCGACGATAGTCGTCTGCATGCAACTGAAACCCGACCACGTGTTTGCGAACCCAGCGGAAAAGCTCAGCTCAGGTATTACGTGACAAGTGTCGTGTGACCAAGCCGTCGTCGCCTTGGAGGCGTGGCGCACGCCTGTGGAAACTTGTCACGTATTCCGTGACAAGTGTCGTGCGACCAAGCCGTCGTCGCCTTGGAGGCGTGACGCACGCCCTTGGAAACTTGTCACGTATTACGTGACAAACTTCGTGCGACCAAGCCGTCGTCGCCTTGGAAGCGCGACGCACGCCCTTGGAAACTTGTCACGTATTCCGTGACAAATGCGCGGTGCGATTGTGATTTTCGTTCCGCTGGTCTTAGGCCAAGTCGCGGCCCTCACGGCGCGCTTGCAGCCAGACGAGCAACAACAGCGTGCGTTCGGCGTCGGGCAGGGCGTTGCGCTCGCGGAGAAACTCGTGCACGCGCTGTCGGGGCAAGCCGAGCACGCGGGCTAGTTTAGTTTTTTCGCCGCGGCGGCCAAGCTGGACGCAAACGGCGGCGGCGAGTTCGTTCCACAGGGGCGTGGCGGCCCCTGGTTTGATCGTGAGCCCGCGCCGTGGACGGCGTTCGCGTGCCGTCCGTTTGATGCTCTGTCTGATCGATGCCACCGCAGCCTCCGCGAGGGAGAGGGCGAGTTCGAGGGGAATTGCGAGTGGCGCGGGTAGCTGGGGTGGCGGGAGCAAGATGCTCATGCGACGAACCATGGAATCGACAGGTCGCGCAGCCAAGGCCATTTGTCACGTAATACGTGACAAACGGTGAGGGCGTTTTAGTCGAGGCCGAACGGTCAGTTCTGTTTCACGCCTGACAATCTGCTCCTCTCCACGCACACCTCGTGATCACGCACACCTCCTTATCGTTCACCTCCCGACCATGACTCCTGCCCAACTCCGCCGCGCCCGCGCCGCTCTTGAAACCTTCCTCATCGAAACGCCCTCGTGGGGCTTTGCCGACACCGGCACGCGCTTTGGGAAATTTTTCCAGGACGCCGCCGCCATCGATATGAACGACAAGCTCGCCGACGCGGGCCACGTCCATGCGCTCACCGGGTGTTGCCCGACGGTGGCCGTTCACGTGTTGTGGGACTTCAAGCCTGGCGAGGACCCGAAGGCGGTTGCCCGCCTCGCGCGCAAACACGGCGTGAAGATCGGTGCCATCAATCCCAATCTCTTCCAAGATCAGTGCTACAAATGGGGTTCTTTCGGTAACAACGACCCGGTCGTTCGCGCTGCTGCGCTCCAGCATTGCGTGGACTCCGTGGCGATCGGTAAGGCGGTCGGCAGCGATTGTCTCTCACTGTGGTTTGCCGATGGCACGAACTATCCGGGCCAAGGCAGCATCCGTGCGCGGAAACAATCTTTTGAAGACTCCCTGCGCGCGCTGCACGCCGAGTTGGGTCCGAAGCAGACGATGCTCGTCGAATACAAACCCTTCGAACCTGCTTTTTACGCCACCGATATCGCGGACTGGGGGATGGCGCTGCTGCTGGCGAAGAAGGCTGGCCCACGCGCGAAAGTCCTCGTCGACACCGGCCACCACTACAACGCCCAGAACATCGAGCAGATCGTCGCCTGGCTCCTGGACGAAGACATGCTGGGCGGCTTCCACTTTAACGACCGCCGTTACGCCGACGACGATCTGACTCTCGGCTCGATCGATCCGTATCAGGTTTTCCGGATTTTTCACGAGATCCACTTTTTCGCTGCTGATCGCGGTCGGATGCCGAAGATCGCCTTCATGATCGACCAATGTCACAACGAGAAGCCCAAGATCGAGGCGACCATCCAGACGGTCGTGATGGCGCAGGAACTCTACGCGAAGGCAGCGCTCGTTGATCACGACGCTCTCCGCCGCGCCCAGGCCAGCAACAACGTCGTCGATGCTGAGTTGATTTTGAAGCACGCGTTCTTCACCGACGTGGCGCCGGCGCTCGCCGCGTGGCGCCAGGCGAACCAGCTCCCGGCCGACCCGCTCGCCGAGCACCGCCGCAGCGGCTACGTGCGCGCTGCTGCTGCCGACCGCAAGCGGCGTCGCCAAGAGCTCGGCCTCACGCAGGGTGGCAGCTTCGCCTGAGGTAGCGCGGCTCAATGGGCGTCGCTCGAGCGTATCGGTTCAGAAGGTAGGAGCCCGCTGGCGGGCGATTGAGCGCGACCGCAGTCGTAGCCGCCGTCCATCGCCCGCAAGCGGGCTCCTACCGCCGAATACTTGACCGGGGGAGGCCAGGGCCTCGCCGATGCCGGACGTGGCCCCGGTGAACCCGACGAGCGCGCGGCTGGTGGGCGACGTTCAGCTACCGTAGACGCCGCCGTTGATGTCGAGTGTTGCGCCGGTGATGAAGCCGTCGAATTCGCCGGCGAGGAACACCGCGGCGCGGGCCACGTCATCAGCGCTGCCGCCGCGGCCGAGTGGGATGCCGGCGACGGTTGCGCGGACTGCTTCGGCGGTCGTGTGTGTCGTGTGAAAGCTGGTACCGAGAATGAGGCCGGGGGCGAGGGCGTTGACGCGCACACCTTGCGGTCCGAGTTCGCTGGCGAGGGAGCGGGTGAAGGTCAGCACGGCGCCCTTCGCGGTGGAGTAGGCGAGTGAGCCGCCGTGACCGCCCTTGCGGCCGGCGAGCGAGGATAGGTTAACGATGCTGGCTCCGCCCGCGGTCTGCGCAGCGGCGATGAGATGGGGAGCGGCGGCGCGGGTGACGCGGCGCACACTGCCGACGTTCAGCGAGATCACGTCGGACCAGAATCTGTCATCGGCCTCCATGAGGGTGCGGCGACCGATGAGAGAGCCAGCGTTGTTGATGAGCACGTCGAGGCCGCCGAGGAAGGTGACGGCTTGGGAGACGAGGGCGTTGCTCGCCTCGGAGGTGGTGAGATCGGCGCTAGCGCCAATACTGTTCACTTAGTGATTGACGTTCGTCGCCGAGAAGTGTGGGATAGGAGGCATGGCACGAAGCGCGATGACGATGGGAACGGGCGGAAAAATTGCCGAGCACCTGAGCGTTGGGGTGCTGGCCCAGATTTACCCATGGGAGC
>CANIJN010000357.1 GCA_947467625.1 Opitutia bacterium | reverse complement strand
GCTTCGACGCGCAGCCGCACCTCCCCCGCCCCGGGCGCGGGCACGGCGACAGTGTCCACGCGCAGGGTGTCCACGCCACCGGTTTCATGGATACGGATCGCGAGCATGGCGCAGGACGGGAGAACTCAGCCGACGATGTTGACGTTGCCCTTGTACTTCTGGATCGCGCGAACACCGACGTATTTGTTCTTCAGCGCGTCGATGCCTTGCACCGCCGCCTGCGCGCCCGTAATCGTCGTCATGATACACACGTTGTGGGCGTAGGCCGCCGAGCGGATCGCGTTTTCGTCGCGGCGCGGGATCATCCCAGCCGGCGTATTGATCACCATCTGGATTTCGCCGTTCTTGATCAGGTCGATCACGTTCGGCCGGCCTTCCTGAATCTTGGCGAGCTTCTTCACTTTCACACCCGCGGCCGCGAGGGTGTCGGCGGTGCCGCTGCTCGAGTAGATCGCAAAACCGAATCCTTCCAGCTTGCGCGCAATCTCGACCACCCCGGCCTTGTCGGCGTCCTTCACCGAGAGGAACACGTTGCCTTTCACCGGAAGCCCGGGCTTCGCAGCGGCCTGCGCCTTCGCAAACGCCACGCCGAGATCGTCGTCGATGCCCATGACTTCGCCGGTCGAGCGCATCTCAGGTCCGAGTGCGATCGTGGAACCGGGAAAGCGCACAAAGGGAAACACGGCTTCCTTCACGCACCAGTGCTTGGGCGTCTGCTCTTTCGTAAAGCCGAGATCCTTGAGCTTCGAACCAGTCATGACTTTCGCCGCGAGTTTCGCGAGCGGCACGCCGATGGCCTTCGCCACAAACGGCACGGTGCGCGACGCGCGGGGGTTCACTTCCAGCACGTAGAGATCGTGGTCCTTGATCGCAAACTGCACGTTCATCAGCCCGATCACCTTGAGCTCGCGCGCGAGTTCGTGGGTCGCCTTGCGCACGGTCGCCAACATCGTCGCGGGCAACGTGTGCGGTGGCATCACCATCGCGGCGTCACCGGAGTGCACGCCCGCAAACTCGATGTGCTCCAGCATCCCGCCGATCACGGACAGCTCGCCGTCGCAAATGCAGTCGACGTCGAGCTCGATCGCATCTTCGAGGAATTTGTCGATCAGCACCGGCTTGTCAGGCATCACATCGAACGCTTGGCGCACGACGGACTTAAATTCGTCTTCGCTGTAAACGATGAACATGCCGCGGCCACCGAGTACGAAGGACGGCCGGAGCAGCACCGGAAAACCGATCTCGTGCGCGGCCTTGAGCGCATCGGTCTCGTTCATCGCCGTGCGATTCGCGGGCGATTTCAACCCGGTCTTTTCAAGGATGGCCGAGAATTGCTTCCGGTCCTCGGCGAGCTCGATGCTCTCGGGCGAGGTGCCGATCACGTTGACGCCATTTTTCTTCAGCGCAGTCGCGAGGTTCAGCGGCGTCTGGCCGCCAAACTGCACAATCACCCCGTCGCACTTTTCCTGCTGATAAATCTCCAACACATCCTCGAGCGTCAGCGGCTCGAAGTAGAGGCGGTCGCTGGTGTCGTAGTCAGTCGAAACCGTCTCGGGATTCGAATTCACCATCACGCTCTCGTAGCCCATTTCGCGGAGCGCGAAGCTCGCGTGCACGCAGCAGTAGTCGAACTCGATGCCTTGGCCGATACGGTTCGGGCCGCCGCCGAGAATCATGATTTTCTTTTTGCCGCTCGGCGCCATGACTTCGTTTTCGTCGCCGTAGCTGGAGTAGTAGTACGGCGTGAAGGCCTCGAACTCCGCCGCGCACGTATCCACGAGACGATAGGTCGTGTTGACGCCCCGATTTTTCCGGTCGGCCCGCACGGTCGCGAGGTCGCTCTTGAGGATGTGCGCGAGTTGCGCGTCGGAGAAACCAAACTGTTTCGCGCGGCGCAGCAAATCCGTGTCGATCGGCAATTGGGTGCGCGACGCGCTCGTCGCGGCCGCCGCTGCCGCTGCCGCCAGCGTCTGCTCCATTTCGAAAATCTGGTGCAGCTGCGTCAGGAACCAGCGGTCAATCTTCGTGATCTCGAAAACGCGGTCCACCGAGTAACCAGCCTTGAACGCGTGGCGGATGAAGTAAACGCGCTCAGCGTTGGGCCGGCCGAGCTTGGCGTTAATAATCTTTTCCTCGACGGGCTCGTCGTGGCCGTGTTTCCCACCGCCACCAAAGCCGCGCGCACCGGTCTCGAGCGAACGCAGGCACTTCTGCATGGATTCCTTGAAGGTGCGGCCGATGGCCATCGCCTCGCCGACGGACTTCATCGCGGAGGTCAGCGTCGCGTCGGCATCGGGGAATTTCTCGAACGTAAAGCGCGGGATCTTCGTCACGACGTAGTCAATCGTGGGCTCAAAGCTCGCCGGCGTGAGGCGCGTGATGTCGTTGCGAAGCTCGTCGAGCGTGTAGCCGACGGCGAGCTTGGCGGCGATTTTCGCGATGGGGAATCCGGTCGCCTTCGACGCGAGCGCCGAGGAGCGGGAGACGCGCGGGTTCATCTCGATCACGACTTGGCGGCCGGTGTCGGGATCGATGGAGAACTGGATGTTCGAGCCGCCAGTCTCGACGCCGATCTCGCGAATGACGGCGAACGACGCATCGCGCATCGTCTGAAATTCCTTGTCGGAGAGGGTCATCGCCGGAGCCACCGTGATGGAGTCACCAGTGTGCACGCCCATCGGATCAAAATTCTCGATCGAGCAGATGACCACACACTGATCCTTGTGGTCGCGCATGACCTCCATCTCGTATTCCTTCCAGCCGAGGAGACATTCTTCGACGAGCACCTCGTGGACGGGCGAGAGGTCGAGACCGTTGGCGCAGATGTGTTCGAATTCTTGCTTGTTGTAAGCGATGCCACCGCCCGAGCCACCGAGCGTAAACGAGGGGCGAATAATCAGCGGAAAGGCCCCGAGAAATTCAGCGGCATCCCGCGCTTCGGACATCGATTTCACCGTGCGCGATTTGGCTACATCGAGACCGATCTTGAGCATGCACTGTTTGAAAATCTCGCGGTCCTCACCCTTGGTGATCGCCTCGGGTTTCGCGCCGATCATCTCCACGCCGTATTTCTGCAAGATGCCGGCCTTGTGGAGCTCCATCGAAAG
>CANIJN010000356.1 GCA_947467625.1 Opitutia bacterium | reverse complement strand
GGCTATTTACGCTCCGACTTGCTCGCGATTCGCCCCGACGGACGCGGCGATGTGACGGACACCCACGTCGTCTGGCGCGCCTCCAAAGGTGCCCCGCTCGGGCCGGCGCTGCTCGCACTCGGCGACGAACTCTACGCCGTCAACCAGGCGGGCCTGGCCACCTGTTGGGATGCCCGCACCGGACAAGTCCACTGGCAGGAAAAGATCGGCGGGCCGCACTCCGCCGCGCCCCTCGCCGCCAACGGTCGGCTCTATTTCCTCGCCGAATCCGGCACCACCACCGTGCTGAAAGCCGGCCGCGAATTCGCCGTCCTGGCCACCAATCTCCTCGACGAAACCGCCTTCGCCTCTCCCGCGGCCATCGACGGAGCGCTCTTCATTCGCACGACTCACCACCTCTATCGAATCGGCGAGACGAGCCCGCATTAATCACACGTTCCCCGGAGATTCTCACGTCGCCTGAGAGCGGAGCAGTCACTGCATTGTTGGCCCCCAGACAGGGTCAGGAAAGCCCAGGCCAAGTCACACTTACTTTCCTGCCCGCGAGGTGGAGTGTTATCGGGAAATCGCACGGGGTCCTGCCACGTTTCCACCGCCACCCAAAATGATTTTCGCCTCCGAGCTCTCCGCACCCTCCGGGCTCTCCGCGCCCTCGGCGTTTCAACCGCCTTTTTTGGGCTAAACGGCCCGCATCACCACCGACACATCCACCACGATATCCTCGCGCCCCTGCGCCGCGATCTGCGCCAACGGCTCCGCTCCCGCCGCCACGACCGGCCGATAGTCGAGCCCGCGCAAAGCCGCCAGCCGCCAGAAATTCCCGTTCACGTAGGCGCGGTTAAAAAACTCCACGACTCGCGTCCCCGCCTCGCAAAACACCAGATTCGCCAGCCCCGCCCCATGCGGCGCGACCACCACCTTCGCCCGCCGAAACGCGTGGATCTGTTCCCGCCACGTCAGCTCTTCCAGCCGCAACTTCACGAAACCCCGCCGCTCCAATTGCGCCCACAGCTCCGCCTCGTTGGCCACCCGCCGACGCCGTGCCCGCTCCCGCGTGACGTAAATCCGCTCGCCCCCCGGCGACGCGCCCGCATCGGGCCACGGAGCCACACCTGCCCGCACCCGCGCCACCACCTCCGGCGTCGGCCGACCTTCGCTCCCCGGCATACTCGGCACCACGAGCTGCTCGCAGACGTAGTGCGCATAGCGCCCCGGCTCGATCACCTCGCCCTGCCATCCGTGCAACGCGAGCGCCGCGCGCGCATACGGCTGCGTCGCATGCACGATCATTTTCCCCGCCCCTCCCCCGCTCGGCCCGAGTGCCAACAACCGCGGCCACTCCTCGAGCAGCCAGTGGCTATAGCCCGCGCCGAGCGTCGTCGCCACCACCGCCACCGTACCACCGAGCGACACCGGCCGCCGGATTTTTTTATAGGACAACAGCCAGTGTTCCTCGAAGGCCTTGCCAAAGTCCCACGACACATCTCGCGCAATCGCGCGCCCATCCGCCGATAACACGTTACCCGAGCCAAATACCCGCCCGCCCGGCAACCGCGCGACGAAGTGCGGTTCACTCTCGACGGTGGCGCTGGGTCGAAAAAATTCCCGCACCTCCTCCGTCGCGTGCACCGGCAGCGCATACTCCACCCGCAACATCCCGTCAGCGCCTCGCCCCTCGACCGTCCCGCCTGCCCGCGTACCGAGCACGGCCAAGCGCTCGCAGGTCACCGGTGGCGGCAGGTAAGGTTCGGCAGGGGGCATGCGAGGAGTGAGTGTAGCTCCGGATTTCCGCACGTCCTCGTCCGCAGCGCAATGGCGGGGACGATGCTCCCGCGGTGTCGCGCACTCCTCGCTTCGTCCGACTCCCCACGAAATCCCTTCGCCTCATCGCGGCCGCCGCTGGAGGCCACAGCAACCGCGAGGTCGCCGAAAAACGCGTCATCAGTCCCCGCAGCGCCGAAACCCATCGCACCGCTCTCCTGTGCAAACTCCGCCTCCAGACGCAGACCGACCTCGTCCGCTTCGCCATCCGCAAAGGCCTCATCACGGACTGCTCTCTACCGCGGAGGGCCTCCCCAAACCGCCGCCACCCTCCCCCGCATGAAACTGAACCCAACCGAGAATGGCCGCCCGATTTTCGTTCAAAAATAAAGTTCAACCGCCCCCTCGACACGCGCCCCCTATTTTCACCACGGTCAACGCACTTGAGATCGTCGGCCCCGATGAAAAAACTCCCCCTCTGCACGCTATCCGCCGGCGCCCTCTTCGTAACCATCGGCACCATCGCCTTGGTGCGGCTGACTCCCCGCCCGGACCCCTTCGGTCTCCTCTTTCCACTCATCTGGGATTTAGCCATGGTCGGCATCGGTCTCGGCATCGTGTTTCGCAGCGACTGCGCCCGCAAAGCCGGTATCGCGTGGAGTATCTTCTGCATTATCGCCACACTCGGTGTCGGCGGTGCGACGATCTTTTGGACCGTGGATCAAAATAATAATTCTCTCGGCCGCGACCGCTTGGCCTTCCTCGCGGTGACCATTTCCTTCGGCGTCCTCTTCGGGCTGTGGCAACTCCTCGTCCTGCGCAGCCCCGCCGCCAAAGCGTGGACCGAGCCCACGCGCACGCCCACGCCAGCACCGCACTCGAGCTAGGATTACTCCGTTATTTTCCTCTGAAAAAACGTCTCTTAAAAGTGTCACGTATTACGTGACACTTCCTACGGGAATTCGGTTTTTTTTGGCAATGAACTTAACGGAGTACTACTAGGACGACTCTGGCTTGTTCCTCTCGGACCCTGTTCAAAATCACTGCTCACGGATGACGTGGCATTTTTTTGCGCCGCCTCGAGTTAGCCGTCTACTCCCTGCGTTTGCTCGCAACGCCACCCTCCGCCACACGTCTCCCGCCGCAAGCCACTGCTCCGCTATGTTGACTTCGTTTCGTTCCCTCTTCGTCGCTGCCCTCGTCGCCTATTCCGCGTTCATGTCGGCTGCCGTCGTCGGCACCAATATCCCCGCGCTTCCGCTGACCGCCGATCGCATCAACGCCCTCCCTGCCGCCGAACAGCCCGCGTGGCACCGCTATCTCGCCCAGTCACGCACCTTGTTCGCC
>CANIJN010000355.1 GCA_947467625.1 Opitutia bacterium | reverse complement strand
CGCGTCGCTCCACGCAAACTTCTCGTCTCCGTCCCCAACTGCGAACTCCTCGGCTACCTCTGGGATCACCTCGCCACGCCGTGGCACATGCTCGAAGCCGACCACAAAAACTTCTACACCCGCCACAGCCTCGGCGCCCTCCTCGGCCAATGCTACTCGCAGGTTGAGCTAGGTTTCCACACACCGTATCCGCTGCGCACCGTCGAAGGCACTCCGCTGCACTACCACCTCTTCGCCATCGCCACGAATCCGTAGCCTCGCCTCTGATCCTCTCCTACCGTGGTCCTCACATTCCTGCGTTCGAACCTCCGCATCGGCGTCTACGCGGCTTGCCTCTTCTGCGTCGTCCTCGGCCTGAAGTGGGCGACCTTCGACCGCTTCGGCTCGGCCATGCCCGACTGGGATCAGTGGGATGCCGAGGCATACTACGCCATCATCCCGTGGTACGAAAACGACCACTTCCTCCAAAACATCTTTACCCCCCACAACGAGCACCGCGTCGTTCTCACCAAACTCCAGAACCTCGCCCTCACCGTCCTCAACGGCCAATGGGACGCCCGCCTCGAGTCCGTCACCAACGCTATTCTCCACAGCGCCCTCGCCACCGCCCTCTGGCTCCTCGCCGTCCGCCTCGTCGGCCCCTCTCCCCGTCTCCCCCTCTCCCCGTCTCCCCCTCTCCCCGCTCCACCCACGCTCCTTCTCCCCGCCCTCTGGCTCCTCGCCGTCGCGCTCTTCGGTCTCCCGCTTGCCTGGCAAAACGTCCTCGGCGGTTTTCATTCTCAACAATACTGGCTGCTCGTCACGTCCTTCGCCGCTATCGTCACGCTCCCTTTCGCCCGACCGCTTACCGTAAGCTGGTGGCTCGGCGCAGCCACCGCCACGCTCGCCCTCTTGACGATGGGCTCCGGTCTCCTCGCCGCCGCGGTCGTCATCGTCGTCGTCGCCTTCCGTATCTTCCGTGGCGATACCACCGCCCGCGCCGTGTGGCCCACCCTCGCGCTCTGCGCCGCCCTCGTCGCCATCGGCGCGGCCACGCGCGTCGAGGTCGATTACCACGCGCACATGCAGGTGAAAACGCTTCACGATTTCGTGTTCTCCCTGCTCCATAGTCTGCAATGGCCCGTCCCCAGCGGCTACGACGGGCTCGCGATCATCCTCTGGCTCCCTTGGTTCCTCGTCGCCATGTCCGTCCTCCGGAGCCGGCCGGACTTCAGTCCGCCTGCCACTGTGCGCTTCGGCCAAACCATCACCGCGCTCGGCGGCTGGGTGCTCGTGCAACTCCTCGCCACCGCCTACGCTCGCGGCGCCGGCGCCGATTTTCCCGCCTCGCGCTACATGGATACGCTGACCTTCGGCGCAATGGTCAACGCCCTCTGCCTCGCTTGGCTCCTCACCCCTGCCGCCCGCCTCCCCACCCGACTTTCCTCCGCCTTCCTCCGCGCCCTCAGCCTTGCGTGGCTCGTGACGTTTCTCTTCGGCGTCACGGACCTCGTGACGCGAAACCTCGACTCCGAGCTGCCCGACGCGAAAAAATACTACGTCGCGGCCGAAGCGCATATGCGGGGCTACCTCGCCACCGACGACCCCGCGCAACTCGCCTTTCCGGAAATCCCTTATCCGAGCGCCGGCGGCATCATCGATCGCCTCTCGCACGCCTGCGTCCGTGCGCTCATGCCCGCCGTGCTCCGTGCGCCCCTCGCCCTGCGCTCGGCCGCGCCGTCCCCCTTCGCCGAAAACCACGCCTCGCAACGCTCCCTCGCCACCGCGCCCCGCCTCGGCCTTTCACCCGCCACCGTCCCACTCGCCTCGTCCCCGACCTGGGGCTCGTTCGATCCGACCACCGGTCCCGCGTCCACCGGCGAATGGATCAGCGCCCCGCTCACCTCGCCCCTCGGCGCGTGGTTGAAATTCGAAACCGCCGGCCAGCTTGGCGCCTCGCCCGCCACGCTCTCCCTCGAACTCCGCGACCCCACTACGCACGCGCTCCTGGCCACCGTCGCCCCGTCCAAGCTGCCTGGTGACACGTGGCGGGCCGCCTACGTCCGCGCCCCCCGCACGCCTTTCGTCGTCGTCGCTCGCGACGCCGATCCCGCCCGCTGGCTCGCCTTCAGCGCGCCCGTCGAGATGGGCCACCTCTCCTATCTTGCCTCCCGGTGCACCAAACACGGCCTGCTCCTCGCCCAACTCGCCGCCGCCCTCGCCGCCCTCCTCACCCTGCTCGCATTTTTCCTTCGCCCCAAGGTTCTCCCCCTCTCTCCGTCTCCCCCTCTCCCCCTCTCACTTCCCTCCCTCTCGGCCTCTCCCCGCACCCGCCCCACCCACCTCGCCCTCGTCTGCGCACTCTTCCTCACCGTCTGGGGAGCCAAACTGATCGCCATCGACCGCTACGGCAGCGACCTCCCCTATTGGGACCAATGGGCCAAGGAGGGCGATCTCCTCCTCACGCCTTGGTTCGAGCGCCACGAACTCTGGAAAAATCTCGTTCTTCCGCACAACGAACACCGCATCGCTCCCACGCTCGCACTCAACCTCGCGCTCGTCGCCGGCGGCGGCCAGTGGGACGCCCGGGTCCAATGCGTCGCCAGCGCCGCCCTCCACGCCGCGCTCGCCGCCGGCCTTTTCCTCTGGGCCCTCCGCCGATTCTCGCTTCCGTGGGCGCTCGCCAGTGGACTCGTGCTCCTCCTCGCGACCGCCCCCCCGATCGCCTGGGAAAATGTCCTCGGTGGCTTCCAGTCGCAGTTTTATTTTCTGGCCGGCTTCACTCTCCTCGCCCTTCACCTCCTCCTCACCGCCCCGGCCCTTTCCCTCCGCTGGTGGGGAGGACTCCTCTGCGCACTCCTCGCCCTCGTCAGCATGGGCTCCGGGCTGCTCATCGCCGCCCCGCTGGCCGCCGTCGCCGTCCTCCGCCTTGTCTCCAAACTCTCCCTACGCCGCGACGCCTTCGTTCTTTTCCTTACCGCCTGTTGCATCGGTGCCCTCGGCACCGTCCTGCGTACCCCGACCCCGTGGCACGATACACTCCACGCTAAAACCCTCACCGAATTCTTCCTCTACTTCGCCCGCTGCCTCTCCTGGCCACTCCCCCAATACGCGTGGCTCGCCCCCTTATTCTGGCTCCCGTGGCTCACGCTCCTCTTCCTCCGCCTTCGTTCAGCTCTCCCCCTTTCCCCCTCTCCCGCTCT
>CANIJN010000354.1 GCA_947467625.1 Opitutia bacterium | reverse complement strand
GCCTCGCTCGCGGTGGCGACCTCTTTTGCCCAGCAAGCGGCCTCGCCTCCGGCCACGACCGTCCCCGCCCAGCCGGTACCTTCTGGGGCTGTCGTGCTCTCACCCTTCGAGGTGAGTTCCGACCGCGACAACGGATTCGCCGCCGCCAGTTCGCTCGCCGGTGGCCGTCTCGCGGGAGCGCTCCGGGACACGCCGGTGGCCTATTCCGTCATTACCCGCGATTTCATCGACGCTCTGGGCATCACGGATCTGCAGAGCGCGGCGGAGTGGACGACCAGCAGCACCCTCAATGTGGACAACGGCATGCAGAATTTTTTCGCCGCACCGATTAATTACACGACGCGCGGCACGGGTAATACGCGGCCGCAGCGAAATTTTTTCCCGCAGTATAACAACGGCGATAGTTTCAATCTCGAGCGCTACGACTTTGGCCGTGGACCGAATTCGATTTTATTCGGCAACGGCTCGCTCAGCGGCGTGAGTTCCTCGACGACTAAGCGGGCGCAGACCAACCGGCAGAGCGAGAGTGTGCAGCTCAGCGTCGGCTCGTGGCGCAATTACCGCGCAACGGTTGACCTGAACCAGCCGTTGAATGAGACGTTCGCCGTGCGCGCCTCGGCGGTGTGGGGCGATAGCAGCGGTTGGCGGCTCAAGGATTTCGACAAACGTAAAGCCGCGTTTCTCACCACGACGTTCAAGCCTTACCGCAACACGGAGATTCGCGTCGAAGGAGAATACGGCAACAATTCACGCCAGTCTGGTTTCACGACGCTCGACGACCGCCTGTCGGGCTGGGACGGCAAGACGGTCTTCAACGCGCCGGCCGGGGCGACGACGCTGCCCTCGAACGCCAATGCGCTCGGCGTCGGCCGTCGCGGTGCCAACTACTACGTCTACGATCCGTTCTCCGGGGCCAACGCGATCATGAACTACCAGAATGATCCGGTCACGCTGCCCGGCGGCAACAGCACGACGACGCCGCTCGCCGGTTTTGTGCAGGGCAGCCTGCCCTCGTTTGCGAGCGCGGGCGCGACGTTTCTGCATGCGGTGAATATTCCGGGCAACCGCTTTGGCACCGCCATCGCCAATTCTTTTTTTCGTCCGCCCTCCGAGGAATTCACGATCTCGCCGGACGCACCGATCTTGTCACAGCGCTTCAAGGACATCCAGTTTACGATCAACCAACGGCTCGGTAATTTCTACTTCGAGGTGGCCGCCGACCTGAACCGGTCGCGCGTGAAGATCAACGGCGAGCAGAACCGCAGTAGCAACGACACCTACATCGACATTAACCAAGTGCTCCCAAATGGGGCGCCCAATCCGCATTTCAAACAAGCTTACGGCGACGGTTCGCTGATGCGGGCGGACCGGAAGTTCGACTACAACAATGTGCGCGGCGCGGCCGCCTACGTGCTCGACACGCGCTGGGCGAAGTTCGCGTTCAATACGCTCGGCGGCATCAACCGCGGTGAGGAAGATCAGGACTACCGCTACCTCAGTGTCGCGCAGGGCGACGACCACCGCCAGTGGGGCTTCCTCGAATCGACTGTCTTGCAGACTGTCCGCATCCGCCGTTACTGGAACGATCTCAGCCGGCCGATCCCCGACCTCTCCCTCGGCACGATTAAATATGTCGATCCGAATACTCGGGTGACGAAGGACATTCAGCCCATCTGGGCGGTCAACATTGCGCGCCGAGACACGGAGCGGATCGACACCTCTAAGTTCAAGTATGCGCTCGGATCGATCAACGCGAAATTCTTCCAAGGCCGCTTCGTCGTGCTCGGTGCCGTGCGCAAGGATGACTATTTTTTCCAAACGGTGCAGCAGCTCGACAAGGGTGACTACCCGCTCAATTGGGACGGACTTACCCGGATTATGCGCTCGGGCCCGCCCCAGGACTTCGCGAATCTGACCTACCGGCAGCGTGACGCGGCGGGTAACCAAGTCGGCCCGCCGCTGGAAGCGGCCATTCGTCCGCGCATTGCCCCTAATGGCGACCGCGATCCGCTGTACGCCAACGACCGTTTCAAGGATGACTACAACCCGAATCCCGTCCAAGGCAGCCAGATCACGCGGTCGGTGGGCTCGGTGCTGCACGTCGCGAGCTGGTTTAATCCGTCCATTAATTTTGCCGAAACGTTCAATCCGCCCGGCGGCATTGTGCGCATCGATGCGCGCCAACTTGAGCCGACCATTGCGACCGGTGTCGACTACGGCCTCCGCATGGAGCTGTTGCAAAACCGCCTGAATCTGAACTTCACCTACTATCAGACCAAGGAGATCAACGGGGCGATCTCGCAGGACGGGCCGAGCTTCTTCAACTCGCTCTATGATTCCAACGTTGTGGGTGACCAGAGTGCTGTAGGGCGGAATATCCGCGGAGCTGGCACGCTGCCGGTGCAGTATCGCGACATTCGCACGCGTTCGGGCAACGGTTTCGAGTTCGAGGTGGTCTACAATCCGTCGCGGGCCTTTCGGCTCACCGGCAGCGTGAGCTTTCCTAAGGTTTATGAGTCGAACCTTTATCCCGACGTTAAGGCTTACATCGACAAGAATGTAGAGCTCTTCAAGCAGATCGCCAAGGACGCGGGCGTGTTGATCGACGCGAGCAACCGCGCGAGTGTGGACCTTACGATCCCAATCAACACCCGCTCCCCCGACGCGACCAACGCCGCGAATGCTTACAATAATATCGTGGCGTTCCGCCAAAATATCGTCGACGGCAAGCGTCTTGCGCAGGACCAACCCATCGTGAACGTCTTTGCAGATTATACGTTGCAGCGCACGGCGCTCAAGGGTCTGCGCCTCGGCACGGGTGTGCGGTATCGCGGTAAACAAATTATTGGTTCACGCGCCTCCGATACCATCGCCAATCCTGCGAACCCGCTGTTGTCGATCGACGACCCGACGGTTGACGCCTACACGGCTGTCTACACCCCGGAGGATTATTACATCGTGACCGCGACGATGAATTATACGTGGCGCTTCAAGAACCGCCGTGAGCTTCAGGCCAATCTCGTGATCAATAATTTGCTCAACGACCGCGGTCCGCAGTATTCGTCGATTGCGCAGACGGCGTCGGCGTTGCGGCCCAAGGGAGGAGATTACACGAGTCCCGCGCGCGAGACCGTGCCGCTGACCTTCGCGTTGAAGCAGCCGATCAGCTACAATTTTCAACTGACGCTGAAGATGTAGGGCCGGGGGGCGCTGTCCGATTTTGACTAAGTAAGGTGGTCGCGAGCGCCAGCGAGTGGGC
>CANIJN010000353.1 GCA_947467625.1 Opitutia bacterium | reverse complement strand
GCCAATCGCGCCGTTCCGGCCGGCAAAGGCCGCACCATCGAGCGCGGCGTCCACGTGCCGCTCATCGTGCGCCTGCCGGGAGTCAACGGCGGCCGCGCGACCAGCGCCCTCGCGGATTTCTCGGACATTTTTCCAACGATGCTCGATCTTGCCGCTCTGCCTCGCGTCGCAAGTGACGGTCACTCCTGGGTTCCGCTTCTGCGCGACGCTCCCGGACACGCTCCCCGCGAGTGGATCTACGCGCAACGCGACACCTCCCGCACCGTGCGCGATCAGCGCTTCAAACTGGATTCCGAAGGCGGCTTCTTCGAGATCGCCGTCGACCCAGATCAAAAAAATCGCCTTTCACCGACACGCGATCCCGCCACCGCCACCGCGCACCGCGCACTTGCTGCCGCGCTCGCCTCCATCCCTGCTCAAGCTGCGACGCCGCCATTTCCCGGTTACACCCCGGACCGCATGCGCAAATTTGTCGAGCCCGTGAAACCCTGATCTACTTCTGCCATGCGCCTTCGCTACTCTCTCGTTGTTCTCGCTCTGCTGCTCGCCACCCGCGCCGCCTTCGGCGCGAACGCCACGCCGCCCAACATCCTCTTCATCTTCGCCGACGACCAGCGCGCCGATACCATCGCCGCCCTCGGCAATGCGCATATCCAGACGCCCAACCTCGACCGTCTCGTGCGCCGCGGCATGTCCTTCAACCGCGCCTACATGATGGGCGGGATGAACGCCGCGACCTGCGTCCCTTCGCGCGCGATGCTGCTTTCCGGTCGCTCATTGTTTCATATCGACCAAGCCCTCACGCGCGACGAGACGTGGCCCGCCGCCTTCGGCCGCGCCGGCTACACCACCTTCATCAGCGGCAAATGGCACAATACTCCCGCCGCCGTCCCACTGAGTTTCCAGCGCGCCCGCCAACTGTTCACCGGCGGCATGACCAACCCCCTCAAAGCCCCTCTCGCCGATTTGGAAAACGGTAAAATGGGCCCAACCACCGTCAGCCCGAAACACGCCTGCGAAGTATTCGCCGACGAAACCATCACGTTTCTAAAGGAAAAACACACCACACCGTTCTTCGCCTACCTCGCCTTCGACGGCCCCCACGATCCCCATATCGTGCCCGATGACTACCCGGTTCGCTACGACCCTGAAAAGATTCCGCTCCCCGCCGACTTCCTCGCCCAACATCCGTTCGACAACGGCGAGATGACCATCCGCGACGAGCAACTGCTCCCGTGGCCGCGCACTTCGGCCGACGTCCGCTCGATGCTCGCCGACTACTACCGCTACATTTCGTATCTCGATCTGCTGATCGGCCGCGTGCTCGATACGCTCGACGCTTCCCCCGCTGCGAAAAACACCATCGTCGTGTTCGCCGCCGACTCCGGCGTCGCCCGCGGCAGCCACGGCCTCATCGGCAAACAAAACCTCTACGAACACTCGATGCGCGTCCCACTCGTCGTCGCCGGCCCCGGCATTCCCGCAAACCAGCGCACCGACGCGATGTGCTACCTCTTCGACGTCATCCCCACGCTCGGTGCACTCAGCGGCGTCGCCGGCCCAAAAACCAGCGAGGGCCTCGACCTCAGTGCCACGTTGCGCAACCCCGCCACGCCCGCCCGCACCTCGCTCATGTTCGCCTACCAGAAAGTCCAACGCAGTCTCCGCGACGAGCGCTACAAACTCATCCGTTACCCGCAAGTCGACCGCACCCAACTCTTCGACCTCGTCGCCGACCCCGCTGAACGCACCGACCTCTCCACCCGTCCCGAGCACGCCGCACGGATCACCGCGATGACCGCCACCCTCGCCGCCGAGATGAAACGCCTCGACGATCCCGCGGAGCTCACCGTCGCATCCCCCCGCCCGGCAGCGTGGTCACCGCCACCCGCTCGCGTCAAAAAATGATGGTGCTAACCGCCGACGCTAGCGCGCATCTGCGGTCACGGACCGCTACGTCTTGGACGGTTGTGGCTATCCCCGCTGCAGTGAACACCGGCCAGATTTGCTAGCGCAGCTTCGACGCCGGCTTCGCCATCTTCGCTTCGCCATGACCATGCCCGCGTGCTGATCGCACGAATACAGGCCCGAAACGAAGGTTTGTCTCACCGAACTTCATCCCGTATCACCCCTCGCCGTTTCTCCAGCCGCCGTGTTGGCCGAAACAGCCCCACTCCATGATATCGCCCCACCTCACCCTGCGCCTGCGCCCCGCGTTCACCTTCGCGCTGACGATCCTTTGTTTACCAGCAACGCGAGTGATGTCGGCTGCCGAGAGCACCCGACCCAATATCGTCTACATCCTCGCCGACGATCTCGGCTACGGCGACGTGCAGGCGCTCAATCCGACGCGGGGAAAAATCAAGACGCCCCACCTCGACCGCCTCGCCGCGCAGGGCATGACGTTCACCGACGCCCACAGCGGCTCCTCCGTCTGCACGCCCACCCGCTACGGCCTGCTCACCGGTCGTTACGCGTGGCGCAGCCGGCTCCAAAAGGGCGTGCTCGACGGCACCGACGATCCGCCGCTCATCGCCGAGGATCGTCTCACCGTGCCCGCCTTGCTAAAGAAAAATGGCTACACCACCGCCGCCATCGGCAAGTGGCACCTCGGATTTCTCTCCGAGCGTCCTACCTCTCCAACTACGGCGGCACCCGCCGCAGCCACGAAAAAATCGAAGATGGGCGACGCCGGCCTTCCGGTCGGCTCCCGTATCATCGGCGGTCCCATCACGCGCGGCTTCGATTACTTCTGGGGTTGCTCCAACGCCCGCACGATGTCCGGCCTCATCGAAAACGACCGCGTCATCGAAAGTCTCCCGCCCATCCAGATGCTCCCACGCCTCGAGCGTCAGGCCGTCAGCTACGTCGCCGAACACGCCGCCGCCGCGAAAGCCGGGAAGCCTTTTTTCCTCTACGTCCCGCTCACGTCGCCGCACACGCCGATTCTGCCGACGCCGGAGTGGCAGGGCAAAAGCGGCCTCGGCGCCTACGGTGATTTCGTCATGCAGACCGACGCCGTCGTCGGAAAAATCCTCGCCGCCCTCGACGAACACGGCCTCGCCACCAACACGCTCGTCATCTTCACCGCCGACAACGGCTGCTCGCCGCAAGCCGACACGCCCGCACTCGAAAAACAGGGCCACTTCGCCAGCGCGCAATTCCGCGGCTACAAGGCCGACATCTGGGACGGCGGCCACCGCGTGCCTTTCCTCGTCCGCTGGCCGGGAAAAATAAAAGCCGCCTCCACGAGCGCCCAGACAATCTGCCACGTCGATCTCCTCGCCACCTGCGCCGATCTCCTCGGCACGAAGCTCCCCGCTAACGCCGGCGAAGACAGCGT
>CANIJN010000352.1 GCA_947467625.1 Opitutia bacterium | reverse complement strand
CGTTTGGAAAAGCGTGCGGTCCTGATCCGAGCGGTGGTTTCGCTCACTCGCGGGTCCGCCGCCGCGATGATTCTGCGATGACTGTGCCGCTTCTTGACCAAGCCGCCGCGGGCCGCACACTCGGCGCCAATAAAACCTCCGATGGCTAACTTTATCATTGACGTCCCAGTGCCCTCGATGGGCGCGACTGTGAGCGAACTCACGGTCGTTTCGATTAAAACAAAACCTGGTGATCGCGTCGCCAAGGGCCAGAAAATCGCTGAATTGGAGAGCGATAAATCGATTTTCGAATATGAAGCTCCGGCCGACGGCCTCGTGATCGCACTGCCGGCCAAGCCGGGCGAGGTGTTGCAATCGGGGGAGCTTTTTTTGCGGCTCGAGACGGACGATGCCAGCCTGCGGCATTTGGAGTCCCAGGCCGGCAGCGGCGTGCCCCCCGTCGCGGTGGCGGCAGCGCCAGCGAAATCGGCAGCGGCACTGGTGTGGACGCCCCGGGCGATCAAACTCGCCCAAGAGGCCGGTCTCGACCCCGTGAAACTCACGGACATTGCTGCCACGGGTCCCGGTGGACGTGTGTCGGGTGACGATGTCGCCGGCTACCTCGCGGCCCGGAAGTCTTGAGTCGACGCCGGGAGCAGTACGTCCTTTCCTCCTGATCTTTTGCGCATGATTTCTGATACCGTTTGCATTGCTGGCGTGGGTCACGCGGCGCCCTCCAAAGTCCAAGCCAACAGTGAAATTCTGAAGGCATTTCCCGATCGCACGGAGGACGAAATCGTGCGTCTGACGGGCATCCGCGAGCGTCGTTTCGCGGCAGACGACGAAAGCGCGACCGACCTCGCGGTGATCGCGGTGCAGCACGCGCTGACCCAAGCCGGGATGAAGGCCGAACAGATCGATGGGATTATCATGGCCACGCTGATTCCTGATCAACCGGTGCCGGCGATGGCGAGCGATCTCGCGCGGCGGCTGGGGATTCCGCGGGTGTTGGCTTTTGACCTGAATGCCGCGTGCTCTGGCTGGCTCTACGCGCTCGAAGTCGGACGGTCGTTCATTGTGTCGGGTACCGCGAAAAATCTCATCGTCGTGACGGCGGAACTCCTCTCCCGGATTACGAATCCGCAGGACCATGAAACGGCGTTTCTCTTTGGGGATGGTGCGGGCGCGGCTATTTTGACGAACGGGGCTGGTGGCCATCGACTCCACCGCATGGGATTGAGCGGCGATGCCGACCAGTTTGAAGCGATCCAACGCAAGGGCGGGGGCGCGCGGATGCCGTGGCCCGTCGCGCAGGACGGACACGCGAAGCATTTCTATCTGCAGATGAACGGCACCTCGGTGTTCAAGAACGCCGTGATCGGCTTCGCGGAACAGATCGAGCAGACTCTAGCGCGGCAAAACCTGAAGCCCGGGGACATCGCGTGGATCGTGCCGCATCAGGCCAACGAGCGAATCCTGAAGGCCGTCAGCAAGCGGGTCGGGATTCCCTACGACAAGTTCGTGGTAACGATTGGCAAATACGGCAACACGAGCGCGGCGAGCGTCTCGATGGCCTTGGGCTGGGCGGCGGAGGAAGGCATCTTCGCTGACGGGGATAAGATTATCTTTTGCAGCGTAGGTGCGGGGCTGACGTTTGCCGGTGGGTTGTTGGAGTGGTGAGGTGCGGGCGCGCGCGACGCGCTCAGTTGGGCGCTGAGCGCTGAGCGTTGAGGCGGCATTTTTTCGGGCCGTGTTTGGGCCGTGGGGGTGCTCGCGAGGGTTCTACTCGAAGCGCCGGAGCCTGCGCCGGAGCCTGCGCCGAGCCTTGTATGTATCGCCGGAGCGGAGACACGGTGGCGATGGTGCCCAACGACAGAGCTGGCGCTCTGGATCTGTCTCGACGCCTGCTCAGAAGCTGCCCTTGAGCCCGGCGGAGAGCTGCACGCCATACGTCGTCACCTGGTAGCGGCGGGCGTAGCCGGGCGTATCGGGGCCGTAGCGGAGGAGGACTTCGGGGACGTTGAAGATATTTTGCGCGCTGAGATAGAGGCCGATGTTTTTCCGGACCTGCCACTCGGCGTTGAGATCGACGGTGGTGCGCGGCTGGCTGTATTGGAAACCGTTCACGCCCGTCACGACGCCACCGCGCTGGCGGCCGCGGTAGTTCCACTTGGCGAGGAAGGAGAGCGGACCGCGGTGGTAGCTCGCGCCCCAACTGCCGCTCTCGGGGATGAACGCGGTGAAGTTCGCTTGCTGGCTGCCGACGAGCTCGAGCTTGGTGGCGTTGGCAAAAACCTGGATGGTCCGGCCCCACTCGCCGAGCGGGCGCAGTGAGTGGCGCGCGCTGAACTCGAGGCCGCGTACGCGAGCGACACCCGGTAGGTTGAACTGCGTGACGAGTTCCCAGCCGGCGTATTCGGGGCCGAGGCCGACCTCGGCGAGACTGTCCGCCGTGGCGAGGCGCGTGGCGCTGCCGAAGAAGTCGCGAATCTCCTTGGCGAACCCGCCGACGCTGAAGAGGCCCCCGGCATCGGTGTAGTACTCGAGGGAGACATCGACGTTGTCGGCGGACCAGGGTCGAAGGCCGGTGTTGCGGATGGTGATGCGGCCGGGGAGTTGCTGCGGATTGATCGCGGCCTCCATGTCGGCCTCGTCGATGGTGGAGTTCGGGACGATGTTGGTGAAGTCGGGCCGGCCGTAGGTCTGCGCGAAGGACGCGCGCGCCTGCAGATTCTCGCGGATATTGTAGGTGAGGTGAATGCTGGGGTAGTAACCTTCGTAGGTGCGGGCGGCGCGGACGCCGCGCTCCGCACGGATGAGCCGCAGCTCCTCGGCGGAGCCAACGGTGCCGGCAGCGGGTTTGCGGATGCGGGCGCCGGCGGCGGTGTGCGCGTAGGTGCCGTCGGCGTCGCGTTGCCACACGGCGTTGGGATCGGCGAGGACGCCTTCGCCCTTGGCAGAGGTTTTCTCGAAGCGCACCCCAGTGAGGATTTTCAGGCGGTTGCGGAACAGGCCGGCCTCGGCTTGTAGGTAGAAAGCGGTGACGCCTTCCTGCAGGTATTCGGAGTTGTTGACGCGGAACAACTCCTCGGCGACGACCTGCGCGGGCGTCTTGGACCAGAGTGTGGGGTTGGCTTTGAAGGCCTCCCACGCCTTGTAAACGGAGATCCACGGCATGTTGCGGAAACCGAAACTTTCCTCCTGTCCGACGTAAGTCGTCATGCGGTAGGGCGTGGGCGTGTCGATCGTGGCGGCGTTGCCGTCGGGGCCTTGGTAGGTCCAGTTGATGCTCTCGCGGCGGACGTCGCGCTTTTGGATGCGCTCCGAGCTGCCGACCTGGAGCGAGGCGGGGAACGGGAGGAATCCCAGGCTCTTCCGCACGTCGAGTTTGGCGGTGACCATGGCGTCGTGGATGTAGCGGGG
>CANIJN010000351.1 GCA_947467625.1 Opitutia bacterium | reverse complement strand
GGGCGCCGGAGTCGGGCGGCGGTGAGCCGTAGACCTTGGCGCAGTGGCGGGCGACGACGGCGGGGTTTTCGCAGACGAGCCATTGGCCGGCGATGGGGAAGGCACCGAGACCGTGCGCGACGGGGAGGCCAGTGGCTTGGAGGAGCGGGTCAGCCGAACGGGGTCTGGCTTTGGGGTTTGGGGTCGATGCGAGCGGCTAGGCACGGCCACGTGGGGCGCGTCGGCAGGCGGTGGCACCGCCCGTGGTGTGGAGGGAGCGGGAAATTAGTTCGTGGATGAGGCGTGGTGCAGTCGGAGCAAGTACTCGATTTGCGCGGAGCGGTGGGCGTGGGCGGTGGTGACGCCGGGGTTTCTGGAACAAGCTGCGGGGAGAGAACGTCGAGGTTTGCTGTTTTCTTCGACCCAAGGTGTCGACTAGCTCTCTACCCATGAGCACTCCTGCCATCCGCTGGATGCAACGCTTTCAGAACTTCCGTCAGGCCCTTTCTCGCCTGACGGAGGCGGTCGAGCTGGCCGGACGGCGTCCGCTTTCCGAGCTCGAGCAACAGGGATTGATCCAAGGTTTTGAATACACGCACGAACTGGGCTGGAACGTGTTAAAGGATTACCTCGAAGCGCAAGGTTTCGTGGGCCTCATCGGCTCGAAGGGGGCCACGCGAGAGGCGTTCAAGAACGGCTTGATCACCGAGGGCGAAGCCTGGATGGACATGATCAAGGCGTGCAATCTTACGTCGCACACCTACAAGATCGAAGTCGCGGAAGACATCGCGAAGGCGATTTTAGGCCAATTCCATCCCGCCTTGGTCGCGTTGGAACGACGCATGGTGGATTTGGAAAAGCAGGAGCGTGGCGGAGCATGAAGCACGGACTCCCTGCGTCCACGGTGGCGCAAGTTCACGGGGTGCTGTCACGTCATCCGGAAGTCGAACGGGCCACCCTCTACGGCTCGCGCGCCAAAGGAAACTTCAAGCCCGGATCGGACATCGATCTGACGCTGTCCGGCAGCGGGCTGGATGAACGTATTCGTGGACGCATCGATGAGGAACTCGATGACCTCCTGCTGCCGTATCAAATCGATCTTTCCGTTTTCACCAGCATCACGCATGCGGATTTGATCGACCACATCCGTCGTGTCGGAGTGGTGTTTTATGAGCGGATACCGGCTGAAACGAAGCTTTGATCCAGGAACGAAGCCGACCCCGGACATCGTTGGGGCCTCGGCATTCTGCGTCGACCGGTCACCGGTGTTTACCGCGCGGGCGTCGCGGGGCACAACTGGAGGACGGCGTCGATTTGCGCGGAGCGGCGGGCGTGGTCGGCCGTGGCGGCCGGTGACGCGAGATCGACGTCGAAGGTGGGGATCATCGCCTTCATGCGGAAACGAAAAACGGGGTCAGCAACGGGGTTTGGGGCCAAGCCGCAGGGGTCAAGCCGGGATCAAGTAACGTAGCAAGGTAACGTTGCACTTTGCACTGGCCGGGCCAAGCCGAAGCGGTACGCCGCCGCCCCCGCAAACACGAGCGTTGAAACCCGACGACGCCCGCGCACACTGCCGATATGTCACTCACACTCGATCAGATCGTGGAAGAGGCGCAGCAATGGCCCGATGACGTGGTGGCCGAGCTGGTGGACCGGCTCATGCTCGCCCGGCACGGCGTGGACAATCCTGCGGTCAGTCCGGCCTGGCGTGCCACCGTGGCGCGTCGTGTGGAGGAAATCCGCAGCGGCAAAGTTCAGGGCGTCCCCGGTGAAGTCGTGTCCGCCCGCATCCGGCAGATCGTCGGTCGGTGAAGGCGCACACCTTCCACCCCGAGGCCGATGAGGAATACGCCGTGGCGGCGGCGCACTACGCCGACATCGGCCTCACGCTGGGCGGGCGCTTCTACGACGAAATCGAACGCCTCATCGCTGAGGTTTGCGCGGCGCCACACCGGTTTCGCCGGATCGACGGCGACGTGCGGCGGCACCTAGCGGGGGATTTTCCCTTTGCTCTGCTTTACCTCGACGAAACGGATCGCGTCTGGATCGTCGCCGTTATGCCGCTGAAGCGTGACCCGGACTATTGGAAACAGCGCCTGACCAACTGAGTTTTTCTTTTTGCCGCTGAGATTCGGAAAACGGGGTCAGCCGAACGGGGTCTGGCTTTGGGGTTTGGGGTCGATGCGAGCGCGAGGCACGGCCGCGTCGGGCGCGCGCTGTCAGGTGGCGGCACCGCCCGTCGCGTGGAGGGAGCGAGCAACTATTTTGTGGATGAGAGGTGGTGTAGTTGGGCGACGGCGTCGATTTGCGCGGAGCGGCGGGCGTGGTCGACGCCTCACGTTTGTGACGATTTCCCACAACTTTGTCAGTTGATCACAAAGGTGTCGGCATGAGCGGCGATGCCGGAAAATGGTTTGCCGGTACCGCGGATTTGGTCAGATTGTCGGCATGTCGCTGGCAGAAATACAATCTCAGGTTAGAACGATGCCCCCTTCGGAGCGGGTCGTGCTTTCGGCCTATCTCCGCCACCTCGCCCGCCGTGACTCAGCGGCCAATCAGCAATCGCTTGATGCCGCAGCGGCGAGGATGGAGGCCGGAGAAAAAGTCTCGCGCGCCCAACTCGTGCGGCTGCACGAATCCCTCAAGTCCGAGGGCGTGTGAGCGATGGAGCCGTATGATTTCGCCCTTGGCGCGGAGGCAGTCCATGCCTTCACGGCCCAAGGCGTCCGCGAGCGCGGAAGGCTGCTGCAAATTTTCGACGGCTTGGCGCGGCATCCGTTCGAGCCGGGCGATTACCGCGAGGCGGGACTGACGGGCCGCGAATACGAGGTGAAGCTACACGACGATTTGATCGTGACGTAGTGGGTGGATCACGCGGCGAAGGAAGTCCGCATCGTGCGGCTCGAGTGGGCGTGACAATGGGTTTTGATGGCCGGTTTGATTCGCGGACAGCCGAACGGGGCGTGGCTTTGGCGTTTGGGGTCAATGCGAGCGGCGAGGCGCGGTCACGTGGGGCGCGCGTCGTCAGGCGGTGGCACCACCCGTGGTGTGGAGGGAACGAGAAACTATTTCGTCGATGAGGGGTGGTGCAGTTGGAGCAGTGCGTCGATTTGCGCGGAGCGGCGGGCGTGGTCGGCGGTGGCGGCGGGGGAGGCGGGGTCGAGGTCGAAGGTGGGGATCATCGCTTGCATGCGGGCGTGGCCGTCGTCCGTGCGCAGGCTGTCGGGGAAACAGGTTTGGATGATTTGCAGCGCGATGTGCGCGGAGACGGACGCGCCGGGGGACGCGCCGAGGAGGGCGGCGAGGGAGCCATCTGGGGCGGTGACGACTTCGGTGCCGAAGGAGAGGCGGCCGGCGTCGGATTTTTTCAGCGCTTGCACGCGGATGCCGGCGTCGACGAGACGCCAGTCGGCGGAGTCGGCTTCGGGGTAGAAGACGCGGAGGGC
>CANIJN010000350.1 GCA_947467625.1 Opitutia bacterium | reverse complement strand
TCCCTGGGCACCGTCTGCTTCACCGGTTACGCCCGTTCGCGCGGCTTCCGCGACTATCGCGGTCAGGGCTGGCTGGTCGTCGTCCGCCAACCGGTGGCCGACGCCTTCGCCGCCGTGCAGGCTCTTCACCAACTCATTTTGCGTCTCGGCACCGGTCTGGTCGTCGCCCTCAGTATCGTTTGCTGGATGTTTACCGCACGCTTCGAGCGCCGTCTGCGCGCCGTCGGCACCGCCGCCGGCCGGATCGGTGGAGGCGATGTCCTCGCCCTCCTGCCTCAACCCCGCGGCGCCACTGAATTTGACCGGATGTGCAGTGCGCTCGGCGACATGCTCGGAAAATTCCGCCAACGTCAGGAAACGTTAGAGGCCGAAAACGCCCGTCTCGCCGCCCGCCAAAATCCCACCTCCCCGCCGCCGCCGTCACCCCCGGTGTAGCGGGCGCGCGGGCCTTTATTTTCCCTCTCGCCACACGGGGTCACGCTCCACGGTGGCGCGCGGCCCTGAGCCGTACAATGCGTAGCCCTCGCGCCGTTCGTGGGTCAGCTCGCCCAAAACAGCGTGCCCACCGGATCATTCGATCCGGCAGACATCCTCCACCTCCCGGCCGCCTCCTACAATCCCCGGTCCCGCCGTGATGGCTGGGCCCAGGGCTTCAACGTCGGGATCAACTCCTGCAGCGGTCCACGCACCGGCGAGGAAAATAAATAATTCGCCGCCTCCACCTTCTTCCCCCGCGCACACAGCCCCGCGTAGACGTGCAGCTCGAATTGCAGCTGCAACCGCGCGCAGTCCTCCTTCATCCCCAGCGCGGCCATGAGAAACAAAAGCGCCTCGATCGTCGAAAACCGGTCGTCCGCCGCCTGGGAACGCAACCAATAGCGGCTCTCCCCTGCCATCGGTAAACTCACCCGCCGTCCCCACGATTCCACACCCCGCATCATCCCCGTCGACTGAATCCACGTTCCGTCGAGCAACAGCACCTGCAGACCCGCCGCCGGCTCACTCGCCGGCAGTGCCTCTCCCGTCGGATGCAAGATCCACAGCTGCCGCCCGGGTTGCATGATCTCCTCACGGATCAACGGGCGCTCCTTCCGATAGACATGCAGCCCCGTGTTCGCCACCACCCGGTTGATCAAATGTCCCGTGCTGCTCGGCCGCCACGCCTCCATGTGATGCATGAGCACATCCACCTTCAGCGGGCTGACGATCACCCGATGCGCCTCACACACGCACCAACGCGGCGGCAGCCGGCAGCGTTCACACCGGGGTGTTTTTTTGAAAACAACGCTTCTGGCCATGATCGCAGAAAAATCGCCCGCTCCTTTAGCTCGCCGCCATCACCGCGGCCGCCGGCAGTTTCAAAATCCTCCGGCACAACTCCCCTCCCCGCTCAAACGTCCGACACGTCTGCGGACGTTGATCATAGATCGTGCACAGCCGCGTCTCCGGATCGAGCGCCACACAGGCCCCGTCGCCGTGTTGGTCCATGCAGCGCACCCCACTGTGCTCGACCACATACTCCTCCGGCACGTGGTCGTCGCCGGGCAGCAACTCCACCAACAGGTGGCAACACACGCCGCAACCGGCACACGCAGGGACAATCGCAGGAAGAATCGACATCGGGCGACGACATAGGCACACCGCCCGCCGTCGCGCGAGGGTTATGCAGTAGCTTCCTGTTTTTTTAGGCCCGGACGCCGGCCGGGCTCCACCGTGCTCACAAAAAAACCGCGGTGCGGGCCCTTGCCCCACACCGCGGTTTGAAATCGAACGAAACGACTCGGTCGCCGACTCAGGACTTCGCTACCGTCGCCGAAAGCTGCGGGATCGTAAACTCACCGCGACCGGTGCGCTTGCGGAGCGGGTGGTTATTCGCCGCGTCGGCAATGAGCTTGTCCGGATGCGAAAGCATTTCGGTCTTCCCATCGACGGAGAGCACCGGCCCGACGATCGGCTTCGTGGCATCGAGATCCACCTCGTTGGCCTTGAGGTGGTCCAGGGTGCGCCAGTACGCATCCTTCGCCGCCAGATCGGAGCCCACCGCATCCGCGAGTTGGGCATTCGCCTTCTCAGCGCCGGCCAGATAGGAAAGATTCGCGAGATGACAGAGCGAGGTCGAGTAGTGGCCTTCCTCCAGCAGCCCGTGCTTCACCTTGCGCGAGCGCAGGGCCGCGATCCAATTCTTCCGATGGGCCCCGTTGTCGGCACCTTGGAACGCCTCGATCTGCTTGCCGTCGTTGCCAAAGGCGATCGCGCCGCCGGTTTCGGCGATGTTGATGTAGCCGTGCTCGCATTGCGCGACCACCCCGACCGACGACTTACGGTAAACGTCCATCGCCTTCATGCCTTTTTTGCGACCCAGACCGCGGACCTCGAAAATCAACGGCGCCGAGTCCTTCCAATTCATCACGGAGACGAGCGTATTGGGCGTCTCCGCATCGTCGCGATAGCCAAAGCGACCGCCGAAACTCATCACGGTATTCGGCAGGCCCTGTGCACCGAGCAGCCAGCGCGCGACATCCATCTGGTGGATGCCTTGGTTGGTGATATCGCCACCACCGTAGTTCCAGAACCAGTGCCAATCGTAGTGCACGGTGCCCCTCGGACCGTTGCGCGTCGGCGGCGTGAGCGTCGCCGGTCCCGTCCAAAGATTGTAATCAATTCCTTCGGCGACGGCCTGCGGCCCGTCGTGCAGGCCGATGCTTTCGCGCGACTTGTAGCAGGTACCCGTGACCCACTTAATCTTGCCGAGCTTGCCGGACCGCAACATCGCGATCGCTCCCATGATTTGCTCGGACGAGCGGTTCTGCGTGCCGATCAGCGCGATATTCTTCGAGTATTTCCGCGCGGCTTCGACCGCCTGACGCCCCTCCCAGATATTGTGCGAGAGCGGCTTTTCAACGTAGACATCCTTGCCCGCCTGCAACGCCGCGATCGTCATGATCGAGTGCTGGTGATTCGGCGGCGCGAGCACCACGGCGTCGATATCTTTGCTCGCAAACATTTTCCGGTAGTCCTTGAATTCAGCTACCTTCAATCCTGCCTTGTTTGCCGCGTCGCGGCCCTTCGCGAGCACCTTGTCGTCCACATCGCAGATCGCCACGAGCACCGCGCCCTCGAGCTTCGAACGACTTCCCGGCAGATAGTTTTGCAGATGACCAAAGCCTTGGGCATTGAAGCCAACGATGCCCACGCGGATGTCACCATTGGCACTGCCGGCGGCACCGCCGACTTGGCCGTAAAGCCGAGTTTGACCCGCGACGAACGCGGCGCCACCGCCAATAAGCGAGGCTTTGAGGAAATCTTTGCGGGACCAAGTTTTCATGAGGCGGATGTTTTGTTAGGGATGGAGCTGATGGCGGATAACGTAGCCGCCAGACGAGGGTGAACGAAAAAAGAAACGCTTCAAATTAAACTCAGAGCGC
>CANIJN010000349.1 GCA_947467625.1 Opitutia bacterium | reverse complement strand
GCCGACGGCGCCGAGGGCGACGGCGGCGGAAAGTTCGGTGGGGACGCCGGAGTCGTTCCACCAATCGGCGCCGAGTGCCGTCATTTGGGACATGCGGGAGATCATGGGAAGAAAGAGAGCAGGGGAGAGGGGGAGAATGAGAGATGGGGAAATGGATCGGGGGTAGGAGCCTGCTGGCGGGCGATGTTGAGGGGGGAAGACGACGGACGTTTTGAATCGCCCGCCAGCGCGCTCCTACACGCCGGCGTGGGTGCGGACGTAGTGGCGGGCGATTTTGGCTTTCGGGAGAGCGGGGACTTTGCCGGGATCTTCCTCGGCTTCGACGACGAGCCAGCCGCGATAGTCGACAGATGCGAGGATGCGGAAAATGGCGGGGAAATCCACGCAACCGTCACCGGGAATCGTAAACACGCCCTCGGTGACCGCGCGGCAAAACGACCAACCTTCGCGGCGCACGCGTTCGGCGATGGCGGGGCGCACGCTCTTGAGGTGGACGTGGGCGATGCGGGTGGCGTGACGTTGGGTGACGGCGACGGGATCGACACCGGCAAACGCGAGGTGGCCCGGGTCGAGGAGCAGAAAGAGCGCGGGCACCTCGGCGAGGAGGCGGTCAAGTTCGGACTCGGTTTGGATGACGGTGCCCATGTGGTGGTGATACCCGACGCGCATCTCCTCGCTGGCGGCGACGGCGCAGAGCTGTTTCAGGCCGGCGACGAAGCGCGTCCATTCGGCGGCATCGAGCGCGCGGCGGTCGACGGTGCCAAAGCCGAGGGCGGCTTCGCGTGTGCCGTGGATGCAATGGCTGCATTCCGCAACGATGGCGACGCGGGCACCGAGGGTCTTTAGAAGGTTGAGGTGGGCGCGGAAGTTTTTCTCCTCGGCCGCGAGGTCGGCGGTGGCGAGGGTGGTGGAGTGCCACCCGCTGACGAGGCGGAGGTCGTGTCGGCCGAGGGCGTCGGCGAGTGCAGCGGGTGTGCGTGGGTAAGCGTGGCCGAGTTCACTGCCGGCGTAACCGGCGGCGCGCATCTCGCGCAAGATCGTGTCGAGCGGGACGTCGCCGGCGAGTTCGTTGAAGTCGTCGTTGCTCCAGATGATCGGATTGGCTCCGACGAGGCAGTCGCGGTGGAGCCTGGTGGGTGATACAGAGGACATCGGTGTGGTTGGTCGCTGCGAGCGTGAGCGAGTGGGGGCGGGTTTGCAGAACCACTCGCTCACGCGTGCGGCTGAGCGTCTGAAATCAGTAATAGAATTTCTGTTTCGTGATCGCGCGTTGGTAGGCCTTGCTGGCGGCGCGCACGCTGGCGAGTCGCGCCGTCGCGGACACGGGGACGTCCCACCAGGAGTAGCCCGGCAGGCCGACGTCGGCGCGGACGGTGACGTGGATTATCACAGTGCCTTTCGCGGCTTGGGCGGTGGTGAGGGCGGCGGTGAGCTCGGCGAGCGTGTGAGCGCGGAGGCCGGTCGCGCCGAGGCTCTCGGCGTTTTTGGCAAAATCCACGTCGACGGGTTTGCCTTCGAGTCGGCCCGGTTTGCCGAGACGCTGGCGGAATTCGTTGCCAAAACTTTTCCCGCCGCTGCCGCGCTGGAGATTGTGGATACAACCGAAGCCGTGGTTGTCGTTGACGATGACGATGAGTTTCAGCCCCTCCTGCACGGCGGTGACAATCTCGGTGTGCAACATCAGGTAGCTGCCGTCGCCGAGAAACGCGAAGACCTCGCGGCGCGGGTCGGCGAGTTTCACGCCGAGTGCGCCGGCGATTTCGTAGCCCATGCACGAGTAGCCGTATTCGGCGTGGTAGTCGTTGGACGCGTGCGAACGCCAGAGTTTGTGGATGTCGCCGGGGATGCTGCCCGAAGCGTGGACGGCGGTGCCGGTGGCGCCGCAGGCGGTGTTCACGGCGTCGATGACTTGCGCCTGGGTGAGGCCGGGAGCATCGCGGTGCGGGGCAACGAGGGCGGCGCGCGTCGCGGACCACGTGGTGCGCACGCGGGCGATCTTCGCGCGGTAGGCGGATGAAATCGAGTAGCCGGCGAGGGCGCGCGTGAGCTGCGTGAGGATCGCGCGGGCGTCGCCCACGAGGGGAAGTGCGCCGTGTTTGTGGGCATCGGCGGCGTGGATATTGATGCCGATGAAGCGCACGCGCGGGTTTTGAAACTGGGTCTTCGACGCGGTGGTGAAATCGCTGAGACGCGTGCCGAGGTTGATCACGAGATCCGCTGCGAGGGCGAGCGCGTTGGCGGCGGCCGTGCCGGTCACGCCGATGGCACCGAGGCACGAGGTGTGCGCGTCGAGGATCGCGCCTTTGCCGGCTTGCGTGACGGCGACGGGAATGCCGGTGGCCTCGGCGAATTTCGCGAGCGCGACCGTGGCGTCACTGTAGTGCACGCCGCCGCCGGCGACGATGAGCGGACGGCGCGCGGCGCGGAGCAGTGCGACGGCGGCGCGGAGTTTTTCGTTGGAGCACGGTGGGCGCTCCACGGTGTAGATGCGTTTTTCGAAAAAATGCAGCGGGTAGAGTCCGGTCTCGGCCTGCACGTCTTCGGGCATGGCGATCGTCACGGCACCGGTGTCGGCGGGATCGGCGAGGATGCGCATCGCCTCGGGCAGGGCGGTGAGGAGTTGTTCGGGACGGTTAATGCGGTCCCAGTATTTTGAGACGGGGCGGAAGCAATCGTTGACGCTTACGTCTTGGCTGCCGGGAAACTCCAGCTGCTGGAGGACGGGTGCGGGGCGGCGGTGGGCGAAGATATCGCCGGGCAGCAGGAGGACCGGCAGGCGGTTGACGGAGGCGACGGCGGCGCCGGTGATCATGTTCGTCGCGCCGGGGCCGACGGAACTGGTGCACGCATAGGTGCCCATACGCTGGCGGGTTTTTGCGAAGGCGACGGCGGAGTGGACCATGGCCTGTTCGTTCTTGGCCTGAAAAAAAGGGAGCTTCGATCCGCCGAATTCCTCGAGGGCCTGGCCGAAGCCGGTGACGTTGCCGTGGCCGAAGATGCCGAAGACTCCGTTGATGAGGCGATGCTCGGTGCCGTCGCGGCGGATGTATTGTTGCTGGAGAAATTTCACCAGCGCGGCGGCCATGCTGAGGGGAACGGTTTTAATCATGGGGATTTTGGGGAGGAGGGGAGGGCGGCATCCCGTTCTATTGCTGGGGATCAAGAGTCCACGTGCGCGTGGGGGCGAACGTGAAACCGATGGAGCGGTTTCACGGCAGGTGGCTAAGCATGCAACGATGATACCTGCCGTAGCCGGCGCGGAGACTTGCGCGTGATTGCAGCAACGTGAGATTCGGGGGCATGCGCGGGTTGGGTGAACGAGAAAGTAGGTAGCAAACGGGGAAGAACCCATCGTTCGAATGTTTGCAGACTCCGGCAACTGCCGAGCTTCACTTCGGTTAAAAATGATTCACCGTGTCGCCGAAATG
>CANIJN010000348.1 GCA_947467625.1 Opitutia bacterium | reverse complement strand
TCTCCCCATCTTCATTACCGCCTCATCGTGCTGACTGCGCTCGCCGGCGTTTTCTATATTTCTGCCCTCTGCGTCTTTCCCCACGGCAAGTTCGCCGCTACCGCCAGCCAGCGCTTCCTGCCGAATATGCCCGGGGATAATTTTATCCCGACGATTTTCGCCGAACGCCTCGCCCGTGGCGTGTCCACCCAACAGCTCGGCGCCGGCTGGCTGAGCAGCGACCGACCGCCCCTCCAAACCGGCCTCGCCCTCGTCACCATTCCAGCCCTACAGACGCTCGACATCGGCTACGACAAAGCCTGCGCCACCGCCGGCGTCTGGTTTCAACTCCTCTGGATTCCCGCGCTCTGGGTCTTTCTCCGCTGGCTCGGCCTCACCGAACACCAGGCCCACGCCGCCACCGCCGCCCTCGTCTTTACTGGCTTCCTTCTTTTCAACTCGACCTTCGTTTGGCCGAAACTCGCCGGCGCCGCCCTCGTCCTCCTCGCCTTCTGTACCTTCTTCGCCACGGAATCTGCGATCGATCGCCGCCACCGTTGGATTGTCGGCGGTGCCCTCGCCGCCTGCGGCAACCTCGCCCACGGCGGCGTGATGTTCTCCCTCCTCGCCTTGGTCCCCATCGTCGCCTTTTCCCTGCGTCGCCGTTGGCGGCCATGGCTCCTCGCCGCCGCCGCGTTCACCGTCCTTTCGCTCCCTTGGCTGGCCTACCAACGCCTCTACGAACCACCCGGTAACCGGCTCCTTAAATGGCATCTCGCCGGCGCCATCGAAATCGACGCACGCTCGTTCACCACCGCTCTCGTCGAAAACTACACCTCCCTCGGCTGGTCCGCCGCCCTCGCTACCCGCCACGAAAACCTCCGCATTCTGTTCCTCGGAGAATGGCAAAATCTCCTCACCACCCGCGACCCCGGCGCTATCGCCGGCCGGCGTAGCGAAGAAGTTTTCCATCTCTTCCGCACCCCCGCCGCGTGGATTCTCGGCGCCGTCGCGCTCCCCCTCCTGCTCTCCGTCCACTACCGCCGCCGCTCCACTCCACGCTCCACCGTCTCATCCGCTCCGGATCGAATCCGTGTTCATCCGTGTTCATCCGTGGTTAAAAATTCTGTGCTCCGTCCCCCGGCGTCCCATCCTCTTCGCCACCACACCGTCGCCGTCACCTGGCTCGCCCTCACCGTTGCCCTCTGGCTGACCCTGATGTTTCTCCCCTTCGGCACCCTCGTCCATCAAGGCTCCTACGTCACGTCGCTGCTGCTCCTCGGCCTGCTCACCGCGTGGACACTCCTCCTCTCCCGCAAACTCTTCGCCGCGCTCGCCCTCCTCCAACTCGCCCTCTTCACCCTCACGTGGATGCCCGCGAGTTCCGCCCTCGCGAGCACCGCGCCCCAACCCTTCGCCATCGCCGTCGCCGGCGTAGCCACCGTCCTGATTCTCGTCCTCGGCGCCACCGCGCTCTTCCCTTCTCCCACGCTCTCCGTCTCTCCTTCTCTCCGTCTCCTTCTCCGTCACCGTCTCCGTCTCAGCCTCCGTCTCACCACGCTGACGTCCGCCGTCCTCGCCGGCTTCGCGATTCTCCTCTTCCTCCGCAAACCCTACGCGCTCCTCGTCCCGCAGCTCTACGCCGAAGACGGCACGATCTTCCTCGCGCAAAACGACCTCTTGGGCCTCCGCGCCTTCCTCGAGCCCTACATGGGCTACCTGCACACGCTGCCGCGCTTGATCGCGTGGACCGCCTCGCGCCTGCTCGACCCCGCATGGTGGCCGGCCTTTTACAACGTCACGGCCTTCGTCCTTTGGCTCGCAGTAATTGCCCGCACGTTTTCCCCGCGCCTCCCGCTCCCGCCCGCGCTCCGTCCTTGGCTCGCCTTCGCCTTTTTTCTCGGCCCGCAAACCGGCGAGGTCCTTTTCAGTATCACCAATCTGCAATGGGTCCTCGCTTTTCTCCTCATCGAACAAGCCGTCATCGCCGCCCCCACCACGACCGCCCAACGCATCACCGACCTCGCCCTCGTGGCCCTCGTCGGCCTCACCGGTCCGTTTATCATCGCCCTCGGCCCGCTCCTCGCTTGGCGCTGGTGGCGCGAAACCTCCTCGCCACGCGTCAAAATTTCATCCTTCAACCTGCAACTGCTCGCGCTAGCGAGCGCCTGCGCGGCCATCCAAGCCTACTTCATTTTCCGTCCCGGCCCGCGCTTTGTTTTCCCACCCTTCGACGCCGCCCACTTCTGCGCGGTCGTCGGCCAACACCTCCTCGTCTGGCCCGTCTTCGGCGATCATCTCGCCCGCCACTTCCCGCCACTGCTCCTCGGCTTCCTCGGCCTCGTCCCGGTCGTTGCCTTGCTCGCGTGGTCTCTCCGCCCGCACGCGCGCCGCCCCCTCCGCGCCCCACTCGTCGTCGCGTTCGTGCTCATGATGGCCGCCGGCGTGTATCGGGCCCGCCCCGACACGTGGAACCTCGACAACCTGGTCTTCGGCGATCGTTATTTTTACCTCCCGCGCGTCCTCCTCGCGTGGTTGCTCATTCTCGAAATTGATGCCGCCCAACGCTCCGTCCGCTGGCTCGCCCGCGCCACCGCCCTCGCCATCGCCGTCGTCCACGTGAAGGGCTACAGCGTCCCCGCCGAGCCCAACTACCAATGGAGCCGACACGTCGACCCCATCCGCCGCGGCGTCCCCGCCAACATCCCCACGCTCCCCGAGGGCTGGACCATGGAATACCGCGGCCGCCCCACCCCTCGGTAAGCCCCGACTCTTTTCCCCCAGCCGCTCGCTCGGGTTCGCTACAAAAACTCCCCGCGATCTGCATCCGCTTTGCGGCTCCTCGCGTCCTCCGCGTTTCAAAATCCAAACTCCGACCGAGCGGTTGCCGTTGAGGCAGCGTGTGGATCACACCGTTCTCGCTCCTCCCGAAAACCTCATCCTTGCCCACCACCCAATCTGTCGCCTTCGTCGCAGACCACGTCCTTCCACTCCCTCTCGTCGCCGTCCGGCCCACACTTTACCTCGATGTCTAAAACACTCCTCGTCACCGGTTCCTCCGGCCTCATCGGCTCCGAAGTCTGTATCTATTTCGCCCGCGAACTCGGCTACACCGTCCACGGCGTGGACAACAACCAGCGCGCCGTCTTCTTCGGCCCGTCCGGCGACACCCGCTGGAACCAATCCCGCCTCGCCGCCGAGCTCCCCGGCTTCGTCCACCACGAGCTCGACATCCGCGACCGCCAGGGCGTCCTCGCCCTCGTCAGATCCGTCCGCCCCTCCGTCATCGTCCACACCGCCGCGCAGCCGTCCCACGACCGCGCCGCCGCCATTCCTTTCGACGACTTCGACACCAACGCCGTCGGCACCCTCAATTTCCTCGAAGCCGCCCGCCAAGCCGCCCCCGAATCTCCGTTCGTGCACATGAGCACGAATAAAGTTTACGGCGACGCCCCCAACCGCATCGCGCTCACCGAGCTCCCCACACGCTGGGACTACGCCGATCCCGCCTACGCCGACGGCATCGCCGAAACATTCACCAT
>CANIJN010000347.1 GCA_947467625.1 Opitutia bacterium | reverse complement strand
GTTGCGTTGGCCAAAGCGGTCGAGGTAGCGCGCGAGGGGCGTATCGGCGCGCGCGATGCGCATGAAGAGCTCCGGCGTAGCGCGCGTGTGGTTGGAGACGTCGATGGGCGAGCAGGTCACGCGCGGCCACGCGGCGCGGAGGACGGCGTGCGCGGCCTCGGCGTCGAAGCGAATATTGAACTCCCGACGCGGCGTGTGCCGGAACTCGCGCGCGGCTGTCATCGGGTGAAACGAACCGCCCATAAAGTGCAGCTCGCGCACGAGCTCGGGCAAACGCGGCTCGAGGACGAGGGCCTGGGCGATATCAGTGAGCGGCGCGGCGCACCACAGCGTGATTTCGCCGGGATGCGCGCGGGCTTGACGGACGATGAAGGCGGCGGCGGTTTCGGCGGCGGGCAGCGTGGTGGGATTGCCCTCGACGAGATCGGGCGTGTGGCGCGGGTCGGCCCACTTGCCGGGGCGGGCGAGGTCCCACGCGCCATTGTAAACGAGTTTGCCGTGGGCTTTTTCCCACGCCGTCGTGGCGCCCGGAGTGTTGACGAGCGGCATCTCGGCGCCGGGGACAACGGGGATATCAGTGCGGCCAATGATTTCGAGAAAGCGGAGCGCGTGACGCACCTGTTGGTCGCGCCAATGGTCGCCAGTCGGCACGCAGATCCCGAGGACTTCGACGTCGGGTGATTGCACGAGAAGCGCGACAGACTGGAGGTTCGTCGTGGCAGGACCGAGCGTGTCTTGGTCGATGATGACTTTGCGGCGCATGGTGGCGGAGGCGGTGAGTGGAGGAAAGGTTGGCGTTGCGTCGCGCGAGGTGCGGCGGCTCAACGTTGGGCGTGGACTATCTGAGCCTCATCGACCGGAGCAAGCTGCACTACAAACGCAGCGACGTGACGCCAATCTTCGCGGAGCCGGCGGCGTTCAAGGCGCTCGTGGACGATCTGGTCGCGCCGTGGCGGAACGAGAAGATCGACCGCGTGGTGGGTACGGATGCGTTGGGCTTCGTGGTGGGCACGGCGATGGCGTTGAAACTGGGCGTGGGTTTCGTGCCGGTGCGCAAAGGCGGGAAACTGCCCGTGGCGAAAGAAAGCGTGGCTTTTCAGGACTACTCGGGCGCCGAGAAGGTGTTCGAACTGCGGGCAAATCCGTGGCCCATCGGCACCCGCGTCCTGCTGACTGATGAATGGATCGAGACGGGCGGGACCGCACAGGCCGCCGTGGAGTTGATCGAGCGGGCCGGGGGGGTCGTCGCGGGAATCGCCGCCATCGCGTTTCGAAAAAACGAGAAGACCGCACCGCTGTGGGCGAAGTATCGCTGCCACGGCGTGTGGCCAGAGCAGGCGTAAGACGGCGTGAACGGCGTCTGTGATCGGACGGTGCGGCGCTCTCACGGGAAAAGAAAACGCCGCTGTCGCCTGCGGCGGTTTCGAACCATCGCCGGTGTAAGGTGGAGAGCGTGAACATTCCTTTTGACCGGCGCAGGTTCGATCAGCCGCAGATTGAGGTGAACCCCAAGACGGCCGGCGCGCCCATCAACCCCTTTTCCGCCGTCCGGGGCACCCTGCGGGCTGGCGGTCGTGGCTTCACGGAGACCGCTTGGCATCACGTTTACGGCGACGACGCTGCTTTGTATGCTGTTCGGTTGGCTGAGCACGCGTACCCTCCCGTCCACCCCGGAAGTCGGCGTGGCGTATTATCTATTAGCCTACGTCACCGACGGATTTTTCGGCGGGGAAGCAGGGAGGCAATTTCTCCGGTCGGCTTTCTCATCACTGTACACGCCGCTTTCACCCCTTCGTTCACCACCGGCAGCAGGGCGACCTGCACTTCCGGCCACCGCACCGCGCCGCTCGAACTTTTACACGTCCGGCAGCATGGATGTCGACTCCGGCGCCAGTTGGTTCGCGAACGGCGTGCCCGGGCGCTGCATGAGCTACATGGCTGCGCCCAGGGGCTCGCAATTTCACACGGCCGGCGGCGGAACGTGGAGCGTCGGCACCGACGACCCAAGACCACCTTAAATCTGGAGAGCGGCGGTACCTTCAACGGCACCGTCATGATGAAATCGTGCACGCTCCTCGGTGGCGTAAGCTTCCACTACGACGAGTCCCAGGGGAGCCTCGGCAGCGGTGTGGCCGCGGCTCGCTGGAAGGAGCGGCAGTCGGCCGACGAGCGCGCCGCCTTCTCTGCCCCGCTGCATTTTCGAGCGCGGCCGGTCTCCACCGGGGCACGAGAGGTGTGCTCCGCCGCGGACCGCACCTGTTAGGCGGAGAATAAGAGAACTCTAACGCCAGCCGCGCCCGTTTTTAATGCGCCGTCGGCTAGACTCTGGAACAACCCAACCGTTCCACCATGAAATCCATCCTCGTCTACGACATCTCACTCCGGATTTTTCACGCGGCATTTGCGGCGTCACTGACGGCGGCGCTCGTCCTGGCGCTGACGGTCGACAAACACAGCGCGTGGTTCGCCTGGCACATTCTGTTTGGCCTCGCAGCGGGCTTCCTGCTCCTGCTGCGGATCGTGCACGGGTTCGTCGGCTCGCGTTACGCCCGGTTCGCCCACCTGCCGGTCGGCCGTGCTCAGGTCGTCGCCTATGTGCGCGGACTCCTGAATGGCCAGGCGAGGAGACACGCCGGGCACAACCCGGGCTCAGCATGGGCCGCACTGGTGATGTTCACTTTGGTGCCGGCGCTGCTCGCCACGGGCTCGTGGGCCAGCCGCGAACCGTGGGAGGACGTGCACGGTTTTCTCGCGTATGCGCTGACCGCGGTGATCGGCGTCCACCTTGCCGGCCTCGTTTGGCACACGGTCCAGCACCGTGAAAACATCGCGATGGCGATGCTCACCGGTCGCAAGATCGGCCGGCCCGAGGACGCGATTGCGTCGTCCCAGCCGGCGTGGGCCGTGGTCTTCGTCGTCGCGGCGGCGGCGTGGATCGGCGGTCTGTTTGCGAACCACCGCGCGGGCGCAGCGAGCATCCGCCTGCCGCTGACGAACGTCACCGTTCCGCTGGGCGAAGACCACGATGGCGAAAAAACGCGCTCCGACGGCAAGCGGAAGCACCGCGACGACCACTGACCCTTTTATGAAAACGCTCCACACACTCCTGCACCGTCTCACGTGGTTGAACGTGCCGGCCGCCCTGTTGCTCGGGCTGCTGCAACGCACGCCGGTTCTGCGCGTCGTCGCCGCGGCGGCGGACCGGCTCACCGGCGCGCCGCTCGGCGCGGTCAGTCGCGCCGCGACCGTGAGCACCGCCTCGCTCGGCGCGATGCACACGCTGGTCGGCGCGACCACGCTCATCACCAACCAAGCCAGCCCGCTCGCCGCCAAAGTCGGCACCGCGATCGCCACCGTCGCCTTCGGCATCAACGGCCCCGGCGTCGGGCAACCGGGCTCCTGGGTCGTCGGCGGATCGATTCCCCCGGGTCTGAATTTCTCGGGACTCACCGCGCCCGCCACGATCAACCTCGCCAACCTCGTGCTCACCGGCACGCCCACCACGAGCGGTAACTTCACCGTCACGT
>CANIJN010000346.1 GCA_947467625.1 Opitutia bacterium | reverse complement strand
GTTCGACCTACCTTGGGGAGCATCTTACCGCGAACGACTACTATGCAGAAAAAGAGTCCGTCACCGGTCGCTGGGTTGGCCAGGCGGCGGAGCGTCTGGGGCTCGCCGGCCGGTCGATCGACGCGGACGACGAAGCCTTCGAGCGACTGCGGCGTAATCTCCATCCCCTCACTGGCAGGAAATTGACCGTGCGCACCAGCGATGGCCGAATCGCCTTTCTGGATTTTCAATGTTCAGCGCCGAAAAGCGTCTCGCTGCTCGCGGTCACGTTTGGGGATGAACGCTTGCGGCAGGCGCATCACGAGGCGGTCAGCGTCGCCTTCGCCGAGTTGGAGCGCTTCGCGGCGCGGCGGGTGCGGGGCGGTGAGGCCGCTTGGTCGGAGCATGTCGCCGTCACCGGCAACCTCTGCGCCGCCCGCTTTGAGCACGACGCCTCACGCGCCCTCGACGCCCATTTGCACACCCACCTTGTGACAGCCAACGCTACCTTCGACGCCAAAGCCGACAAGTGGTTTGCGCTCACCGAGCGCGAAATGCTCTCTGCGGTCCGCTATGCGGGCAAAGTCTACCAGAACGAACTCGCTAACCGTGTTCTCGCAGCCGGCTACCAGATCGAGTCGGCGCGTAGCGATCGCGGCGTCATCAAAGGATTCGAGGTCGTCGGCGTGACGGCCAAGGACCGCGCCGTGGCGTCGAAACGACGGGCGCAGATCGAGAAGGAGATCGCCGTCTTTGAGAAAAAGCACGGTCGCACGCCCACCACAAAAGAGATCCACGGCATCACGACCCGCACCCGGAGCGGCAAGCTCACCGAAATCACCACGGCCGAGGTTCGGCGGCGGCAGCGTGCAGACTTTTCGCCTGAGCGGGTTCAGGCGCTGGAAACACTGGTGACGGCAGCCCGGCACGCCGGGCCTGCTTCTCCCTCCCCAGCCGGTGAACGCATCGCCTTGCGCCAAGCGCGCGATCATCTCTTCGAGCGGGCGAGCGTGCAGCGCGGTCACGAAATTATCGCCGAGGCACTCAATCAAAGTCTCGGCACGGTATCACTCGACGCACTGAAGGAAAAACTGACCGCTGGACACGCGTCCGACTGCTTAGCCCTGAAAGAAGGGCCCGATTGCCTCCGGTCCGACTACGCCACCCGGGCAGGACTCCAGCAGGAGTTGGACGCGATTGGCTTCGTCAACGCCGGGCGCAATCTCTGCACGCCGCTTTGCTGGAACGCGTTTCAGCCTGACCGACGGCTTTCCGCCGACCAGCGCGACGCGGTTAAGACGCTACTCGAATCGACTGATCGCGTGTGCGCACTCCGTGGAATCGCCGGCACCGGAAAAACATTCACGCTCCAGGAAGTGCGGCGCGGAATCGTCGTCTCCGGGGGCACCGTCATCGCGTGTGCGCCGACCACGTCCGCGGCCGGCGTCTTGCGCGCCGACGGATTCGCCAACGCCACCACACTCGCCGATCTCTTGAAGAATGCGGAGTCCCTGCACGGCCAGAAACTGCACGCTGCTACGCTCATCGTCGACGAAGCCGGAATTGCCAGCGCGCGCCAAGGCGCGGAATTGTGCGACCTCGTCCGCCGCCATGACGCGCGGTTGATTCTGGTCGGCGATTCGCGCCAGCACTCCGGCGTCGAGGCCGGTGACTTCCTTTCGATTCTTGAGCGGCACTCACAATTGCAGACCGCCGAATTGACCGACATCCGTCGGCAGACGGCGCACGAATACCGCGCTGCCGTAAAGTTGATGGCGCAGGGCCAAGCTCGCGCCGGCGTGGAAGCCGTCGACCGGCTCGGTTGGCTCAATGAAACGGGCGCCGACTACATCCAGCGGGCGGCTGATCACTACGTCACGAGCCTCGCGGAAAAGCGTGATGTCATCCTCGTCGCCCCGACGTGGGAGGAAATCAATCGACTGACTGAGGTCGTTCGCGCGGGCCTGAAAAAACGAGAGCTGCTCGGGCATGGCGAGAACGTCTCCGTCGCCGAACCGCTTTCGTGGACCAAGGCTCAGGCAGCGAAGGCCGTCAATTACCGGCCGGGGTATTTGCTGACGCTTCACGGTGCGTTGCCTGCTGCCGGCCTGCGGGCCGGCGAGACTGTGGAAGTGGTCGCGGTGAAGCGTGGGCGACTGCTGGTCCGCAGCGCCAGCGGCCAGGAGAATAGCGTAGCACCCGCCCGACAGGCGGAGAAATGGACGGTTGCGGCGCAGCGGACCATCGAACTTGCGCCGGGAGATCGTGTGCTGATTCGCCAAAACCATCGTGCCGCAGGGTTGATCAACGGTGCCGTTCTCACCCTCGAATCACGCCAGCCGTCGGGCGCATGGCGCGCACGCGATGGTGCCGGCGTCGAAAAGGAAATCCCTCCGGATTTTCGCGCTTTCACTCACGGCTACGCGGTGACTTCGCACAAATCGCAGGGCCGCACCTGCGACGAAGTCATCGTGTGCGCCGCCCAGCTCGATGCAAAAGCCGCTTACGTGGCGTTCTCCCGTGCCCGTCAACGGGCTGCCGGCTACACTCCCGACAAGGCGGCATTGTTCGCCGCCCTGCCCGAAACTCAGCGTCCCCGACAGGCAGCGCTCGATCTTTGGACGCCGGCTCGCCGGCGCCGGCTCCGGTGGGCGCGTAGGGTCATCGCTCGCGTCCGCGAAATTTTCTCCCCGTTGACCCCGCGACCCGAGCGGGTCGTCGCCGCCGAACCCAAAGTGCAAAACACCCCACGGATCAAACCAGTCGTCCCGAAGATTCCCATCGAGCCGTCGGACCACCACTACGCGCCCGCGATCCGCCCTGCGGAGCAACCACGCATGCGTATCAGCCTCTGATCACACCACCATGGCTATCGATTTCTATCCCGGCACCGGTCCCGCGTCCGCAACTCGCGGTTCGACCAGCGAGAGTCCATCTTCACCCGATGCGGGGTGCTGCCAGTCGGACGACCGCCACCGCACCCTGGTCCTCACCCAACTCGACGGCTCTACCGAGGGCTTCCCGCTCACATGGCTCTATCGCTGGCAGTGGCGCAAAGAACTAGGTCACGAGGTCCTCACCCTCACGCTGACTGAGCACCAGGTCTCCATCCACGGGAGACACCTCGACCGCATCATGGAGCACCTCTGCAACAACCATGGACTGCACCTTCAAATCAAAGACGAACGCTATTTCAACATGGTCAAAAGAGACGTCATCCGAATCTCCACCGTCACAGTCCAGCCTCACTCCCAACTCCCACAAAACGACGCAAGCTGACCAACGAAGCACGCCCATTCACCACGAAGAAAACGCCAACGATCAATTCAACCCCACTCACTCCGACCAAGCGCAAAAGCGAAAAATAGCTCACTCAATTTTTGACCACGAAAAACGCCTGCAAATCCCAATCATGATAAAAAGAGACGCAATATCCCTAACGTGCTTTCGCGCGTTTGGCGGCCCCGCTCAGAAGTCATCGAACCGTTCGAGCTTCATTCGAGCATCGTTCGAGGTGGACGCTCCCAGCGCACCGCTTCCGTCGGAATCCTC
>CANIJN010000345.1 GCA_947467625.1 Opitutia bacterium | reverse complement strand
GTCGCCGGCCTCCCGCACCTTGATCTGAATCGTCGTGCCGACGGGGCTGTATTTGATCGCGTTGTCGACGAGGTTTTGGATCGCCTGCCGCAGGAGCACCGCATCGGTCTGCGCGGTGCACTCCGGCGTCTCCAGTAGGAAGCGTTGGCTCTTGTTCTCCGCCAAAATACCCAACTCGCCCACGCACCGGAGCACCAGCTCGTCGAGCCGCACTGGCACGCGCTCCACCCTCGGTGCATCGCCCTCCGTGCTCGCGAGTTCCAGCAGGCGTTGCGTCAGTAACTGCAGCCGGTGCGCCTCCTCCAGCATTGAACCGATGATCTCGCGGTATTCCTCTACCGTCCGGCTCCGGCGCAGGCCGACTTCGCCCACGTTGCGCAGCGTCGTCAGAGGCGTGCGCAATTCGTGGGACGCATCTGCCACAAACCTGTCCAGCGTCACGAAGGATTCCTCCAGCCGGTCGAGCGTCACGTTAAACACCTCAGCGAGCTGCCCGAGTTCGTCATGCGGATTCACCACCGGCAGCCGTCGGCCCAGATCTTCTGCCGTGATCCGGTTCGCCTGCGCCACCATGAGATCGAGTGGCTTCAACCAACGGCGCGTGAGCGCGTAGCCGCCCAACACCAGCAGCGCGACGACCACCGGCAGCGCCACCACGATGATCAGCCGTAGCGCCCCCAGCCCATCGGCCATCGGGCGGTGCACGGTCATTACCCGGATCATCCACGTTTCCCCCCGGTCGGGCAGCGCGTAGGGCACCGAGAGCACGCGCAGCCGCAGGTCCCGTGCGACGTTAAAGATGGAAATGCGCTCCCGCCCCGGCTCGGGCGCCACCGGCATCGACTCCACCCGGCTCTCGGTAAACGGCCAAAACCGTCGCACGAGCTCCCCTTGCTCATTCCATAATTCAAACCACGGGTTCCCCGGATTCCAGCGGGCTTGCGCGGTCACTCCGGCCCGGTCCCAGAGCACCACCCCCTCCGCCGTGATGGCGAGGCGTTGCCGGATCTCCGCCAAGTCTTTCTGTAACTCGGAGTCGAGCGGACGCGCCATCGTCTCCGCGACAAAGGAATACAGCGTCGCCGAAAACCCCGCCAACAGGAGCGTGCCGCCCGCCCCATACCACGCTGCGAGCCGAAAGCGGAGCGTCCGCTGCCGCCACCACTTTTTCACGCGGGCTCCTTTCCTAAACGATAACCGAGCCCGCGCAGCGTGTGGATCAGCTTCTCGGTGCCGTCGCCATCCACTTTTTTGCGCAGCCGCATGAGTTGCACGTCGATCACATTGTCGAGCGAAGTAAACCGGTGCGTCTGCTTCCAGACATCGCGTTCGAGCATCTCGCGCGTGACGATCTGCCCTTGGGCGCGCAGCAGATATTCCAATACGTCGACTTCGCGCGGCGTGAGGGGGATTTCACCGCCGGCGCGCATGGCCACGCGCGCCCGCGTGTCGAGCTGGAGATCGCCGCAGCGTAGCACCGTCCCCGTGCCGAGCACCGGCCGCCGCAAGAGCGCCCGACACCGCGCCAACAGCTCCACGAAGGCGAAGGGTTTGGCGAGGTAATCGTCGGCGCCGGCTTCGAGGCCGCGCACCCGGTCGTCGAGCGCGGTCCGTGCCGTGAGCATCAGCACCGGTGTTTCGACGCCCCGAGCGCGTGTGCGCTGAAGCACGTCGAGTCCATCTCCGCCGGGCAACATCCGGTCGAGCACGACCAGATCGAAGCCTTCGCGCTCCAAATATTCGGCCGCCTCACCCGCCGTCGCCGCCGTCGTGACGGACCAAGCCTCCTGGCGTAATCCTTCGGCCACCGATTCGCGGGTTTTTTGTTCGTCCTCGACCACGAGCACGCGCGGCGGAAAAGGGGAGAGAGTGGCGAGGGTGCTCAAGGGAAAAATCCAGCGGGGGAAAACCGGAGCTGAAAATTCGCGCGACCGCCGCTCATGCGCAAGCCGTCTCTGGGCGGTGGATCGTCATTGGGGGCAACGGTGATGGAGTGGCACGGGTGAGGGTCGTGGTGTTGGCGCGAGTTCAAGTAAGCGTGGTCACTGAGGGGAGGGGAGCCGTGTTCTGCGCGAACGTTTTGGAAGCCCAGCTTCAGCGAAGGTAATCGCGGGGGCGCTGAAATAGTGCGGATTTTTCCGGTCTCTGCCGAGGTGGCGAAGCCTGTTTTCTGACATCTCTGTCAGGTGCGGGCGGGCGTGCCTTCGCCCACGCGCAATTTCGCTCAGCTTCAGATCGCTATCGCCCTCGGGGCGGTTGCAGCTGTAGGGATCATCCCACTGCCATGAAGTCTCCTCGCGCTCTCTGCCACTCCGCGCTGATCGTCGCGGTCATCGCCATCTTCGCGGGTGTGCCCGAACGCACCGCGTTCGCACTCCCCGCCGACCTCGCGCCGTATTTTCAACCGCCCGCCGCCGCCCGCGAGCAGGTGGATCCGCGCCGCTCTCCGCTTCTCCGCCCCGACGGCCAGCGGATCGCGACCGCCGCCGACTGGTCGCTCGAACGCGCCGCGATCCGCGCCCGCTGGTTCGCCCTCCTCGGCCCGTGGCCGGAACTCCTCGCCGCGCCGAAACTCGAAATCATCCGCACCGAGTCGCGTGAGAATTTTGAACAACGCATCATCCGGATCGAACTCGCTCCCGGCTATTTTCAAGAGGCGATGCTCCTCGTCCCGTCCGGCCGTGGTCCGTTCCCTGCAGTCGTCGTCCCCTTCTACGAAACGCACACCAGCGCCGGCCTCGCCACCACGCCCGCCGGCAAGGCGACCCTCCCGCTCCGCGACTTCGGTTATCAACTCGCCAGACGGGGATTCGTCGCCTTGTGCCTCGGCACTCCGGGCGGCGATGCATATCACCCTGACCGGGCCGGCGCACAGTGTCAGCCGCTCGCCTTCCTCGCCTACGTCGCCGCCAACGCCCACACCGCCCTCACCCATCTGCCCAACGTCGATCCGGCGCGCATCGGCATCGTCGGCCATTCCTATGGCGGCAAGTGGGCGCTTTTCGCGTCATGCCTCTACGATAAATTCGCCTGCGCCGTCTGGTCCGACCCCGGCATCGTCTTCGACGAAACGCGCACGAGTATCAACTATCAGGAGCCATGGTATCTGGGCCTCGACCCGACCACGACGCGCCCGCGCGGCCTCGTCTCCGCCACCGCTCCACGCACCGGCGCCTACGCAAAACTCATCGCGCAGGGCCACGATCTCCACGAACTCCACGCGCTCATGGCGCCGCGTCCCTTCCTCGTGAGCGGCGGCGCCGAGGACACGGCCACGCGCTGGCCCGCGCTCACGCACGCCATCGCCGTGAATCAACTCCTTGGTTACGCCGACCGCGTCGCGATGACCAATCGCCCCAAGCACGATCCGACCGAGGAATCCAACGCCGTCATCTATCGTTTCCTCGAACATTTCCTCGCTCCGAAGTAGCGTAGTTCTAGATCCCGTCGAATCGCGCCGCGGCACCCGTGCCGTCGGCACTCCCCGCCACGTCCACACTGCCGGCGATCGTGCTGAAAACGTGAAGCATGGG
>CANIJN010000344.1 GCA_947467625.1 Opitutia bacterium | reverse complement strand
TCCTGCGGCGAGAGAAATTGCCCCTTTTTCACGTTCACCACCCGGCCCGTCGCGGCCGCCGCGAGCAACAGATCCGTCTGCCGGCAGAGGAAGGCCGGGATCTGAATCACGTCACACACCTCGGCCACCGCCGACATTTGCGCCGTTTCATGCACATCCGTCAGCACGGGGAAACCATAGTCCTGCTTGACCATTGCAAGCAGGAGCAGCCCCGTTTTCATGCCCGTCCCCCGATCGCCGGCCAGCGACGTGCGATTCGCTTTGTCGAACGATCCCTTAAACACGATGTTCAAATCCGGCTGCGTGCGACGCATCCGCACGAGCGCCTCGGCCACAGCGCGACATACGCCCTCGTTTTCCAGCGAACACGGCCCGGCGATGAGCAGGAGTTTTCTCGGATCGAAAATCATCGCTTATTTTTTCTGCGCGCGCTTGAGCGCCGGCTGGCTCTTCGGCTTCGCTGCGGGCTTGGCCAACGCGCCACCGATCTTGTTTTTCATCGCCGCCGCGACAAACGCCGCGAAGAGCGGATGCGCCTTGTTCGGCTTCGATTGAAACTCCGGGTGCGCCTGCGTGCCGAGGAACCACGGATGCCCCTTGAGCTCGACGATCTCCACGAGATTCAAGCGCCGGTAGATGCCGCTAACAATCAGGCCGCCCCGTTGGAGTTGGTCGACGTAGGCGTTATTCACCTCGTAACGGTGGCGGTGCCGCTCCTTCACCGTGGTCGTACCGTAGGATTTGTGCGCGAGGCTACCGGGCGTGATCTCACATTCGTAGCTGCCCAACCGCATCGTCGCACCTTTATCCGTCACCCCGTGCTGCTCCTCCATTAAGTTGATCACCGGATGCGCCGGCTGGGGATCAAACTCGACGCTGTTTGCGCCTTTAAGCTTCAGCACATTTCGCGCGAACTCGATCACCGCGATCTGCAGTCCGAGACAAATCCCGTAGTAAGGCACCTGCTTTTCGCGGGCATACTTCGCGGCGATGATTTTACCTTCGGTACCACGGTCGCCAAACCCACCGGGGACGAGGATGCCATCGAGCCCGTGGAGCCACGCGACGCCGTGCCTCTTTTCGAGATCTTCCGCGTCGATCCGGCGGACGATGATCTTACAATCGTTCGCGATTCCGGCGTGCGTGATCGATTCATAAACTGATTTGTAGGCGTCTTGGAGCTCGATGTATTTCCCGACCACCCCGATCGTCACCTCGTATTTCGGAGTGAGAATGCGCTGCACAATCCCTTCCCAAATATTCTCCTTCGGCCGGGGATTTTTCAGTCCCAACAAGTCGATCACGAGTTGATCCAGATTCTCCTTTTGCAGAGCCAGCGGCAGTTCGTAGATCGAGTGGTCCACGTCACGGCACTCGATCACGGCCGGGACCGCCACATTGCAAAACATCGAAAGTTTTCGGCGCAGATCGGCATCGAGTTTGTGGTCCGTGCGGCACAACAGCACGTCGGGCTGGATCCCAATCTCGCGTAGCTTCGCGACCGACTGCTGCGTGGGCTTCGTCTTGAGTTCGCCCGCCGCCTTGAGAAACGGCACCAGCGTCACGTGGATGAAAACGACATCCTGCGGACCCAGTTCGAGGGCAAATTGCCGCATCGCCTCCAAAAATGGCATCCCTTCGATATCGCCGGTCGTGCCGCCAATTTCGGTGATTAACACATCCGCGCCCGTGCCGCCCGCATAAATCCGTTTCTTAATTTCATTGGTGACGTGCGGGATCACTTGCACCGTTTGCCCCAAGTACTCACCGGCGCGTTCCTTTTGGATGACGCTCTCATAAACCTGCCCGGACGAGAGCGAGTTGAGTCGAGAGAGTTTGCCGCTCGTGAATCGCTCGTAGTGACCCAAATCGAGATCGGTCTCGGCCCCGTCTTCCAGCACGTACACCTCGCCGTGCTGCATGGGGCTCATCGTGCCCGGATCGACATTGAGATACGGGTCGAATTTTTGAATGCGGACGACGAGCCCGCGAAGCTCCAGCAGCGCGCCCAAGGACGCTGCTGCAAGACCCTTGCCTAATGATGAAACGACCCCACCCGTGACGAAAATGTATTTCACGGGTGCCAACGCTTGCGACCCGTGTTTAGGCCGCGCAAGACAAAGTTACGAAATCTCGCGTATCCTAGCGAAACAGCAGCCACGCCGCCGTCCCCAGCCCGATGATCACCACGCTCAATAACAGCAACCACAACGTCCACTTGAGCAGCTTCATCACGACCCAAATCGCCGCCCCCAGCACGATGGTTGCACACGCCACCACGACCCAGCGCGGATAGTCCGCCAGCGAGTCGAGGATCGTCGGCGCCGAGGGTTTACTGAGCAAAGCGAGGAACACCGCTTCACGAAGTGCCGTTCGGGCCGGGGCTCCAAGCAAAATGATTTGCCCCGCGCTGCCGACCCCGCCCTGCTCGCCGGCTCGTGCAATCCAAACCACAACTTCTCGCCTGGCTCACCTGTGACGGCGTCCACATCGACCCAGGCTCCGGCAAACACACCATTCTGGGCATTTTCTCCAATATTCAGGCGCGGCAATTTCCCGTCACGCACCCGTTCATGATCTGGTTTCTCACGATCAGCGACGTCTCCACCGGTAAGCACTCGCTGAAGATCTCGATGGGCCTCGAAGGCAACACTCCGCAGCAGCTCCTCGAACGCCCGTTCGAATCCCAAAGCCCGGTCCACCGCATCAATCTCATTAATGAGATCCGCAACCTCCCCTTCCCTGAACCCGGTGACTACGAGTTGCTCGTCGAGATCGACGACGAACTCCTCCTCGCCACGAGCCTCACGGTTACAGGTTAATTTTCCACGAATCCACGCGCTTCGCGCCCCGCTTCAGTCCGAGATATTTGTCCGCTCAGCCCATGTCCTCCTCCGCTTCCGCAGCCACGCCATCCGCCTTCGATCTGATCGGCGTCGGCGCCCCCATCATGGATCTCGTCGCGACCGTGCCGGAATCTTTTCTCGCCCACACCGCCGGCGAGAAGGGCGGCTCGGTCAACGTCGCCCCCGAGGAAATCGCCCGCCTGATCGCCCTGCTCCCCTCGCCTCCCGCGCCCACTCCGGGTGGCTCCGCCGCCAATACGACCTTCAACGCCGCCCGACTCGGCCTCCGCACGACGTTCATCGGCAAGCTCGGTGGCGATGACACCGCCCGCGCCTATCGTGCGCGTTTCTCCTCCGGCGGCGTCGATACCCAGCGTTTCAAACACAGCCCGCTCCCCAACGCGCGCTGCCTCATTCTCACTACCCCCGACGCCCAACGCACCATGCGTACCGAGCTCGGGGCGGTGTTTTCATTTTCACCTGACGAGGTGTCGGCGGCTGATTTCACCGGCTGCCGCCTCGCCCACATCGAAGGCTACATCGTTTTTAACCGCCCGCTCGCCGACGCCGTCCTCGCCGCTGCGCGCGCCGCCGGTTGTAAGATCAGCCTCGACGTCGCCTCTTTCGAAATTGTCCGCATGGCCCGCGACTGGCTGCTGGGCCAACTCAAGACCGGCCTCGACCTCGTCGTCGCCAACGAAGACGAAATCCGCGAACT
>CANIJN010000343.1 GCA_947467625.1 Opitutia bacterium | reverse complement strand
TTGATGAACGCACAACAGCCATGAGGGTTTGCCCCGCTTTTTCGACCGGTCCTCGCCCAGCTTCGGGCCCTGAATCGCCACTTGGATGTCCTTTTGGCGGAAACGGAAAAACCTTGATCCACCGTCCGACCGCCTGCTATCCACCGTGCGCAAAGCGCCACCGTCGACCGTGGCTGGCTTGCGATCTTAAAAACTGGAAAAATCCGCCCGAACTGCCACCTTTCCCCATGTCCACCGCACAGCTCAAAGAACTCGCCGACAAGCTCTCCGCCAAGGAAAGCAAATGGCTCAGCTTCTATCTTTCCGCCAAGGCCCGGGCCAGCGACCCCGCGTGGAAAACCGAGATGGCGCGCCGCCTCAAGCGGATGCGGGCAGGTCACGGCATCACCGAGACGGAATATCGCCGCCGCCACCCTGAAACCTCCAAACGCGCTTCTGCGGCTGCCAAGTGAATTGGGGTTATCGATGGATGCTGGACGAAGAAGCCTACGCTATCCTGGGCGGTTTAAGTCGCCGTGATCAGCGAAAACTCGAATCGTGCTTTGATCGCCTGCGTGATCACCCCTTTGCGGAGCCATCTTTCGTCGGCCTCGATGCGAGTGGTGAAGAACAATTTCACCTCTTTTTCGAAAACTACGCCATCGCCTATCATGTCGATCACGCCGTGAAGCTGGTTTTCATCCAGCAGATTCTTTCCAATTCATGACTCGCTCCTGATCAACGCGCGTCGGTAACGGTATCGTCCTCCTCGCCCTCAGTTCCCAAGTAAATCGCGTGGCGCAGCCTATACGCGACCGTCAGACCGCCCACCGTCCACCGTCAAACCGTCCACTGTGCGTGCCTGCATGCCACCGTCCACCGCCCACCGTGCGCGCTTTGCGCGCCACCGTCCCCATCTGTGTCCATCCCTGCCATCCGTAGTAAAAAATCCGACTCAGCCTTCCGTGTTTTCCGTGTGTTCCGTGGGCACTCGTCCGTGGTTCGGAATGCCGTCTCCTTTTTGTGACTTCTGCGCCTCTTTGCGGCCAATCTTCCGAGCCATTTTCACCACGGATTACGCGGATAGCGCTATTTCTCTGATCGCCGAGCATCCGTGGTATCCGTGACATCCGTGGTTAAAAATGCCGACTCCGTCTTCGGCTTTTGGCTATTTTCAGCCTGTCAGATTGAGACCAGCTTGTTGAACGCACCACAGACATTAAGGTTTGCCCCCTTTTTCCGCCTACCAGCATGCAATTGATCGAACAACTCCAGATTGAATCTGCCCAACTCGCGGCATTCGACGTCAAGCATCTTTGGCTTTTCGGATCCGCTGCTCGAGGGGAGGCGAACCCAGCCGATGTCGATATCCTCGTTGAGTTCAACCAACCGCCGGGCTTGCTCAACTACATGGGGCTAAAGTTCAGACTGGAAGCTGTGTTGGGCAGGTCGGTAGACCTCGTCTCGAAATCGGCGTGCCGGGAGCGTTTCTTCCGCCAAATTGAGAGGGATTTAATAAGTGTCACGTGATCCGCACCTACTGCTGCAGGATATCATCGAATCGGGTGCGGCCATCCAAGGGTACATCGCCGGACTAGATTTTGATCGGTTCGCCGCGGACCCACTTCGCATGGATGGGGTTGTTCGGCGATTCGAGATCATCGGTGAAGCCGTGAAGAAACTTCCCGCAGTCCTAACGGATGCCGAGCCTGAGATCCCATGGCGCGCAATCGCCGGATTTCGCGATGTACTGGCGCACGCCTATTTCGACACCGATGCCTCGATTGTCTGGAATAGTGCGACTGAGCATCTACCTGCTCTGCTCGCCGCCTGCCGGCGTCTTGGCTGCTCCGCCCCTCGGAGTGAAGATGAAGGTGATAACGGGGATCCGGTTGGATTGCCCCCAATAACCGATAACGATTAACGAGTAGCGGTTGCTCCGCCCTCCGTCTCAACGACTGTTCACCAATATCGGGCGCCCGCCCGCCGCTTTCTCCTTTTCCGCCGGTCCGCCCCTTGCCACGACCTAGTCGCCTACGCGATTGGGCCAGTCAAAAGCCAAGCCCCGATCAGGGTAATATTAAACATTAAAACCTGCCCCCGTTTGGCTGCCCATACGCGGCGCAGTGCTCGCCCTATCTCCTCTTTTCCGTCTCATCGTGGCCAATCATCCGAACCGCTTTCACTACAGATTACGCGGATAGTTCCCTGATCCCCGAGCATTCAATCATCCGTGATATCGGTGCCATCCGTGGTTAAAAATTCCCACTCCGCCCTCCGTGTTTTCCGTTGATCTACCGTGACCTCAGGGGCTCTGCCGGGAAGCAACGGCGAAAGGCTTTGCGCGAGGAGAGAAGACGTTATTTTCGGATATTTTAAGTTATTTTCAGATATCCGTTCAATTTTTGTTGAACGTGGCGCGTTCGACGTTTCCTCTCTTCCCGAATGCCTGATGCCACGACCTTAATGACCCCGAAAGCGAGGGACCTGCTCCAAAAGCAGGAGCGATCGGCGTCGGTCGTGGGATTTGAGGAAGCCGTGGTGGATTTCTTTGTGGATGCAGCCGATCTCCTAGGCGTGCCCAAGTCGGTGGCGGTTCTTTATGGGATCGTGTTTGCGTCTCCCCAGCCGCTCAGTTTTGCGGAGATCCAGGCCCGCGGGACGTTGAGCAAAGGCTCGGTCAGCCAAGGTCTGCGGGTGCTGCGGGAGATGGGGGCCATCAAAGAGGTTTCGGCGCCGGCGGATCGGTCGGAGCTGTTTACTCCCGATTTGGAGATGCGCCGGCTCATCCAGCGTTTTTTGGAGCAACGTTTAGAGAAGCAACTCGCTGCGGGGAAGTCCCGGCTCGGCGCTCTGCAGCGCGCTCTGCCCGATTTGGAGAAATCCCATGCGGAGACCCTCCGTTCCCGCCTCGAGCAGCTGCAATCCTGGCATGAGAAAGCCCGGGCGTTGCTGCCGATCGCACGGACGTTTCTGAAGCTCGCGCCGGGTTAAGCCCCGGGATGATCCTAGCTTCCTCTGCCTCGTTGCTTCCGACCGGAAGCGACGGGGCGAAGCTGTGAGTGCAACCTTTCCCAGCTCGAATAGGGGGCCATCCAACACTCCTTTATAAGCGTCAATAAGCGGAGATGAGCGGTTCCTCGTTTTTCAGTTTTTAGCTTAAACGCACCACAGACATTAGGGTGTGCCCCCTTTTTCCGTCCCTTGAAATCCACGGTCCAGACGAGATTCGGCTGAATCGGCACCGTCAGCCCGTCGTTGCCGCCCACAAAAGCCCCGAGGCGGCGCTTGCGCCGCACGCTCTGACCGTGGCGCCGCAGGATCTCGGCAATCGTGCTGCACGCTGGTGGTTGCTCGATGGCTTGTTTGTGCGTCAACACCGCCTGCAGTTTCTTCGGGCCCCACGTGCGATGCAGCCGGCGCTCCGCGAGAATGGGTGCCTCGATCGCTTCGTCGGTGCGCTGCGGCGAGTGGTGCGGCCGATGGCTGCGTGGCTGCAAGCCCGCCAAACCGAGTGCGGCGCAGCGCTCCAGATGTTTGTAGCCGGTCTTGCGACTGATGCCGAACTGTTCGCACAGCTCGGTCACGGTA
>CANIJN010000342.1 GCA_947467625.1 Opitutia bacterium | reverse complement strand
CGGGCCAGCAGCAGGGCCGTCTCCGTGGAAATGCAGATGGTGTCATGGACGTTGGCGAGCGTCACCGGCAGTTCCGCGAGTTCGAGGGCGTGCATGGCATGGGTGATCGCGTCGCGCGCAGTTTCCTTGAAAAACGCCTGACCGCCCCGTTGGCCGGAGGCCGTGGCAGTGTCCACGACGATCTTGGCGTAGGTGCTCCACGGCACCGAGGCGTCACCCAATATGTTCAGGCGTAGGGGCGGCGTCCATTGGGCCGGAGCGATATGCGTCGGCCGGACACGGATCAGCCGCAGACTTTCCTTCTGCCCGAGTTTTTCCGCCATCGCCGCCAGCGGTTTCCAGAGTGCGCCCTTGGAATCCACGGCCAAAACGCCGGTATCCGGCAGCGTTGAGCGAAGGCCATGCACGACCGGCACCACGGCACGAGCTGTCTTGCCCGTGCCGGTGGCCCCGGTGATAAAGAAGTGGCAGCACGCCTCGTCGCGGGTCCATTCGAGTCCCCACAGCCGGAGGACGACGGCCGCCTCGGCCTCGAACCCGGTAATCAACGCGCTATAAATCAGCCACGCTCCGACGCCTTCGGCCAACACCGGCAACCAATAGCCGACGGGAGCCGCGACCATCAGACGGACCACGACGGCGACGCCGAAGCAAACGACAGCGAGGCCAGCAGTGCGTTGATTCACGGGAGCAGCACGATGACGGCGGAAAGCACGCCGACCGTGACGCCGACCAAAAACGTCGCGAGGAACTGGCGACGCAGCGCCGTCTGAAAACTGCGGGCGAGCGGCGCGAGCGTCTTCTCCAACGCTTGGAGCCGAGTCAGTGCGTCGGCCACCGGCTTGGTGAGCTTCGCATCCAGCTGGGCGTCCAACTCGGCGGGCTTTTCCTCCAAGGCCACCTGCACGTCGGCCAGCGCGTCATTGACGCCCGCCACGGTTTCGGCCGCTTCCGTCAAAAGCCCGATGCGGTCGTCGAGCGCTTTTTTGATTTCCACAATGGTGGCCTTGAGGGTGTCTTCCGATTGTTTCACCCGCCGCCAGTGCCATGCGATGAGCAAGTAGACCGGGTCCGTCGGATGCAGTTTGTAGTGAGCCGGCACCCATTTCAGATCGTCCGGAAAGTTTCCCGGTTCGAGCAAATCCTCGGGTTTGAGCGCGGCACTCATGGCAGCAGCAGCTCCCGGGCTTTGCCGAACTCGTCCTTCATCCGAGCGTGGAACCGGACGCAGCGCGAGCGATCGAGCAGATGCAGGGCATCGGATTCGCGCCCCCGGCCAACCGTAAGATTCGCCTGCTGCAAACGGTTCTTCGTGACCTCTGCGAGGCACGGCACATCGACCTCCACGGCACCGCAGTCCTCCAGCCGTTTCCGAGCATTGCTCTGGGTAAAAAGATCGAGGTTTCCACCATCGCGCAGGTTGCGGGCGACCAACCAGCGCACGCGGGGGCCGTGGGAGTCGAGCAACTCCGCGATCTGGGAATTCGCGTCCTTGTCGTCGGTCGCGATCACCACGAACACCAACATGCAGCCGAATTTATCCTGCATTTCGGGCAGCTGTGTTTCGTCAAGATAGGCGAGGACCTTGCTTCCGCCGGTCGCCCGATTGTCCACGAGAACAACGTCGGCCTCCGGCAGCGAAAGGACGATCCGGTCGAGCACTCCGAGCTTGTCGGTGTCGACATCGGTGTCGATGAACTCGGCCTCGGGCACCAACCGATTGAACGTGGAATTGGCGTGGTCGAGATCGAACGCCTTTAGGCGGACGCCGACGTCGGTGAGATAGTCATGGAGCAAGGTGGCGACAAAGCTCTTGCCGATGCCACCTTTGTCCTGGGGAAAGAGAATGATGCGTTTGGTGGGCATGGAGGGGATGAGTTCAGTAATTATCGCGGGCGATTTTTGGTCCGCGCCGGTTGGGAGTGGATTCAGCGGGCCGCAGGCTGGCGACCAGCGCGCTAGCGGTAGAAACTCGGGCCGGTGCGGCCGCGCGGTTCGCCTCACGCGCCTCACGGCGCGCGCGTTCGATTTCGGCCTTCGTGAAGTGGCCCCGGCAATACACACCGACGCCGGCCGGCGAGACTTTGATGCCGTGCGAGTGGAGCGTCGCCGCGATCTGCTCGTAGCTCATGAACTTCGCCCGCCACAGGAGCAGCACATCGCGGTAAGGCGCGAGCAGCCCACGGTGGTGCGCGGCTGGATCGTAGTTCCGGGCGTCCTCCATGAGGCGGGCGTGAAGTTCAGTGGTTTCTGCCATGACCGGAACGCTATCGGCGTATGGCTTTAAGTAAATCAAAAAAAGATTTCGTATGGCCGGTAGAAAGTAGTAGCGAAGGAGTGGTCGAGTAGTGGCGGAGTAGCGATGGAGTGGTGGCGGCGTGAGCTTTTCCTAGCGGACGCTAGGGGTGGCGTGTCCACGGATTCATAGGTAGAAAGCGCGGCTGGTGCCGCTCAAGTTCAGTCTTCGCCTCATCAATTACAGAGTGATTCCATGGTGCCGACTGGGGTCACTCAAATGATTTTCATGGCGTCGGAATCAACTCAGTATGGCTTTTAGTCTGGCAATGATATGGGTTTTAGGCAGGGTCGTAAGCGTGGTCAGATTCGATAAGCCCTGCGTCCTTGCTCGTGGTGCCGTGGAGTATTTCCGCGAGCACATGGCTGTGGGTGACTACCTGACTCAAGAAGGGAAAGTTGAAATGACTTGGCAGGGAGTCGGGACGGAACGTCTGGGTTTGGCTGGTTCATGTCAGCTCGTGCATTTTGAAAACCTGTGTGCCGGGCTGCACCCGGTGTCCGGTGAAAAACTCATGGTGCGGGATAAAGGCGAGCATCGACGGGTCTGTTATTTTGGACAGGTATCGCCGCCCAAGGATGTTTCCGTTCTTCATCTCGTGGGTGGCGACGAGCGGATCGGCCGCTGGTGGCAGGAAGCGGTGGCGGAGACGCTGCGGGAGATGGAAGCGCTGACCGCGACCCGCGTGCGGCGCGCCGGTCAGAATGTCGACCGTCGCACCGGTAATATGGTGGCATCCGTCGTCACCCATGACGCCAACCGGGCACTCGACCCGCAGCTGCACACCCATGTGTGCATCATGAACCTCACCTACGACGGATCCGAGGGTCGTTGGAAAAGCGTTCAACCCTCAGAGTTTTACCGCCATCAAGGCTACCTGCGGGAGGTTTGTTACAACAAGCTCGCCGGATTCATGACGGCGGCCGGGTATGAATTGGAGCCGGGCCAGCGCCTCGGCTTCGCGGTGAAAGGCGTCCCACCGGAGTTGCGCGAGATGTTCAGCAAACGGCGGCGGGAGATCCTCCGGCAGGCGGCGGCGAGCGGAGCGAATTCCCAAAATGAACTTCAGGCCATTGCCGTGCGCAGCCGGTCCGAGAAAACCAAGGCAACCGCCGCGACCTTGCGCGCGGGCTGGCTGACCGAAGCGGGCGCGCACTTGGAAACCCTGCGGGCGGTGGTCGCGGCCGCACAGGGTGGGCCTGCGAAACTCGATCCCGTCACTCCCTTGGATGCGTTGCGGTCGGCGGAGGCGCATGTCTTCGAGCGCAAATCCGT
>CANIJN010000341.1 GCA_947467625.1 Opitutia bacterium | reverse complement strand
CTTTTTCGTGATCGCCGCGAACGGCGCCTCGTGGGCGTGGGACGTCAAATACCTCGTCGCCAAATGGCTCTTCGCCACCGCCCTCGGCCTCATCGTCCTCCGCCTCAGTGCGTCCGTTCCCCCACTCTCCTTCTCCCCCTCTCCCCCTCTCCCCCTCTCTCCCTCTCCGCTCCTATCCCTCCTCCCCCCCGCCCTCGTCACCCTCGCCGCGCCTTTCGTCGGCTTCTTCATCTACCGCGTCAACCATCCGGCCTTCTTCAGTCTCTGCTACGCACCGTGGGTGCTCTACTGCTGGCTCCGTGTCAGCCAAGCGGATACGCCCGCCGACGCCGCCTCCTCTCCACTGACACCCCGCGCGCGAACGGCCGGCTGGGCGTGTGGTCTCATCGTCGCCAACCTCGCGCTCATGAATAGCGGCACGGTGAAGGAGGCCTACATGCTGTTGCTTTGCCTCAATTTCTCCGGTGCCTGCATCCTCCTCTCCTCCGCTGCTCCCCTGCGTCACCGCCTCGGCACACTCGCCGCCCTCACGTGGGCCGGTCTCCTCTTTGTTCTCCTCACCGCCCCGATTTGGGCGACTTTTCTCACGACCCTCAAAACCGCCTACACCGGCTACAACGCCGCCAGCGCGTTCCAAATCCAGCCCGGCCTGCTCCTCGGCCTCTTCGACGAACTGTTCTACCGGCCCCTCATGGCCGCAGAGCGCACCTTTGATCCGTCCTTAAATTTCCTCCTGCTCCTCGGCCTCCTCTATTTCCTCGCCACCCTCCGCCACCACTTCAACGACCGCGCCACCCTCGCCCTCGCCGTCAGTTCGCTGCTGCCGCTCTCGCTCGCCTTCGGACTCATCCCGCCCGCGTGGATCGTGCAAATCCCGTTCCTCTCGAACATCGCCCACCTCGATAATACGTTCTCTTGCGTTCTCATCGTCCTGTGGTCCGTGCTCGCTGGGGTCGGTTTCTCGACCGCCGCCCGCCGCCTCGGCACCCCCGCCGGTCGCGCCGATCTCATCGTCGCCGGCCTGCTCCTCTTCACCCTCGTCTTCGCTTGGATCGCCTTCCGCCAAGCCGCTCACCGCTCGCTCTTCGGTCCCAACACCACGTTCACCACGCTCCTCCCCGGCCAGACGCTTCCCGTCAGCCCGTTTGTCTGGGCCACCCTCGCCGCCTTCCTCGCCGCCGCCGTCAGCTTCGCCCTCACCGCCCGCCGCGCACTCACGCGTGGTCGCCTCACCGCCTCCGCCGCCCTTCTCCTCACCCTCTGCACGCTCCTTTTCCTCTGGCGCACCGGTCTCCACGCCAGCGCCGTCGGCTTCGACACCTACACCGCGCGCCCCACCGTGCGCGCCGATTTCCACGCCCGCTCCGAGGCCATGGAATTTCTCCGCGCCGCTCAACAACGTGAGCCCTCCCGCGCCTTCGGTTTCCACGGTAACTTCCACCCGGGCTGGACCGGCGCCTATGGTCTCGAAACCATCCACGGCCCCGATGCCCTCGTGAATCCGTTCATGCGAGAGTTCATGACCGCCGCCATCGCCCCCCCCGGGATTGAACGTTGGTGGGATTGGCGTCTCTACGTCGACGTCGCGAACGCCGCCCTCGCCCGCCCCATCTTCGACGCCCTCAACGTCCGCCATTACCTCGATCTTCAAAGCGACCAAGGCGTCCTCGGCCGCGCCCTTAAAATCGTCAAGGGCGCCGACCTCGATGTCTACGAAAGCGCCACCGCTTGGCCCCGCGCCTTCTTCACCGACCACCTCGACACCTACGACACCCCCTCAGAATTCGTCCAAAAAATTCGCGCCGGCGACGGTCGCCCCTTTGCCGTCGCCCAACGCCCCGATCTGGTCCGCAGCCCCGCGCTCCTCTCGATTCCCCGCGGCCTCGTCGACCGCACCGTCACCGCCGCGACCGACTACGTGCTCACCGAAAACTCCACGACCTTTACCATCCGGGCAAAATCCGCCGGCGTCATCGTCCTCAACGAAGTCTTTTGGCCCGGCGATTTCCGCGCCACCGTCAATGGCCAGAAAACCCCCGTCCTCCGCCTGAACCACACGTTCAAAGGCATCACCGTCGACGGCCCCGGCGACTACCGCATCACCTTCCGCTACGTCCCCAAAAACTGGCCGCGTAACCTCGCCCTCTGCGCCACCGGTGCCGTCCTCCTGCTCCTCTCCCTCTGGATCGCCCTCCGTCGTCCCCCCGTAGCCCGCCTCGTGAAAGGCGGGACCGTCCACCTCGGATGACCTCCGCCACCCCCACGTGCCGCGCCTGCGGCTCCACCCAACTCACGCTCCGCGGGAAAAAACGCGGCGAGTTCATCCGCGAGGAGTTCGCCTTTCACACCTGCCGCGATTGCGAACTGCTCTTCGTCGAACCGTTTTCCGGTTTCGAAATCTACAACGACGCCTACTACCGCGGCCAGGGTCCCGACCCGTTCGTCGACTACGCCGTTGAGTACCGCGACTATCGCTGCACCGACCGCGCCCTCGAATTCGCCGACCTCGCCCGCCTCGCCGAATCCCACCTCGCCGTCTCCCCCTCTCCCCGTCTTCCCCCCCTCTCTCCATCTTCCCCCTCCCCAGCTCCGCTGCACTGGCTCGACTTCGGTTGCGGCGCCGGCGGCTTCCTCAAATTTCTCCGCGAGCGCGCCGCGTTCGCCGGCCGCCCGCTCGCGCTCACCGGCCACGACGTCGGTTCCTATGCCACCCTCCTCAAAACCCACGACGGCTTCCGTATCCTCGACTTCGACGAAATCACCCGCGAGCCGTCCGCGACCTACGATGTGATCAGCATGATCGAGGTCATTGAGCATCTGCCTGACCCCGCCTCCGCCGTCGCGCTCCTCGCCCGTTTGCTCAAGCCCGGCGGCCTCCTCCTCCTCACCACCGGCAACCTCGACTGCCCCGTCGCCCGCCGCCACGGGATTCACTACCGCTACTGCACACCCGAAATCCACGTCAGCCTCTTTAATCCCCGCAGCCTCGCACGCCTCTATCGCGCCCACGGACTCGAGCCGCTCCCCGTTCGCTACGCCGGCACCGTCGTGTTCAAAGTCGTCAAAAGCCTCCGCCATCGCCGCGTCTTCCGCGCCCTCGCGCACCTCGCTCTGAAATTCCCGCCTTTCGTCCGCCTCGTTGACACCCTCTACGGCGTCTCCGCGATGCCCTGCGCCGTGAAGCCCGGCTCGGGCCGATAATTTCATCCTCATTCTTCGCTCACGCAGAGATTGAAAACGTCCACCGCCTGCCCACACTGCCCGCTCACATGAGCACGCTTCTTCGTTCCAAACCGATCCGACGCCGCGCACCGCGCAAACCTCCTGCGTCCACCCGGAAGCCCTTCAAACTGGAGCTGACAGCCGCCGATGTTGCCCTCGACAACGCCATCAGTGCCGCCGCCGCCCGCAGCCTCGCACTCCGCCGCACGTGAGCGGCCTCCGTCAGTGGGACCTTGCCCTCGTGCCGTATCCCACGGTCGCAAATCCGCCTTATCTCGTTCTGCTCTCTCCGGATACCCTCACCGTAAACGCGGACTTCCGAAATCTCAACGGACTCGTCTGCAGCACGATTCGGCCACCTGACAG
>CANIJN010000340.1 GCA_947467625.1 Opitutia bacterium | reverse complement strand
GCCGGCCCTGCAACCCGGAGGGTCGGGGTCGGAACGAAGTGACGGCCGTCCCGGGAGCCGGAGGCTCGGCGAAGGCGGACGGGCGGCGGCGCGGAGTGGAGACCCCGACCTTCCGGGGCGTGGCCGGACCCTCCGCCGGCGCGACGGTCGGCGGGCCGCGGCTCGGGGCGGCCCGCTGTCCGTCGCGAGACGGTGCGACCGCGACGATGAACCGGAGACCGATCGCGACCCGCGTGAATCGCCGGTCCCGGGCCGCCCCGTCGGCGAGGATCTCGACGGACTCGATGATCACCCCCGGTTGCGCAGCCAGCTCGGCCACGAGTGCCGCGTAAGCCGGCCATTCCTCGATCCGGGGCGCGACCCGTTGCAGCGTGACGCGGCTGCGCGGTTCGCCCGGCTCCCAGCTCCAACGCCAGCCGGCGCCCTGCCCTTGCTGCAACGTGGCTAACCTGGCGGGAGTCCAGGCGATTTGGGTGAGCCCCCGCTGTTGTTCACGGAGCAGATCGCGCACGCGCTCGTCGCTGCCCTGCAACCGGGCGCAGTCGCTGGTCAACACGGCGAATTCCGCCGCCCCAGCGGTGGGAACAGGCTGCTCGTAGTGGGAAATCCACCACACGATGCCGAACAGCAGAACGCAGCCGCCGAACGTGAGCCAAACGCGCCGCGAGATCGAAGATGACGTGGTCATGGTAGAAATCCTCCCGTGAGACTGAAGAACCCGCCCGCGCCGGGCTTGGTTTCCGCAGTCCACGGCGCACCCGGCGGCGCTAGCCGCGTGCGCCATTCCTCCCCTGCGCGCAGCCCCGCACCCGGTGCGACCCAGCCGTCGAGCGCCCAGCTCCGACCCGTGATGCGCAGGGACGTGAGCGTGACCTGCGCCGGCAGTGTGGTGGAGATTTTCTCCAGCAACGCGCCGCACGGTGGTCCCACGGCGCCACCGTCGAGCGAGCGGCGCAGCGCGGCAATTTCAGCGGCGTTCTCGCGCAACTGTGCGACCTCGCCGCGCAGCGCGGTCAACCGGGCCTGCTGGTCTTTGACGGCGACCTGCCTAGCAACGAAGTCGTGGCCATACGCGCCCCCCGACCAACCGGCCGCGATCAGCAAGGCCACGCTCGCCGCCATCAGCGCACGCTGCGCTGTCACCGCCGATGTGCGGGGCAACAGTTGGGCCGGATGATAGCGGGGCAACACCACCGGTCGGGCGAGCGCCTCATGCAAGGTGACCTGCTCGACTCCGGGGTAGCCCTCGACTCCCACCAAGGCTCCGAGCGCAGAGGCGGTTTCCTCGTCCGCGCAAACGAGCAGTACGGCTTCCTCGGTGTGACGCGCAAGTACGTCGCCGAGCCATGCGCCCACGTCGGCGACCGACGACTCGCCATGCCACAGCAAGGCCGTGCGAACGCCGTCGGCGGGATGACGATAAGCGACGGCCCGTTGGGCCTGTAGTGCCACCACAGTGACCGCGCCCGCTTCACTCCCCTCGCCGGGCAGCGTGTGCAAGAACGTCGCGAGCGGCCACGCCGAGTCGACGGCGAGCCCGCGCTGGGCGAGTCGGGTGGCGAGCCCCAGCAGTCCGGGCTGCGTCTCGAAATGCAGCAGGGTCGCGAACTCACCGCCCATCGGCACGACGGGCTCGTGGCTCCACGCACAGCCGGGAATGCGGAGCGACGGGAATTCCTCGGCGAGGGCCGCGGCCAGCGTCGCTCGGTCTCCTTGAGGACACGCGACGGCGACCGTCTCAAGTGCATCCGGTTGGAAAACCAACCGGAGGCGGACGGGTTTCGGTTCATCCGCGTAGCGCGCAACGAGCACCTCGACCGCTTGCTCAAGGTCCGAGAATTTGACCGACGCCCCGGTGCCGGCGAACCACCAGTGGTCGCCCCACAACAGCACGGTGAGCGGCTCAGATGGACGTGAGATAAACATAAACGTCGGTGACTCCGTTGGTGGGGGCGGCGTAGGCGACGAGACCGGTGTCGGACGCGGCGCCTTCGACGGGCGCGAGCTGCGCGCCGTTCATCGCGACGGCCAATTCATAGGCGTCCTTCGCGGGGCACGCGGGGATCACCAGATAGGCGACGACGTAGTTCGCGTTGAGGTTCGTCGTGCCATCCAACCGAAAGTTCGCCCCAAGTGCAGCCGACGGCGCGAGCGCCGGATTTGCGGTGCGAGCTTCGGCGCGCGTGACGTTGGACCAATTGCGCTGGGGCGCGGCATCCGGCGTCATCACGAAGCCGAGCGCGGCCTGGCTCCAAGTGACTTCGTTCCCGGTGCCAGTGGATGTGAAAGACTGCGTGCCCATGCGCAGGGCGAGCGGTTTCTCGATTTTGCCGGTGGCCAGCAGCACGGTGTCGAGCCGCGCGGCGTTACCTTTCGCGACCTCAGTCGCACCCGTTAGAGCGGCACCAGCGGTCGGAATACCGGTGCCCTCAGTGCGCGGCAGACTGCCGTTGCCTCCAGCCATCGAGAGATAGTCGGTCAGCGCGGTCTTGAGCGTATCGACGGTTTTCTCGACTTGCTGGATACGCGCGTTGCGCAACGCATCGAAGCCTTTCGGCAAGAGCAGGCCTACCAGTACGCTGACAATCGCGAGGACGAGGACGAGTTCGAGCAGGGAGTAGCCCTGCGTGAGGAGACGTGTTTTTTTGGTATTCTTCATATGTTTTGGGGTTATGGGCCAAATGGCCCGGTGAAAAAATCAGAGGACGCGGGCGACCTGTTCGATGGTGGTGAGACCCTGCGCAGCGGCGGCGAGGCCGTGCTGCCAGAGGGTGGCGCCGCCTTCGCGATCGCGGAGCGCCGCCAGTTCGGCCAACGGCGCGTTCGCCGCGATCAACGGCAGAAACTTCTCGGCCGGGATCACTTCGTGGATCGCGAGCCGGCCCTGAAACCCCCGTGCGCGGCACGCGGGACAGCCGACGGGCCGGCAAAAGTGCGCGTCGGGCATTCGGTGCGCCTCGCGCAGCCGGGTGTTGTCGGGATGGGGCTCCTTGCATTCGGCGCAGAGCCGACGCACGAGCCGCTGGGCGGCGACCAAGCGCAGCGACGCCGCCAACAGAAAACTTTCCACGCCCAAATCGCGCAGCCGAGGAATGGCCGACAACGCGTCGTTGGTGTGCAACGTCGAAAGCACGAGATGCCCCGTGAGTGCCGCGCGGATGGCGAGCTGCGCCGTCTCGGCATCGCGGGTTTCGCCCACGAGCAGAATGTCGGGATTCTGCCGCAGCAGAGCGCGGAGCGACGCGGCAAACGTCAGCCCGATCTTTTCGCGGATTTCCGTCTGCCGGATGCCGGGGAATTCGTATTCCACGGGATCTTCCAGCGTGTGAATGACACGGCCTTCGTGATCGAGCGCGTGGAGCGCCGCGTGCAAGGTCGTGGTCTTGCCCGAACCGGTTGGCCCGGTGAGGTAAACAAGTCCGGCCGGTCCGGCCAATGAAGCGCGGAGCGCCTCGGCTTGCGGCGGCGCGAGCCCGAGCTGCGCGAAATCCTGGCTCGGCATCGTTTGGTCGAGCAGCCGAATGACGAGACTCTCGCCGTGGACGGTGGGCAGCGTGCTGAGACGCAGGTGAAACCGACGGCCCCGCTCCCGGAGCACGGCGCGTCCGTCTTGCGGCAGGCGTTTCTCCGTGATGTCCATCCCGCCGAAAATCTTGCCTCGCGCGAGCAATGCCTCGCGTTGCGCAACGGGCAGCCGAACGTGGCCGTGCATTTCGCCGTCCAGCCGGAAGCGCACG
>CANIJN010000339.1 GCA_947467625.1 Opitutia bacterium | reverse complement strand
TCGGGCCCGGTCTCCCTAGCGCGAGCCAGCGGCGCGGCCACCCCCGGCTCTCGCCGTGATCGCGAGAATCTCTCCGTGAAGCTCAGCTCCGACGACGGACGGACCTGGGCGGCGACCCGTTCACTCGAACCGGGACCCAGCGCCTACAGCGACCTCGCGGTGCTGCCCGACGGCACGATCCTTTGCCTGTTCGAGAATGGACGTCCCGGTGCCACGCGTCCCAACTCCACCCGGACCGACTGGCCTTACGCCCGCATCACGCTCGCCCGTTTCAATCTCGAATGGCTCACGGACGGCAGTAACTCATCCGCGCCTGCCCCGCTCACCCGCTGACTCGGGCCGATCGCCGCTGCTCCCCAAACGAAAGTCCCTCGCTTCGTCTCTCTACAATGAAGACCGCCCTCCGTTTCGCTGCGCTTTCCCTCGCTCTCATCTTTGCAGTCGACGCTCGCGCGCAAGCCGTCCCCACGGGCGCGATCGAGGGCCGCATCTTCAACGCCGCCACCGGCAGCGCCCTCCGCGCCGCCCGCGTCGTCCTCGAGGGCACGCAGCTCACCACAGAAACCGACGACTTCGGTGCCTATCGCCTCGCGGGCGTGCCGGCCGGCGAAGCGCGTCTCGCCGTGTCCTATGTCGGCCTCGAACCCGCTATCGCTGTCGTGCCGGTCACCGCCGCCGCCGTCGCGCAACGCGATTTCGATCTCGCCGTCGCCGGCGCCCCCGCCGCGAGTTCCGTCGTCACGCTCGCAACCTACAACGTCGTCGCCGACCGCGAGATGAGCGCCCAAGCTATCGCGCAGAACGAGCGCAGGAGCGCCGCCAACATCAAGCAGATCGTCGCTTTCGACGAGTTTGGGGATCGCAACGCGGAAGGCATCGGCGAACTCATGCGATTCCTGCCCGGTGTCGGCATCGTTGACGGCGGTCAGACCGCCAGCTCCATGGCGCTGCGCGGTTTCCCTGAGAGCAACACCGTGATGCAGCTCGACGGCGCGGACCTCGCCAGCGCCCGGGGCAACAGCCGCATGCAATCCCTCCTCGACGTCCCGATGGCCAACATCTCGCGCATCGAAGTCAACAAGACCCCCGTGCCCGACCAGCCCGCCAACGGCATCGGCGGTTCCGTCAATATCATCAGCAAAAGTGGCTTTGAGGCGAAGCGCCCGGTCTTCGATTATAAGGTCTACCTCATCACCGACGGCTACACCGGACTCACGTTCGACGGCGGCCCGCGCGGCCCTACGAAAAAACTGAGCCCGGAATTCCAACAGCCGTCGTTTGATTTCACTTACCTTCATCCGGTCAACCGGAAGTTCGCCCTCAGCTTCGGAGGTTCGCGCTCGTGGCGCCTGAAGCCGATGGAGCGCGACGGGGCCCTCGACACCCAAGCCGACTGGAATTTCAACAACGGCTTTCAGCGCGTCAGCACCTGGCTCAGCCTCGCCAATGTCATCCAGTCCTGGTCCGCCCAAGCCGGCGCGGACTGGAAGGTCACGGAGCGCGGCGTGTTGAGCGCGAGCATCCAGCATCGCTACGTATCCAACAACATCATGCGCCTCAGCTACGCAGCCACGTATGGCGCCGGTGCCGCCGGCAACGCCACCTTCACGCAAGGCGCCGCCACGGCCGTAGGCACGGTCACGCAGGGCGCCGGCACGAATCAGGAAACCGGTGCCGACACCACGCACCTCACAGTGAAATACGTTCACCGCGGCGACACCTGGACCGTCCATGCCCTCGGCGCCCTTTCGCGCTCGGAGTCGTTCCTCGACGACATCGACAATGGCCACTTCAACGCCGCCACCTCCTCCATCACTGGCCTGATCCTGCGCGGCGAAGGCATTGGCGAGAGCGACGCAAACATCCCGGTGCGCTACTCCGCCACGAATGCCGCGCGCGTGCCCGTCGACGTCTTCGGTGGCGGCAATTTCGTGCTCGGCAATCCGACGTCCAACCAGAACAAGATTCTCTCTCAGAAACGCACGGCGAAGCTCGACGTCACGCGCAGCTTTACCGCGCCGCTATCGTTCACGGTCAAGACTGGCTTCTACGTCGACCAGCAGGTGCGCGACGCCCGCTCGTTTGCGAAGACTTGGACGTTTACGCCCAACGGCCAGACCGCCAGCGCCGCGAAGCTCGCGTCGAACTTCGACGTCTTTGACACGGCCTTCATCAACGAGGCGCCCACGCTCTTCGGCAGCAAGGTCGGCTGGATCAGCCTCCCCAAATACTACCAGATATTCCAACAGCACCCGGACTGGTTCGTGCAAAACGAAGCGACTTACCTCCAGAATTATACGGCCAACTCGCGCAAGCTCGCCGAGACCATCACCGCCGGCTACGTGCGCGGCGATGTTCGCTTGCTGGACAATCGCCTGCTCGTCGTCGGTGGTGTGCGTTTCGAGCGGACCAAGGACGACGGCCAGGGCCAGCTCGACGATCCCACCGCGCAATATCAGAAGACCGCCACCGGCACGCTCGTCGACGGCAACGCCGCGCAGGCCGGCATTCAACCCGTGCTGCTGACCACTGACGCCCTCGCCCGGGCCCGCCTCCGCTACATCGAGCGTGGCACCCGCGCGATTCGCACCTACCACGATTTCTATCCGAGCCTGAACCTCACCTACACGCTCGCCGAAAATCTACTGCTCCGCGGCGCCTACTCGCAGACGATCGCCCGGCCGAATCTGAATAACATCATTCCCGGCAGCGCGATCTCCGAGCCGACCGTCGCGAATCCGACGATCACGGTGAACAACACCGGCCTGAAACCGTGGATCGCCCGCGGCTACGAGCTCTCACTCGAGTCTTACCAGATCAAGGGCGGCTACGGCTCCGTCGGAGTTTTCCAGCGCAACATCAAGGATTTCTTCAACTCGGTCACGGCCGACGCCACGCCCGAGCTGCTCGACCGCTACGGCCTGCCGGATGACCCGCTCTACCTTGGCTACGACATTACCACGCTCACCAATGGCGGGAGCGCGCGCATCACCGGCTTCGAGTTCGCCTACAACCAACAGCTCCTCTTTCTCCCGCAATGGGCGCGCGGCTTCCAGCTCTTCGCTAACGCCACGAGGCTTCGGCTCAGCGGTGGCGATCAAGCCGACTTCTCCGCCTTCGCCCCGAGCAACTACGCGGGGGGCCTCAACTTCGTGCGTCCGCGTTTCTACGTGAAGCTCACCTTCACCTATCAAGGCGAGACGCGCCAGACCGCCGTTGGCGTCAGCACCGCGAACGGCATTCCCCCCGAAACCTTTAACTACCAAGGCGAGCGTCTCCGCGTAGGCCTGAACGCTCAGTTCAGCCTTACCAAGCAGCTCGCGATCTTTGGCTCGATGACCGACATCAACGATCCCGGTTTCAACATCGACAACACGCAGTATCCGCCTGGCGCCGCCGAATACCTCAAAAAGCGCCGCCGCCAGGAACTCGGCTCAATCATCACCATCGGCTTCAAGGGCCGATTCTAGGAACGCTTGGCTGCGGAGCGGCTTGACCCAAGCCGCTTTGGGACGCCGAAAAACCACGCTTTCGCTTTTTCAAACCCGCGGCTTGAGGTTGGTCACGCCAACTTCGACTCTTCCCCGCACGTCCTGCCATGCTCCATCGCAAAGTCCTCTCCACTTTCCTCCTGCTCTGCACCGCTGCCGTTGCTGCGTCCGCCGTCGAGCGGCTTCATATCTTCACGTGTGGAGCAGACGACGACCGCACCTGGGCCGCGCACAAAGTCGTCGCGGACGCCGCCTGCATTAGCTGCGGCAAACCGTGCCCCGTGCT
>CANIJN010000338.1 GCA_947467625.1 Opitutia bacterium | reverse complement strand
GCGAGCGGTGAATTGCCCAAGGGGCATCCGGCGATTCCGGCGTCAGCGAAGCCAGTCGGACCCGATCTGACGAATATCAAGCGGGCCGACGGTGGCCAGACGGTGACGGAGATTGTCACGGGCAAGGCGACGTTTGCCGGTAAAGCCATCGCGGTGCGCGGGCGCGTCGTGAAATTCAACGGCGGGATTCTGGGTAAAAATTGGCTACACGTGCGCGACGGCTCCGGTGCCGAGGGCACAAACGACCTGACGGTCACGACTGATGCCGTGGTGAAGGTGGGCGATCTGGTGCTCGTGACGGGCCTCCTCGCGAGCGACCGCGATTTCGGCAGCGGCTACAACTACGCGCTAATCGTCGAGAACGCGCAGGTCGTGGTCCAGTGAGAGGCGCGGCGAGCGCCGTGAACACGCTGCCGTGAAACGGGCCAAATCATCAATGAATGATTGGCCCGTGCGGATCGAGGTTGCGGGATTGCTGGCGTGAAAGGCGCTCCAATCGATGTTTCGGCGCGGCGTGGAGTGCACAGGTCAGTTTTACGTTACTTCGCGCTGAAACGATACACGGTCGTGCTCCTCAACGTCTGCCCGGGTTTAAGGATGGTGCTCGGGAAGGAGGGCTGGTTGGGGGAATCGGGATAGTGCTGCGTTTCGAGGCAAAAGCCGCTGCGGAACGGATAGGGCTGGCCGCTCTTGCCGGTGAGTTTTCCGTCGAGGAAATTGCCGCAGTAGAACTGCATCCCGGGCTCGGTGGTGAGCACCTCGAGCACGCGGCCTGACGTGGGTTCCCGCACGGTGGCGGCGAGCGCCAGTTTCCCGCTTTGGTTGTCGAGCACCCAGTTGTGGTCGTAGCCGCCGCCGAACGTCATCTGCTCGTCTTTGGCCTGCACGCGCTCGCCGATCTTATGCGCAGTGGTGAAGTCGAATGGCGTGCCTTTGACCGGGCGTAGCTCGCCCGTTGGAATGAGGCCGACGGTGACCGGCGTAAACTTCGCGGCCTTGAACGTCATCTCATGGCCGAGGATGTCGCCGTTACCTTCGCCTCTGAGATTGAAGTAGCTGTGTTGCGTGACGTTGACCGGCGTGGCCTTGTCCGTGGTCGCCTCGTAATCAATGCGCCATTCGTTGTCGTCGGTAAGTAGATACGTGACGCTCAGCTTGAGCGTGCCGGGGTAACCCTCCTCGCCGTCCTTGCTGGTGTAGGTAAACTTCACTCCCTGCGCTCCCTTCATCACCAGCGCTTCGCCGCGCCACACGACCTTATCAAAACCCTTCAACCCGCCGTGTAACGAGCATTGGATACCGCCGGGAGCGTTGTTCGTCGCCAGCGTGTACGCCTTGCCGTCGACGCTAAACTTTCCATTCGCGATGCGGTTGCCGTAGCGACCCACGATCGCGCCGAAGTACGGCGTGTCTTTGACGTAGTCAGCGAGCGTATTGTAGCCGAGCACGATGTCGGCGTTCTGGCCGTTGCGGTCCGGTGTTTCGAGGCTGAGCACAATAGCTCCATAGGTCATCGTGCGCAGCTTGATGCCATGCTGGTTGGTGAGCGTGAAGACTTCGACCGGCGTGCCATCGGGCGTCTGGCCAAACCGTTCAGCCTTGGGTGGCTCAGCGGACATGGCGTCGGTGGTCAGCGCGAGGGCGAGGATGAGGGCGTTGGTTTTCATGGTGGGCGGGAATGGTTCAATTTTACGGATAACCTTGGTCAACAGAATGGGGAGCAAAGCAACGCCGCGCGCGACGGCCGATGGGAATCGTTTCCAAATGGCGGCGTGCCGGCGGAGAACAGCTTTGGGGCGGCGACCATCGGACTATTTCTTCTTCCCCTTTTTCACCGCAGGTCCGTCCACCTTGGCGAGGCCGCTTGGACCCAGGTGCCGCCACCAATCGGGGCCCTCGGCTTCGACGGCCGCATGGTGCTTGAGGAGTTGGTCGCGCAACGCCGCGAAACGTTGCGGCTCCGTGGCCGTGAGGTCGGTGGTTTCGCGGGCGTCGGTTTTGAGGTTGTAGAGTTCGAACTCGGTGAGTTCCGCGTTGGCGAGAATCTTCCAATCGTCCACGCGCATCGCGACCTTCGCGTTCGGGGCCATATTGAGGCGCCAGTAGAGGGGCTGCGGGCGGTCGAGTTTCGTCAGGGTGCCGGTGAGGACGGGCAAAATGTTCACGCCGTCGAGCACGCGGTCGACGGGCGGCTTGACGCCGGCGATGGCGAGCATCGTGGGAAACACGTCGCTGCCGATGACGGGCACCTCGCTCGTGGTGCCGGGCTTGATCTTGCCGGGCCAGCGCGCGAGGCCCGGCACGCGGATGCCGCCCTCGTGCATGGAGCGCTTGCGTTCGCGCAAGCCGCCGCTGGAACCGCGCCCAGGCGTCGTGATGCCGTCGCCTTCGGGGCCGTTGTCCGAGGTGAAAAAAACAAACGTACTGTCGGTGAGCTTCTGCTCGTCGAGCGATTTCATGAGCATCCCGAAGGCGTGATCCATCTGCGTGACGTTGGCGTGGTGCTCGCGCTGCACATCGTCGGTGAGATTGGGATACAGGGCCTTGAACTTGGGGTCCGATTTGATCGGGTAGTGCGGTTCGTGGGTCCACACCGCGAGGAAAAACGGCTTCGAGGTGTCGCGTTTTTCCTTCAGCCACGTGATTGCCTCGCCGACGACGAGCGGCGCGGAGTAGCCCTGCAGCGGGCCGACCGGCTGGCCGTTGCGGACGAAATTGCTCGGGTTCTCGTGCGACGGACCGGCGTTGTTCTGCGTGGCCATCCACCAGTCGTAGCCGTGATCGCCGGGCTGCGGCTGCGCGGGATGGTTGAAGAGGCCGTTCAGATGCCACTTGCCGCTGTGGCAGGTCGCGTAGCCCGCGCCCTTGAGCAGTCGCGGCAAGGCGATTTCGCTCGTGCGCAAGTGCGCGACACCGCCCTCGGCGAGCCACGTGTAGACGCCGTTGCGAAACGGCGTGCGCCCTGTGAGCAACGCCGAGCGCGACGGACTGCAGACGGCGCTGGCGGAGTAGCAGTGCGTGAGCCGCACGCCCTGTTGCGCGAACGCATCGAGGTTCGGTGTCTTGATGATGGGATGGCCGTAGCTGGCGAGGTCGCCATAGCCGAGGTCGTCGGCGAGGAAGAGGATGAGGTTGGGTTGCGCGGCGAAAGAAAAACCGGGAACGAAGAAAGACGCGAAAAGGGCAAGCGCGAAGAGGAGCAGTGGTTTCATGCGGGATGGGTCGTGGGGGCGGGAAAAGGGGAGTGGCGGGAAACGCGCTGACGTGTGGCTGGGCTCAGCGCGTTTTGGAAAAACACTGCGGATCGGGTTGGCGGGGGAGGGTCGCCGTCCAAGCGGCGAGGAGCGCTTGCAGGCGCTTCACCTCGGCGGGATCCTGTTCGCCGACATTGGTTTTTTCCCATCGGTCCTGAGGAAAACGGAAAAGCTCGAGGGGCTTCGTATCTTTTCCAACCAGTAGTTTTCCGTCGCCATCGCGCACGGCAAGGGTCGGCCAACTGTCCCCGGGTTTGCCCGGCGTCGGCCATTGCCAGAAGATCGGCTTGGCGCGTCGCGAGGTGGATTTACCCAACAGCGCCTCGCTCTGGTCGACGCCGTCAGGGGCGTAACTTCCCGGCAATGGGGCGCCCGCCAGTGCGCACAACGTCGGCAGCAGATCCACGGCCGTGAGGGGCGTCGTGTCGTCAACGTTGCTGGCGGGGATCTTGCCGGGCCAGCGGGCGATGAAGGGTACGCCGATGCCGCCCTGCAGCAGGGAACGTTTGCGGCCGCGATGCCCGCCCGT
>CANIJN010000337.1 GCA_947467625.1 Opitutia bacterium | reverse complement strand
AACTTTCTCGTGCAGATTCTGCGGCGCAAACTCGCCGCCGTGGAACTCAAATACGGCAAGTCTGACTTCGAGCGGCGGCACTACGCGCTACTCGGTCTGATGTGCGTTTACGGGATCGAGCTGCTGCCGGACAACATCGTCGAGTGTCGCGCTAACTTACTGGAGATTTTCGCCGAGTATCTGGCGCTGGCACCGACGGACGACCTGTATCGCGCCGGGTTTTACGTGCTTTCGCAAAACCTCGTCCACGGCGACGCGCTGACGATGCGCACCCACGGCGCCGAGCCGATCACTTTTGCCGAATGGGGTTACTTGGGCAAAGGCCGGTTTCAGCGGCGCGACTTCCGTTTCGACAATCTCACCCAGTCCTCGGCATTCAGCGCGGCAGACTCACTTTTTGCCAATCTCGGCATGCACGAGATTTTCACGGCGGCCAAAACCTACCCGCCGATGACGGTGGGCGAGTTGGCCGCTGCCGCGCCGGAGGCGGTCACATGAGCGAGCAAGCCAGCTTTACCCTGCGCCGGCGTAATCCGGACGTGCTGACCTGCATCGCCAATCTCTCGAACGACGAAGTGTTCACGCCACCGGAGTTTGCCAACCGGATGCTCGATACACTCACGGAGGCGTGGGCGGCGAATCACCAAGGGGCGAATCTGTGGGCCGACCCGACGGTGACCTTTCTCGACCCCTGCACGAAGTCGGGTGTGTTTTTGCGCGAGATCACCCGCCGCCTGACCGAAGGGTTGGGGACCCAGATTCCGGATCTTGGGAGGCGAGTGAACCACATCCTGACCAAGCAGGTGTTCGGTATTGGTATCACTCAGATCACCAGCCTGCTCGCGCGGAGGAGCGTGTATTGTTCGCGACACGCCGACGGGAAGCACTCCATCGCCAAGGCGTTTGGCAACGACGCTGGCAATATCTGGTTCCAGCGACTGGAGCACGCGTGGGGTGACACCAAGTGCGTTTACTGCGGTGCGCCAAAGGCGGTTTTGGACCGTGACGATGCGCTGGAAAACTACGCTTACGCCTTCATTCACACCGATAAAATCAAGGTCCGACTGACCGAACTTTTTGGGAAAATTATGCAATTCGACGTCATTATAGGCAACCCGCCCTATCAAATGAAGGGCGGAGCAGGCGGCACCAGCGATTCATCCATCTATCATCTGTTCGTGGAGCAGGCAAAGAAGCTTGAGCCAAGGTTTTTGTCTATGGTTGTTCCCTCGCGCTGGCTGGCTGGCGGACGAGGGTTAGATGAATTTCGCAAGGATATGCTTCAATCGAAGCAACTTCTTCGCCTGGTCGATTTTCCTGTGTCGAAAGAGATTTTTCCGAACGTCGAAGTAAAGGGCGGGATCTGTTACTTTCTTTGGTCAAAAGCTCATGCTGGATCGTGTGATGTTACCGTGATTCGTGGAAAAGAAGAAACGACCTCCACGCGCCAGTTGGACGAATTTGATGTGTTCGTTAGGGACCCAAGGGCCGTTGGGATTTTGAGAAAAGTGCGTAAAGCAGGAGAGCCTTCGGTTACCGAAATTCTGACTGCGGATACCCCATTCGGCATCGCGACAAATTTTGAGGAATTTCACGCAACGAAAAAAAGTGGAGATGTCGCACTTCACTATGTTCGTGGTGGTAAAAGGGCTATCGGGTTTGTCCAGCAGAGTATGATAACCAAGAATGCGACGCTGATTGATAAATGGAAAATACTTGTCCCCAAAGCTGGCTCTGATGGAGGGCAAAAAATCCCCGACTCAGTGCTCGGAAAACCTTGGATGAGTCATCCGCCATCTGTTGCCACTCAGACTTTTCTGGCGTTTTGCGCGGAGAGCGAAATCGAGGCTGGAAGCATAGAATCCTACTATCGCACTAAGTTTTTCAGGCATCTCGTTTCCTTAAGAAAGTTTACGCAAGATGCCCTTCGTCCGATGTATACATGGGTGCCGCAACAGGCATGGGATCGAATCTGGACGGATGAAGCGCTCTATAAAAAATACGAGCTCACCAATGCCGAGATCGACTACATTGAGTCGGTCATTCGACCAATGGATGTCAGCGAGGCCGCCGCCGATGAGTAAAAGCATCGACGAAATCCTTGCGCCTAAGCCGGAGGCTCGGCCGCGCATTTACGCCTACGCCATTGCGGACAAGGCGCACGCGGGACTTCTCAAGATTGGCCAGACCACGCGCAACGTGAAGCAGCGCGTCGCCGAGCAGCTCAAGACGGCGGCGATTCAAAACTACACCATCGTCCTCGACGAATCCGCCGAGCGCGACGACGGTACAATTTTCAGCGATCACGCGGTGCGCGCGGCCTTGGCGAAGAAGGGCTTTGAAAACGCCGCGCTGGAGTGGATGCGCTGCACGGTCAAGGACGTGAAGACCGCCCTGACGGAATTGCGCACGGGCAAGAAGTTGACCGGCACGCATCATGAGACGTTCGCAATGCGGCGGGAGCAGATCGAGGCGGTCGAAATGACTTCCGGCTACTTCAGGTCGAGGTGGGCGGAGAACAAAAGGTCTGTTCCACGTTTTTTGTGGAACGCGAAGATGCGTTTCGGGAAAACGTTCACCAGTTACCAACTCGCTAAAAAACTCGGGGCCAAACGCGTGCTCGTGGTAACGTTTAAGCCAGCGGTGGAGGATGCGTGGCAGACGGATCTCGAATCGCACGCGGACTTCGACGGCTGGCAATATCTGTCAAAATCCTCCGGCGGCGATCCCACGCAGATCGACCGGAAAAAGCCGGTCGTTTACTTCGGCTCCTTCCAGGATTTGCTGGGGCGTGACGTGGCGGGGAATATCAAGGCCAAGAACGAGTGGCTGCATGCGGTGAATTGGGACTTGGTGGTGTTCGACGAATACCATTTCGGCGCGTGGCGCGACACGGCCAAAGAATTGTTTGAGGGCGAGGAGGAGGCGGTCGCCAAAAAAGAGACCAAGCTCGAATACGCCCCCGGCCTGGAAAGCGTGAACGAAGACATCGGCGAGCTCTCGACCCGGGAGACCGAGTTTCTGCCCATCACCACCAAGGCATACCTCTACCTCTCCGGCACGCCGTTCAAGGCGCTCGCGACGGGCGAGTTCATCGAGGAGCAGATTTTTAATTGGACCTACACCGACGAGCAGCGGGCCAAAGAGGCATTCGCGACGCAGCAGCCCGCCCCGTGGAATCCCTACGGCGCGTTGCCGCAGATGCGGCTGCTCACCTACCAGATGCCGGATGAACTGGTGGCGGTGGCGAGCGCCGGGGAGTTCGACGAATTCGATCTGAACGCGTTCTTCGAGGCTGCGGGCGAGGGCGCCCAGGCGCAGTTCAAGCACAAGAGTGACGTGCAAAAGTGGCTGGAGATCATCCGCGGCGGCCATGCGTCCACGTCGGTGGAATCGCTCAAGACCGGCACGCGGCCGCCGTTTCCGTATTCCGATGTGCGCTTGCTGCCGTATCTCCAGCACGCGTTCTGGTTTTTACCGGACGTCGCAGCGTGTCGTGCCATGGCGAATCTGCTGGGCGAGAAACACAACGTGTTTTGGCGCGACTACACGGTGATCGTCGCGGCGGGTGCCAGCGCGGGCATCGGCTTGGAGGCGCTGCCACCCGTGCGTAAGGCGATCGGCGGTGGGTTCGCTACGAAGACGATCACGCTCTCGTGCGGCAAACTCACCACGGGCGTGACGGTGTCGCAGTGGTCGTCCATTTTGATGCTGCGCAACCTGAAGTCGCCGGAGACGTATTTTCAGGCGGCCTTTCGCGTGCAATCGCCGTGGTCGATCAAGAACCCCAACGGCGACAATCCGCACGCGGAGGAGATTTTGAAGCCGGTGTGTTT
>CANIJN010000336.1 GCA_947467625.1 Opitutia bacterium | reverse complement strand
GAACCAACGGTGGCACCGACCTGACACGCGCACCGCCCGAGCCTTCGCCACTCCGCCGCCGGCACCCACAACGGTGCCGCCGGCCTCGTTTTATCTCAGGTGACTTTTCAACCGCCAGAAACAGTCGCTGTTCGCGCCGCCGGTCACAGCCGAGTTTGAGCCCGGGCGATTCCGGCTTTAGTCGGAGTCGGCGAGGGAGAAGACGACGGTTTCGCTGAGACGGTGGACGCCCTCGCGGAGAAGAAATTCGCAATCGTGATTGGGGGCGCGGAATTTCGCGGAGCAGACGGCGTCGCGGGCGCGGATGAGACTCGCGAAGGCTTTGGCGGCTCCGGGATTCGCATCATCACCATTCAGTACCATGTAGAAATCCACGCCGCTCGCGGCGAGCGCGGCGGCGATGGCCAAGACGGCGAATCGTTTTCCTCACATGCACAATCGCCCCACAGAACGCCTCACAAATCAAACTTCACCTGCAAAATGTAAAGCGCGGGATCGACGATGCGGTAGGCGAGCGGCGTGCCGTCGGGGAAGGCCCCCACGGGCTGAAGACGACCGTCTTCGCCGAGATTGCGGGCGTTGAGCTGGATGCTGGCGCCGACCTTATTGGCGAAGAGTTTCATCCGGTAGCTCACAAACGCGTCCACATAATAATGGGACTTGTCGTAGATCGGACGATTCGGATCGAGCTCGGTGATCGACGCGGGGAATTTCTGTACGCCGTAATAGCCGATGCCGCCTTTGTCTTCCCAACGCACCGCACCGCCGACATTGAAATTCCTCAGGATTCGATGCTGCGTGATCCCGGCCAGCTGGTAGTTCGTGGAGGCTTTGACGCGATACCGACGAATCTGCGGATTCGATTTACCCTGCTGCTGCTGCAAAATCTTGAAGGGGAGATCGACGCTATTGGTGAAATAACTGTGCGCCGTATTACCGCCGTAGGGAGTATCCCACCACAGCGTGCCGGTGCGCGGATCGACGATCTTCGTCCAAAACGGCATTCGGCGCGCGATCCAGTCGGTGGTTGCGGGGTTGACGTTGGTATTAGTGGTCTCGGTGTCGCTAAACGACGATTGCACCGTCCAGTATTTACTTGGATTGAAATTCAACTCGATCTCCGTGCCGCGCGACTCCACGTCCTGGGTCGATGAAATGCCAGGATCGGGCAGCTGGAGTTCACGCTGCTCCTCGACGGAGAGTCCCGTTTGACGCGCAATTTCGGCATCCACTTGGGCCGTGGTGAACGTCGGATTGAACTGCGTGATCCAAGCCCGCGCATTGTTTACCAACTGGTGCGCATCACTCTGAAACACGTCGATACGCAGGCTCCGCTGTGCGATCGTAGCGGCGTCACCGCCCCGGGTCTTGATGCGCTTCGTCTCGAAACGATTCACCCGCAGCACGAACTTGCCGTCATTCATATTCAGCCAAAAGCCCCAGTCCTTGCCATCGCCCGTCGAGTTGGGGAGCTGCCGGCGAAACTGATCCTGTTGCGGCCCCTGCGGATTGAAGCTGTCGCTCTGGTTGTAGGTCAGCGAGAGCCCATCAAGCACGCGCGCCGCGAACCCCGTCGCGCCGCCCTGCTGTCCGGCGCGGTTGATGAAGCCCACGCCCCGAAACGGCCGGAGCACGGCGCCCGCCGTCTTCGTCGGACCGCCATTCTTCGCGTAGTCACCGGATGCCCATCCGTTAATCACCTTGTAGTTAAAATCACTGCCGTCCGGCAGGAGCAACCGGGGTTCAGCGCCACGTTTGTCGTAGACCGTATCCTCGCGGGTGCCGAACGTCGTCACGAGCCGGCCATCGAGAAACATGCTCTGGATCACCCCGCCGGTGGTCTTGTTCACGGTCTGCGAATTGCTGCCGCCGCCCGCGCTGTCGAGCGTGGGGCGTTGGTCGAGGACCGCATTGTCGCGTTGGAAGACGCCCGTAACCGCGTTGCCCCACACGTAGGTTGCGGGCCCATATTTGAAGGTACTCGGAGCGTAATCGACATTCGTACCGGTCGCATCGCCGAGGTAGTAGCGGAAATAGCCGCGGAAGCGCGCCGCACCCGCTGTCTGGCCGCCGTTGATACTCCCGTTGAGGGCGGGCAGCGTCCCTGGCGGCACCCAAGCGTGGTTCGACGCCAGCACGTCACGATAACTGTAACGGCGCGTCCACGAGTAGCCGTATTCATCGTAGCCGGTCAGGTTGTGGAGACCGATCCATTTGAGCCATGACTTCTCCTGCGTGAGATCGAGTTTGTAGGCGAGCTGCGCGCGAAAGGTCTCGCCGCGCCCGGGAATCCACTGCGTGAGCGGCTGGTCGAGTCCGACATACGGACGCCCAAAAAACGGATTCGGTGAACCGTCGAGCAGGCGCGAATTAACATCTACGAGGAGGGTGTTCGTCGCGGCGGTGCCGAAAATATTCCGCTGATAACGCTGCGAGTCTTCGCGCGCCCAGTCGCCCGAGCCCACGAGGGTCTGTCGCGGCGTGTTGTAAAATACCTGCTGCACCTGCACGCGCGCGACGAGAGTGCGATCCGTCAGGCGATTCATCGCCCCAAGATTCACCTCGGACCAGTCGTAGTAGGTTTTGTCGTTGAGCGAGGGCGTGGTCGTGAACAACGGCTGGCTCGTGATGCGGCCCGAGGCGACACCCGTGGCCGGGCTCACCCCCATGTAGCGGTTATTTGAATTATTTAAGAGTGGCGAGACCGAGGCGTTCGTGTTGCCCGTGGGCGCCGTCCAGTAAGCCACGGCTCCCTGATCAACAAAGACGTAGCTCTTGTCGGCACCGGAGAACGTGCGTTGGAAAAAATCTGGGATCGCGTTGTCGCTCGTGATCGCCGTGCGCGTCGCCGCAGGGCCGGGACCGTTGAGTCCCGTGGTGACACCGTTGACGGTGTAGGTCGACGTGACTGGATCCCACGCGGGTTTACCCTGCTGGACCCAGTACGAGATCCCGTCGCGCGGCATGATCGTATTCGGACGATTGCCGTTCATCCGATAATACGCGTAGGACGCGTTGAGCGTGGTCCACTTGAAAGGCTTGAACTGCACCATGGCATTATAGCGGATCGAATCAGTGCCCGAGGGCTTGCGCACATAGCCGTCGTGCTGAAACGCACCACTCACCCGAAACGCCAGCTGGTTCTTCATCAAAACACGGTTTGCATCGAGGTCGAAACGGTAGCCGCCCAGACTGTCCGCCCGCGACCCCACCTGCGTGCGATCCTTCGAAGGATTGGCGGTCGCCGGGATCAGGTTGAGCGTGCCACCCGCGCTGCCGAGGCCGAAGACATTCGCATTCGGTCCACGGCTTAATTCGACGCCCTCGATATTGAGCGGATCGACAGGCGTCAGGCCGGAGAGGCCGACGTTGCCAAACGAGAGATTGGCCGAACCGATGCCGCGCACCCGGTTCGCCCCACGAGGATTGTTCTGGACGTTATCGGCCACACTCCCGGCATTGTTGACGGCGAAGTCCGTGTAATCACCCGATCCCTCAGTGCCGACCGTGTAGAGGAAGATATCGTTGATATCGAGCATCGCGAAATCGGCCATCTGCTCCTTCGTCATGACCGTGATGGCCGCGCCGATATCTTCGAGTTTCGAATTGAGACGCGTGCCTGACATCGCGTTTCCCGAGAAATAGCCCTTCACGTCGGCCGTGACTTCAAAGGGGCTGAGCTGCACCGGGTCGTCGCCCGATGTCCCCGTCTTGGTCGCAGGCGCGCGTGATTGGGCGTGGAGGATCGTTGCCGCGAGCAACGTGATCAGCGTGAAGCGAAGGGGAATGGCAGTCATGAGCGATCGACGAAATAGTGGGGTGCTGTGTGTAAGGTGATGGGT
>CANIJN010000335.1 GCA_947467625.1 Opitutia bacterium | reverse complement strand
TTACCACTCGCTGGCGCTCGCGGCTACCTGGCACATCAAAGTCTGAATCATTTGGGCGATTGATCTAACGTCCGCCTTATCAGCCCCCGTAGCGGCGAGCGCCAGCGAGCCGATCAACAGCGAGTGGACGGATCACCACTCGCTGGCGCTCGCGGCTACCTCGCAAATCAAAGTCTGACTCATTGGGGCGATTGATCTAACGTCCGCCTTATCAGCCCCCGTAGCGGCGAGCGCCAGCGAGCCGATCAACAGCGAGTGGTAACAACAGCGAGTGGACGGATTACCACTCGCTGGCGCTCGCGGCTACCGGGCAAATCAAAGTCTGACTCATTGGGGCGATTGATAAAAGTTCAGAGGAAGCAACGACCCCTTGCGCGGGGGAATAAATGCGCCACGGTGGTTACCCACGAAGATGAAATCCACCTCTCTCCTCGGTATGTTCGCCCTCGCGGCGGCGGTTGCATGGGCCGCTCCCCTTTCTATGAACGCAAAAAATGAATCTCTGGTCCTAGGCGGCGGCTGCTTTTGGTGCACCGAAGCCGCGTATGAATTGCTCCCCGGCGTAAAGTCGGTCGTGAGCGGTTACTCGGGTGGCAAGGAGTTGAATCCTACCTACGAGCAAATTTGCGCAAAGGTGACCGGCCACGCGGAAGTGATTAAAATCGAGTTCGATCCGGCGGTGGTGTCACTGGAGAAGTTGTTGGAATTCTTCTGGCAGGTGCACAACCCGACGCAGGTCGGCGGGCAAGGCAACGATCACGGTCCGCAGTATCGTTCGATCATTTTGTTTGCGGATGCGGCGCAAAAGGCGGCGGCGGAAAAAGCGAAGGCGGCCGCAGGGAAAGTGTTCCGCGATCCGCTCACGACGGAGATCGTGGCGCTGGAAAAATTCTGGCCGGCCGAGGAGTACCATCAGGATTATTTCCGACGGAATCCGAACGCGGGCTATTGCTCCTATGTGATCGCGCCGAAGGTGAAGAAACTGGAGAAGGCGATTGCGGAGGAGCGGGCGGGGAAGAAGTGAGGCGGGGCCCGACTGCGCGCCGGATTTCTTCGTATCACCGCGGGTGAATGAGTTTTCGTTGCGACCATGCCCCGCGTCTCCGTGGTTTTGCCGGTGTTCAATGCTGCCGCGACGATTACGCGGGCGGTGGAGAGTGTGCGGGCGCAGACGTGGGGTGATTGGGAATTGGTGGTGGTGGACGACGGCTCGACGGACGGGACGCGGGAGATTTTGCGGGAGCTGGCGCAGGTGGAGACGCGGATGCGGGTGTGCGCGCGGGCGCATGCGGGGGTGGCGCTGACGGCGAATGCGGCGATGGCTGAGGCGCGGGGAGCGTTTATCGCGCGGATGGACGCGGATGATTTTTCGCATCCCGAGCGGTTGGCTGAGCAGGTCGCGTGGCTCGAGCAGGTGGGAAATCGCGACGTGGGCGCGGTGGGTTGTCTCGTGGAATTTGGCGGCGATCGGGCGGCGAACGCGGGTTATGCGCTGCACGTCGATTGGGTGAACGCGCTGGTGACGCCGGAGGCGATTGCATTGGGCCGTTTTGTCGAGCAACCGGTCGTGAATCCCAGCGTGATGTTTCGACGCGAGCTGGTGGCGCAGCTTGGCGGATATCGCGACGGCGATTTTCCGGAGGACTACGAGCTGTGGTTGCGGTGGCTCGATGCGGGCGTGCGGATCGCGAAAGTGCCGCGGGTGTTGCTGACGTGGACTGACGCGCCGACGCGGCTGACGCGGACGGATGCCCGCTACGCGCCGGACGCCTTTTTCCGGGTGAAGGCGGAGTGGATTGCGCGGGAGCTGGCGCGCGTCGCGGTGGGGCGGAAGATTGTGGTGTGGGGCGCGGGTCGGCACACGCGGAAGCGTGCGGCGTGGTTGGCGGGGTGGGGTGTGCGGATCGCGGGGTATGTGGATGTGGATGTAAAGAAGACCGGACGGAGAATCGGTGGGACAGGTTTGCCGGTGATCGGAGTGGCGGCTTTGCCGGCCCCGGGGGAGATTTTTGTGCTGAGTTATGTCACGACGCGGGGAGCGCGGGACTATAATCGGGCCCGGTTGGTGGAACGTGGATACGCCGAAGGGCGGGATTTCTTGCTGTGCGGGTAGCGGGAAAAGGACCAAGGACCAATGAACAAGGACCAAGGAGAGGAGAACTCAGTGGGCACGGGTTCGCCGATGAGACGGGGGGAGACAGAGCAGCATCGGCAGTTGAAGGAGTTGGCGGTGAGTTGGGCGTGGGAGAATGGGTTTGCGATTGCGGCGAGGGAAGTGCGGGTGCCGCAGAGCGGCTATCGGGCGGATGTGGCCGCGTGTTCGCGGGGGGCCGGGCGCCGAACGGCGCTATTCGAATGCAAACAGGCGCGGGCGGATCTGTTGAAAGATGCGCGGCGGGAGGATGAGGCCCGGGCGAAGGTGGCAGAGCTGGGCGCGCGATTGAAAAAGCTGGAGGAGCTGATCGGCGGGCACCGGCCGGATTTGCGGAGAGGGGATGAGTTGTTTCCGGAATTTGCGGCGTGGGACTTTTCCGGGCTCGAGCATGGGACTCACCGGAAGGTCGTGGCGGATTTGGCCAGGTGGCAGGAGCGGCTCGCGGGTGGCACAAAGTTTGCGAAATTGTGGCGATGGCGCGCGGCGGATTTTTTCTACCTCGTGACCGAGGCCGGGATTTTTGCAGAGGCGGAAGTGCCGGCGGGATGGGGGCTGCTCGTGCGCGTGCGCGGTGCGGCCGGGGCAGGCGACGCGCTGACATTGCTGCGGCCGCCGGTGTGGGCCGAGGCGAGCGCAGAGCAGCGGCTGGCGCTACTGGAAAATATCGCGCTCGGGGCGACCCGCCGACGCAGCGGGGCCGCCGGGGCCGGTGTGCGTCGGAGGCCCGGGACGCACGAGCAGCCGGGAGGCAATGCGGAAACGGATGATTTAGGCACGGATGAACACGAATCGACACGGATGAACACCTGCGGCGAGTGCCGGGGCGCGGGCTTGTGCGAGGCGTGCGGAGGTGGTGCGCTGGTGGACGATGATTGACGAGACCCAAAGCGAACAAGGGAAGCCGGCGCGCGAGGTGATGTGTGCGGATGCCATGCCGTGGATGCGGGAGCGCGGGGTGATCGCGGGGGCGTGTGCGGTGACCTCGTTGCCGGATGTGTCGGAGGTGGGCGTGGCGTTGGACGTGTGGCGTACGTGGTTTTTGGATGCGGTGCGGCTGGTGGTGGCGGCGGTGCCGGCGGAGAGTGCGGCGCTGTTTTTTCAGAGCGATATCAAGCGGGAGGGCGAGTGGATCGACAAAGGCGCGCTCGTGATTCGTGCGGCGGAAGAGGCGGGGGCGCGCGTGCGGTTTCACAAGATCGTGTGTCGGCGGCCGCCGGGGATGCTCACGAACGGGCGGCCGGGATTCACGCATTTCATCGCGGTGTCGCGGGCGATGAAGTGCCCGGAGGTGGTGGCGATCCCGGATGTGATCGTCGATGCCGGCGAGCAGAAATGGGTGCGGGCGATGGGTGTGCGTGCAGCGGGGCACGCGGTGCGGTTTGCGCGGGACGTGGTCGGGGCGAAAGTGGTGTTCGATCCGTTTTGCGGAGTGGGGACGGTGCTCGCGGTGGCGAATGCGCTGGGGCTCGCGGCGCTGGGCGTGGAGAAAAATCGGAAGCGGGCGGAGCAGGCGCGGGCGCTGACGGTGCGGGCGGGGGAGCTGTGAGCGGGAAAGAGCGGGTCGTGGTGTAGGGGGGGCGGAAAGGGCCCTACGGTGCGGGCCGGGGCGGGGCGGAGAAGGAGAAGGAGAACGAGAACGATTAGGAGAACGAGAACGAGGAGAGAACGATTAGGAGAACGAGAACGATTTTTTTCGGCGGGGGGCGGAGAAGGCT
>CANIJN010000334.1 GCA_947467625.1 Opitutia bacterium | reverse complement strand
GATGTGCTCATGGCCTTCCACCAAATCGAGAATACCTACATCGCGATCTTCAACGTCCTCGGTGCGCTCGGCGTCGTGCTCGGCAGCCTCGGCCTCGCCATCGTCGTCGCGCGTAATCTCCGCGAACGTCGCGGCGAGTTCGCCGTGCTTACCGCCATCGGGCTCCCGCGCGCCGTGCTCGCAAAAATGGTCTTCGCCGAATTCGGCCGACTCGTGCTCTGGGGCCTCGCCGTCGGCGCCTGCGCCTCGCTCGTCGCCATCTGGCCCAGCCTCAACGCCCTCCCCGCCCTGCCGACCCTCGTGCTCACCGCCGCGATGCTCACGGGCATCGCGCTGCTCAACCTCGCGAGCGGTTGGCTCATCTTCCGCTGGTCGCTGCGCGATCTCCGGCCGAGTGCGGCAATGGCAGCGGGTTAAGTTCGGGCCGATCGTGACGAGAAAAAACGGCCGGAAGCGCCTTCAGCCGCTCATAACAACGTCCTTTGGTTTCTAGACTGTAGGCCGGGTTGCCCGCTGTCGGCCAGGCCGGTGGCCGGGTTGCCCGCCCAACGGGCGGGCCTACAATGGCAAAGTCTGAAACATACGGGCCGTTGGTATGAGGGGTTTTAAAAATTCATGAGGGGCCGCACCCACCTTGACACCAGCCCGCGTGTGCTAGAGCTGTGCCTCATGGCTGCCACGCTCACCACCACCATCCGGCTCGCCCCCGCCGCCAAACGCCGCATCGCCGCCGCCGCCAAGCGCGCGGGCGAGAGTCCCGCGAAATTCATCTCCACCGCCGCCCTCGCCCGTGCCAACGCCGCATCCGACGACACCAAGCTCGCCCGGCTCGAGCGCCTCGCCGCCGCCCTCCACGAAGCCGTGAAGGACGAACTGGATTTCCGTCTCGCCGATTCCCGCTGGCAGCATCACCTCGCCCACAAGACCCGCCTGCTCACCGGGGAGGAGGCGTGGCGTGAGTTGGGACTATCGCATTAAACAGGCCGCGGCGTTTCCAGCGTCCTTTGGTTCTTGGACTTTGCGAAGTGCTCGAGGTGGGCGGGCACGTTCTCGTGCCCGCATGGTGGCGAGCCGCAAAGCAACGAATGCGGGCACAGGGACGTGACCGCCCACCACACCGAGAATCTGGAACCTACGAAACGTTGAGAGGAACGTGCTGGCAGCCCCGTGCCTCGCCCGCAGCGTTGCGGGGCGCCGGAATTTCGCCGAGCTTGGTCCGATTCCCAGACGACTGGAATTCCGGTAGTTTGTAATCGCAGGGACGCATCGGATTCACTTTTTACGGGGCAATCCATCCCGCCATGATTTGTGACGCGCAACCAATCAACTCAGCTCGTTTGCCACCGCTCTCGCTGGCTCCTGCGAGTGCGGCCTTCGGTCAAGAATCAAGCCATGTCCCCTTCGTCTTGGCTGCCGCCTACCTACAGCCTGCCTCCGCGCCCGCTCCGCCCTCCGCCCTCCGCTCCGCTCCGCCGCAGCCTCCGGCCTGCTTTAGGGGACTGAACTGCGGGCCGGGCGGAACCCGAGGCTGTCGGTCCGGTTGTCCGGGCCGTAGTTGCGCCGGTACGCCGAGCGGGCGTAGGCGGCCTCGAGGTCCCAACAGCCGCCCCGGAACACCCGATTCGTACCCGAAGCAGCCCCCCGTGGATCCGTCACCGCTCCACTCCCGTAGCTTCCATACCAGTCCCAGGTCCACTCCCACACATTACCCACCATGCCCGATAACCCATACCCGTTCGCCGCAAATACCCCCACCGGTGATGTGTAGGGCTCGCCGCCCGTCGCGTACGTCGGATGATAACCCCGCGTCGCACTCACGTCATGGGCGAGGCTCGCGCTACTCCAATAGTTCGCTTGCACGTGCGTGATCGTATCGCCCCACGTAAAACGCTGCCCACTCGCGCCACCTCGCGCCGCGTACTCCCACTCCGCTTCCGTCGGTAAACGATACCCGTTCGCTCCCCACTTCACTTGCGCCGCCGTCACGTTCACATTCCCCCCTGTCCGGTAAACCAGCGTCTGCGCGTCGTTCGTGTAGTACACCGGCGTCAAACCCTCCCGCTCACTCTTCGCATTACACCACTTCACCACTTCGTACCACGACACCGTCTGCACCGGGTGCGTATCCCCTTTTCCCGCTCCCGCCGTCGCCTCAAAATCATACACCCCTAAACCTCGGGCCGGATTCAGCGCCCAGGTCCGCACGGCCACCCAGTCCGCGTACGTCGTCTCCGTCTTCGCTAAATAAAATGCACTCAGCGTCACCTGATGCGGCGGCGCATTCGTGATCCCATCACTCTGGTCCGTCCCGGCGATCGATGCCACCACGCTGCCCATCGTAAACGTACCCGCAGGGATCAAGACCATGCCGTCTGGCGCGGCTGGCGGGACTGGCCCTGGGGCAAAACCGTCTTCCGTGCCAGCCTTCAGGTGGTACTCCCCCGTCCGAGTGCTCCCTATCCGATAATTATACAGCTCAATCACCCGCGTCAGCTCCAGCAGGTCGATGCGGGCATCGCGGTTGCTATCCGCACTATGGTAGATCCCGCTCAGCATTTTTACCACCAGCGGATCTGGTTTCGCCAATGTCTGATAACTCGTCCCCGCTTGCTGGCTGCTGACGAGCGCGGCGACCACTTGATCACCCGTCGTCCCCGCGGGGACTTTTACCATGTAACTGAATTCCAGCGGGCTCGCGCCGACCGTCGTCCAGGTCCACTCCAAGAGGTCTCCGCTTTTGTAGGTCGGCCGCACCCCGCCTTCCTGGCCACCACTCCCGAGATATTTCCAACCACTCGGGAGCAGGGTCGCCCACTGCACGCTCGTCGGAGCGACTCCCGTATACGTGAGCGTGTTCGTGATCGCCACCACCCCGCCCGCCTCATAACCGCTGCCCGCGATGACTTGGGTCACCACCAACGGAGAACTCGCCGAGACCGTCACCACCGCCGCCCCACTGTCGCCCACGTTGCCCGCCGCGTCCGTGATGCGGACCCAATAACGTGTCGTCACGCCAAGCCCGGGCGTCACCAAGGTCGCGCTAGTCGCTCCCGCGAGCGGCGTCGTCGTCACGCCGCTCTCCCCTTGGTACCATTGGTAGGTCAGCGCCCCGCTACCCGCCGCCGCCACGTTCAATTGCGCCCGATCGTTCGCCACAATCACCACGTTCGCCGGCGCGCTCGTGATTTGCACGATGGGTGTGACCGTGAGCACCGCCGCCGCACTCGTGACTGCGCCCGCCCCATTCGTCACCACCACCGTGTAGCTGCCCGCATCCGCGCTTTGCACCGAGCTAAAAGTCAACACCGCGGCAGTCTTACCACTGAGCGTCGCCGTGCCTTTTTTCCATTGGTAGGCGAGTGGCGCCAAGCCCGCGGCTTCGACCGCCAAGCTCACCGCACTCCCTGCTACCACCGTCTTGCTTACCGGCTGATTCACGATCGTCGGCTGTGACCCAAAGCTCGCCGTCACCTGCTTGCTCACCGCCAGCGTCAGGCTGAGGGGCACCGCCGCGCCACTCGCATCGCCACCCCAACCCGTGAACCCTTCCCCAGTCTGCGCGATCGGCGTCACTGTCACGACGTCGTTCGCCGCGTAGACATTCTTGGCGGGAGCCACCGTCACCGCACCCCGGCCAATCACCTCGACCGCGAGGGTCACCTGCCCCACGTCGAGCGGACTGAAGAGGGCCGCGATCGTCGGCGTCGGCAGCGTCACCGTAAAGTTAAACGGGACCACACTCAGACTCGCGCTGGCCGCTCCTCCCCAAACGCCGAAGTAAGCACCGGCCGCCGGCTTGGGCGCGACCGTGACCGAACTCCCGAAGGCATAAGGGCCCGTGGCCGGGTTGATCACCAGCGTGCCATTGCCCGTAATACTCGTGGTGAGCGTCGTCCCAAAACGGCCTTGCAGCGTGCGCGCCGCGTTCATCGTGACGCTGAGCGTGCTCGTCGTCGCCGTGCTGTC
>CANIJN010000333.1 GCA_947467625.1 Opitutia bacterium | reverse complement strand
GACCCAAGACGTAGTGTAGCAGCGGCAAGCGTGCGTAGGGCGAAAGAATCTTCGAGACCCACGGTAGCGGCGGCAAAATCGACAGTGGTTCGGCGGCAGGTTGCGTCGGTGAAGGACGACGCTACGAGGGGAGACCGGCTGGATCGCGGTCGACGAGGTCATTGAAAGGAAACTGGATCATCAAGGGGATCCGATCTTGGAGGCGTTTTGGTCGCCCCGCTGCGGTCCTCGGGTTATTGGTCAGCCGCGTTTACTTCGTCTGTTCCTGCAGGAACTCGACCAGCTCCGGGCAGGCGAAGAAGGAGGGGTCGACCTTATGGCCTGCGCCGGGGACGATCTTGACCGTGAACTTGCCCCCAAGGGCTTCGTAACGTTCCATCAAAAGGAGGGTGTTGTCTTTGTGTGGGACGACGGCGTCGGTGTCGCCGTGCACGGCGAACATCGGGACCTTGGCGGCGGCGAGGCCGGCGAGATTGTCGGGTGGATTGAACTCCTTGAGCCGGAAGGTGAGTTCGGATTCAGTCATGTCGAAATCGGCGAGCGTCTGCACCTTGGAATTCTTGAGGGGCCAGCTGGCGAGGTTGCAGACCGGGTAAATGCCGATCCACGCCTTCACCTTGTCGGGATTCCGGAAGGCCCACGTGAGTGTCATCATGCCGCCGCGGCTCTGGCCTAGAAGGATCGGCTTGGGCGAGTAGCCGCGCTTGACCATCTCTTCGTAGAAGCGCGTGAACTGAGCCACGCTTCCCGGGGCGCCGCGGACTTCGCCGAGGTCGTAGCCTGCGATGGCGATGCCAGCCTTCTGGCAAGCGTCGGCGTAGAGCTTGTGCTGGACGATAGAGACGCCGCCTTTGAGCGCGGGCGCATACCAGAGCCAAGGTTTCCCCGTCACCGGCTGCGCCGCCGGATGGATCACGGCCTTACGCCCGTCGACCACGAAGGTCTCGACGGCGAAGAGCGGGGTGCCGAGAAGTAAAAGGAGAAGCTGCGCAGCGAGGCGGCAAAAGGACATGGGTAAGGTTAGGGCGATTTACTCTAGGTTTCCGAACATAATCCGGTCCGTGCTGCCGCCCTTATCCTGGGTGATAGTGAAACCAGATCGAGCCTTCGTGCTGACTGAAGGAGGGGTTTGAAAGGTATCGGTGGATTCGAAGCGACAGTTGCGCTCGCAAGTCACGCCGTCCCGCGAGACCTCAAGGTTGAAGAGGTATCGACCGACGCCATGGCCAGCGACGAATTGCTCTCTCTCATCTCCCTATGGCTAACCTATTTCCCTGGATTAAGTGTCACCTATCTCGTCTGGTCGAACCGGCCGCTCCGCCGAGTTCGGGACCGCCGTCCGCCACTACTTCGCTAACCGCGTCATCATGAAGCAGCGTGAACTCCGCCGCCTCCTGCGACGGGGCCGCACGAGCCTGCTGGTCGGCACGCGCTTCCTCGTGACCTGTCTCGGCATCAGCGGACTCCTCGCCGCGCTCGGCCAAGGCGCCGTCGCCTTCATCGTCAGGGAAAGCCTCACCATCGGCGGCTGGGTCGCGGTGTGCGCCCGCTGGAAATCTACCTTTACGACTGGTGGCCCGCCCGCCAAGAGCGCTGTGTTTTCGAGCGCCTCTCCCGGATGCCCGCGTGCGTCGAAGGCAGCGCGGGCTAGCTAGCGCGCCGCATGCGCCATCATCGACCGCCCCGGCGGGACCACTCGTGGCGGGCGCAGTACACTGTGATTGATCACGCGCCGCTGATCCGCCGTCAGCGGCGGCAGCTCAGGCAACGCATCCGCCCGCGCCTCGTGCAACCACGACCGCGCCAACGCCCGGAAATTATCCCACCGCTCCGCAATAAAATGATCGCGCCCGTTCATCGGCGCGCCGTCGCCCACCAGCGGACCGGCCGCGACCACCTGCCGCAACAGACTCCGCCACTCCGTCAGCAACCGATCCATGTCGCCCTTGCCCGCGGTCTCACACTCCGCGAGCGCGTCGCGCGCCCGCGCATGATCCGCCACGAGCGCGTGGACCACTTCGCTCGCGCCGTAGCCATAGTGGATCGGCACGCCGTCCTTCAACCAGCCGTCGATCGTCAGTCGCCGATACGCCTTCTCACACACGCCCGCCAGTCGTCCGAGCCCGCGCGGATTCGTCCCAGAAAACCGATCACCCGCGAACAGGTTCGCCGCATCGAACAACACATCGTCGAGCGGATAACGCCGGTCCTCCAGCGCCGCCGCCAGCGCGAGCCCTTCCGCCCCGAGAAAAACCGATACGATTTCCCCGCGCACCGTCAGCTTCAGTTCGCGATCGAGCACGCCCGTCCGCTGCCACTGCCAGAGCAATGTCGCCTCCGGTGACATCGCCAGACACTCCGCGCGGCGCGCACACGTCACGCATCCGGGAAACGGATCGCGCTCCCGCCGCACCAGTCGCGCGCGTCCCGTGTCCGTCCGTTGTCCGCACGGCAGGATTTCGCGTCCGAGTTTCGACGTCTGCTCCGCCCCGAGCGCCACGGGCTCATCCGTGAAAAACCGTCCCGCGTCTTCCGCCGCCACTTCCACCGCACCGCGCCCCGCCCGCAGCTCGCGCAGGAAAAACGCCCACGGCAGCGGTGCCGCGCGCTTCAGCCGCAGCGCCTCCGCCCGTCGCATCCGCGGCGTGTTGCTACTCACCAGCACGTAGCCGCAGTCGTCCAGCCCGCGCCGCCCCGCGCGCCCGATCATTTGCAACAGATCGTGCGGCTCGATCTCCTGCTCGAGGTGATTGTGCCGATACGCCCCCGCGGTGATCATCACTGAGCGCAGCGAAAAATTGATGCCCGCCGCCAGCCCCAGCGTCGCCACCACTGCGCGCAACTGCCCGGCCTTCGCCAGCGGCTCGATCACGCCCGCGCGCTGCGCATACGTGAGACCGCTGTGGTGATACGCCACGCGCGCCTTCAAAATCTTCGCCAGCGCCGGCCCGCACAACTGCTCCTGTTCCGGCGACAACGTCAGCGCATCCGCGAGCGGCAATTCGCGCGCAAACTGCCGCGCCAGCCGCTCCGCATCGTGCCGGTGCGGCGCAAACACGAGCACTGGCCCCAGCCCTTCGCGCAAGGCCCCCGCCACGCGCTTCGACCAAAATCCCTCGATGCACTTCGGCAGCCCGTGCACGAGATCGTCCGTCTCGACTTCCTCCAGTTGCACCGGCCGCTCGCGATGCTGGATCACCTCCGCCTCGCGCCCCAGCCGCCGCAGCCACGCCGCCACATTGTCCGGATTCGCCACCGCCCCCGACAACAGCAGAAACTGCAACTCGCGTGGCGCCGAGAGCATCACGCCCTCGTAGTGATTTCCGCGGTGCTCATCCGCGAGCCAATGATATTCGTCCACCACCAGCAGCTCAAAAGGGTCGTCGCTCCCATCGGCCGCGCGCACCCGCGTCGGCCCGAGCGCCCGCGCCCCGATTTGCCCCTGCACCGCCTCCAGCGTGGCCACCACGATCGATGCCCCCGGATCGACACACAGATCGCCCGTCGTGATCCCTACGCGCCACCCGCGCGCCTTCCACTCCGCAAACTTGTCGTTCGCGAGCGCCCGCGTCGGCACGGTGAACAGCGCCCGCCGCGCAAAATTCGTCTGTTCCGCCCACCGCTCAAACACATAGGTCTTTCCCGCACCCGTCGGCGCATCTACGATCACATCCCGCCCCGCCCGCAACGCCTGCACGGCCAGCGCCTGCCACCGGTCGGGTAGCATCAGCTTCTGCAAACCTGCAAACGCGTCGGAGAGCACGCCTCCACGCTGCGCCACGACTCCCCCGCGTCAAACCGCTCCCACCGAGTTTGCCCCCGCTCGCTCCCGCCAGAGGTCGCTCCGAAGGTTGCGCCACAGTGGCCACCGAGGCGGCGCCGAGTTCACGGAGCCTGAGGGTTCGATCCGGTGATAGGTGACACTCTGTCCGGAGTGATAGGTGACACTTTGATACAGGGTTTTTCTCGGCTATAGCGAGAGGTTTGAGG
>CANIJN010000332.1 GCA_947467625.1 Opitutia bacterium | reverse complement strand
TCTGATCCCGTCCGGCTCTCCCCCCGTCCGGCTCTCAGTTGATCGTGCAGGGTGCCGCGCCGGTGGCGTTTTGAGAATTCCCCATCTGAGTGAGGTATTCTTCAAGAAGGATTTCGCTGGAAGCAATGGGCGGGTTCATGGCTAGAACGTGCAGCATTGCCTCAGGCGGCGACGGGGTGGTTTCGCCGATGAGCTTTGCGTCGGAGATTTGTTAAACGGGCGCGCGTCGTTGGCGCCGCTGATTCCTGTACGAGGATCGCAGCCGGGATTTTCAGGCCATCATGTAGCGCGCGAATCATCGTCAGGCTAAGCGGTCGCTTCCGGTTCATGACTTCGGAAATCTTGCTCTTGCTCTGAAGGTAGGGGAGCAGATCGGCGGTTTGCAGTCCGGCTTGCTCTAGACGGAAGCGAATCGCCTCGATGGGGTCGGGAGTGGCGATGGGGAAATGAGACTGTTCGTAATTTTCCACGAGCAGAGACCATAGTTCGAGCTCGGACTCGTCGGGCGAGGACTGGTCTATCAGGCACTCGACGTAGGCAAGGGCTGCTTTGAAGTCGCGATCAGTTTTGAGGACTTTGGGTTTCATGGCGAAACGTGGGTTTAGGCGGTGGTGGCGTCGATCTTATCGTAGGCGGCGTGGGTGCCGATGAAGCGGATGAAGGTGATGCCGGTGTTGAAATGGACGCGGACGATGAGGCGGTAAGTGTTGCCCTTGATGTTAAAGACAACGCGGTCGCCGGGCAGAAGGTCGACGGAGCGATAGCGGGCTTTGATGTCGTTGAATGATTGCCAGTCGGCGTGTTTGGCTTCGTGAAACCAAGCCTTGAGTGGTTGCTCGGAGTCGGCGTGTTTCTCCCAGAAATCCTTTAGAGTTTTCCGCGAAATGACGCGCATGTCTGACCGAGGAAAGTTCCCGATTTGGGAACCGAGTCAAGCGCGGGCTCGTGGTGGGCGTCTGTCTTGCCCTTTCGACCCGGCCAGGGCCCCGAGCCCAGTCGAAGGACAGACGTCGAGTTGGGCCTACGGTTGTAGAACCGGCCGCTGGTCGGTTGAGCCGCTCAGCGACCGCGCCAACAGCAATCCACGGAGCGGCTTCAGCAAGACTGACGCCCTACGACGGAAACACTGCTCAGACCGTCGCGAGGATGTCGTTGAGCGTTTTGCTGGGGCGCAACGCGGCCGACGCCTTCGCATCGTCGGGTTGGTAGTAGCCGCCGATGTCGGCGGGCTTGCCTTGGACGGCGATCATTTCGGCGACGATGTGGTTTTCGGCGGCGGTGAGTCGCGCTGCGATGGGAGCGAAGCGGGTCTGGAGTTCGGGGTCTCGGGTCTGGGTGGCGAGGGCTTGGGCCCAGTACAGGCAGAGATAAAAATGGCTGCCGCGGTTGTCGATGCCGGCGCCGACTTTGCGTGCGGGGCTCTTGTCGTATTCGAGGAACTTGCCGTTGGCTTCGTCGAGGGTCTCGGCGAGGATTTTTGCCTTGGCGTGTTTTTGGGTGATGCCGAGGTGTTCGAAGGAAGCCGCGAGCGCAAAAAACTCGCCGAGGGAATCCCAGCGGAGGAAGTTTTCCTCGGTGAATTGCTGCACGTGTTTCGGTGCGGAGCCGCCGGCACCGGTTTCGAAAAGGCCGCCGCCGTTCATCAATGGGACGATTGAGAGCATCTTCGCACTGGTGCCCACCTCAAGGATCGGGAAGAGGTCGGTCAGGTAATCGCGGAGGACGTTGCCGGTGACGGAAATCGTGTCCTGACCGGCCCTGAGCCGCTCGAGCGTGGCGAGGCAGGCGTCGGCGGGCGGGAGGATCTTGATGTCGAGGCCGGCGGTGTCGTGCTGCGCGAGGTATTTTTTTACTTTCACGATGATTTGGGCGTCGTGGGCGCGCTGGGCGTCGAGCCAGAAAATGGCGGGCGTGGCCGAGAGGCGGGCGCGGTTGACCGCGAGTTTCACCCAGTCCTGCACGGGGGCGTCCTTGGTCTGGCAGGCGCGCCAGATGTCGCCCTGCTCGACCTGATGCTCCATCAGGATCGAGGGCGGAGCGTCTGCACCGGAAGGCTGACCGCTGTCTCCTGCCGCCTGTCCGCCGTTGCCTGGCCCCCGCAACTCCACCACTCGAATCACACCATTCCCCGGTGCGGTGAATGTTTTATTATGTGAGCCGTATTCCTCGGCGGCCTGGGCCATGAGGCCGACGTTGGGGACGGTGCCCATGGTCTTCGGATCGAAGGCGCCGTGCTTTTTGCAGAAGTCGATCGTGGTGGCGTAGACGCCGGCGTAGCAGCTGTCAGGGATAACGCAGAGGGTGTCTTGGCCTTTGCCCTGTGCATTCCACATCTGACCGGAGGTGCGGATCATCGCGGGCATGGAGGCGTCGATGATGACGTCGGAGGGTACGTGGAGATTGGTAATGCCCTTATCGGAGTTGACCATTGCGACGGCGGGACGGGCGGCGAAGACCGCGGCGATGTCGGCCTCGATGGCGGCCCTCTGGTCGGCGGGGAGCGTGGCGATTTTGCCGACGAGGTCACCGAACCCGTTGTTCAAATCAACGCCGAGGCCGGTGAGCGTGGCGCCGTGTTTGGTGAAGAGGTCCTTGAAGAAAACGCGGACGGCGAGGCCGAACATGATGGGGTCGGAGACCTTCATCATCGTGGCTTTCAGGTGCAGTGAGAAGAGGGTGCCGTCCTTCTTGGCCTTCATAATCTGCTGGGCGAAGAAGGCGCCGAGGGCCTTCCGGTTCATGAAAGAGGCGTCAAGGATTTCGCCGGCCTTGAGGGGCGTCTTTTCCTTGAGGACGACGACCGGAGGCTGAACGGGAGCCGGCGCACCGGGCTGGCCGACCACGGGCGTGGGGACAAATTCGATACGAACGGTGGTTGCGGCGGGGACGGTGACGGACTTCTCGTTGGAGAAGAAATCATCGTGGCCCATCGTGCTGACGGAGGTCTTCGAAGTCGGCGACCACGCGCCCATGGAGTGAGGGTGGGCGCGGGCGTAGGCCTTGACGGCGTTGGGGGCGCGGCGGTCGGAGTTGCCCTCGCGGAGGACGGGATTGACGGCGGAGCCCATGACCTTCGCGTAGCGGGCCTTGGCGTCTTTCTCGGCGTCGGTGGTCGCGACTTCCGGCAGAGCGGGGAGCGCGTAACCCTTGGCCTGCAATTCCGCGATGGCCGCCTTCAACTGCGGGACGGAGGCGCTGATGTTGGGGAGCTTAATGATGTTGGCCTCGGGCTTGAGCGTGAGGGCGCCGAGCTCGGCGAGGGCGTCGGGGACGCGTTGGGCGGGGGGCAGAAGGTCCGAGAAAGCCGAGAGAATGCGGGCGGCGACGGAGATATCGCGGGTCTCGACGTTAATGCCCGCGTGTTTCGTGAAGGCCTGCACGATCGGCAGGAAAGAATACGTGGCGAGCGCGGGGGCCTCGTCGGTTTTCGTGTAGATGATCGTGGGAGTGGCGGCGGACATGATGGGCGGAGTTCGGAGATGAAGATCTGAGTTTAGAGAATATGAGAGGCAAAGGTGCGGAGCGGGGACGGTCAAAGGCAATTGCGAGTAAGGGGGCGGAAGGGGCGTCACTGGATGTGAAGTCCGTGCTTGCAGTGACGTGGGCGGTGCCGCCCCTGGGTTCGGCAACGACTGGGCGAGACGCCCCAGGACCGCCGCTTGCGTGTGACGCTCCCAAGGTGTGTGTGTGACGGGATTTGGGCTCGCACGCCCCGCTCGTGCGGCGACACTCGGTGGAGCTTTCCCTTCCGATGAAATTCTCCGGCTTTTGTTTCGCGGCACTGCTGGCGGGTGCATCCGCGGTCCTCGCTCAAATCAACACGGTGCAGACCGTCGCGACCGGCGTTTATTTCCACGAAGGCGATCCGCGGCGGGGCCACAGCAACAACGGGTGGATCGTGTTCGACGATTTCGTGTTGGTGATCGATGCGAATTATCCCTCGGGAGCGATGATCGTGATGCCGCAAATCGCGGCGACGACGGCCAAGCCGGTGCGGTTTGTTTTCGATACGCACCACCACGGCGACCACGCCTACGGCAATCAACTGTGGGCTGAAGGAGGGGC
>CANIJN010000331.1 GCA_947467625.1 Opitutia bacterium | reverse complement strand
GGGGATCGCGCTGGCAGTGCAGGCGAGGTTCCGGTTGTGGCCGACTGGCGAGCGCTGCGTGCGCTGGACAATCCGTGAAAACGGCGAAGAGTCCGAGGTGATGCCCGAAATCACTCCGCCGAATTTGGCCGACGCCGGTCTTGATGTGAACACGCACTTTGTGCGCGCGCGCAATGCCATGGTTGCGCGGGCGGATTTCGGTGCGCTGTTCGTGGACTATTACCTGCACCTCGGGGCGAATGCGATGAAGCCGGCGCCGGAGCACGATGCGTTGTTCAAGCGGGCGTTAGTGGCGTTTGTGCTGCACTGTGCGTCGCGGCCGCGGAACGAACTCACGGCGTGGACGATTAATTTCCAGGCTCCGCGCGTGAATTTGTTTCTCACCGGGGACAATGAGCTGGGCACGGTAACGGGCCGGATTTTTGACGAAAACGTGAAGGAGCTGCCGGAAAATATTTTCTACTCGGACGTCGTGCGCGGGCGCGGCGAGAAACGGCGGAGTGCGGTGACGTTTACCGGCGCGGATCCACTGGTGGCTGCGGAGAAGTTTTACACCCAGAGCGAGCAGCGGGCGGCGCGGTATTTCCAAGTGGGGGAAGAAGAGTGGGCGATGGTGACGGAGCATCCGGACTGCGACTTGGAATGGTTCAAGGCGTTGACGACAGAAGGCGCGCGGGAACTGGCCGCGAACGAGCCGTTGGGGTTTTTGGAAAAGCGCGTGTGCCGGTGGCACTGCGGTTGCAACCAAGCGAAGCTGATGGAGGTGCTCGCACCGGCGATGCGAAACGACCCGGTGGCGTTGTTCCAGGACGATCTGGAAATCGAGATTCGGTGTCCGCGATGTGCGGGCCGGCATACGCTCACGCGCGCGGCGTTGGCCGCGTTTGTGGCGGAGAACACATAATTTTTAACCACGGATGGATACGGATGAACACGCATGGAGCGGTCAGAGAACGAGCAACCACCGAGATGCAGAGGTGCAGCGAAGACCCTTTGGGGTGAGTCGGGCTCGGGGCCGGGGTGTCACCCCGTTTTCTGTGGGGATGGTTGATTTGGGCGCATGAACGAAGTGCTGAAAAATATTTGGGGAGGGCTCGCCGGGGCGTCGGCGCTCGATCAGGCCAATCTCGCGCTCGGCGTTACGGGGGTGGGGTTGATGATCCGGCGGTCGTTGTGGGCGTTTCCGGTGGGCCTCGTTGCGGTGGCGGTGCAGGGGGTGTTGTTTTATCAGACGAAATTTTATGCGGATGCCACCCAGCAGGTATTCTTTTTCGCAGCGCTCGCGTGGGGTTGGTGGCACTGGATGCGGGCGGAGAAACGCGACGGAGGCGTCGCGTCCCCAGCGGCTTCCGTGGCGGCGGAACTGCCGGTGGGAGCGCTGACGTGGCGCGGACGCGCGGTGACCCTCGTGGTCGGCGGCGCGGCGGTGGCGGGGTGGGCGCTGGCGCTGCGAGCTTGGACGGATGCAGTGATGCCGTGGCGCGATGCGTTCATCGCGGTTTTTGGAATCGCGGCGCAAGTGCTGCAGGCGAGAAAAGTGATCGAGAATTGGCCGCTGTGGATCGTAGTGAATGTCGTGGCGGTGGCGGCGTATGGGAAAGCGGATCTGGCCTACACGGCGTTTCTCTATGTGATTTATCTCGGGCTCGCGGTGTTGGGCTGGAGGGAGTGGGCGCGGGTGATGACACGCGACGGGGGCGGCGGATCGCCGCTACGATCATGAGTGGGGCGATCCGACGCGTGGTGGTGTTTGGCACCGAATCGACGGGGAAATCGACGCTCGCGGAGCGGCTGGCGGTGCGGTTTGGCGAGCCGTGGGCGGAAGAATTTGTGCGGGAGTTTTGGGAGATCAAAGCGGGCAAGATCACGGTCGAAGACCTCGGCACGATCGCGCTGGGGCAGATCGCGAACGAGGAACGCGCGGTGGCGGCGGCGCGGCGTGTGGTGTTTTTAGATACCGACCTGCTCACGTGCACGTTGTGGGACGATGTGTTGTTCCCTGGGGCCTGTCCGTCGTGGGTGCGCGCCGAGGCGGAGGAGCGGGCGCGGGGCGTGGCGCTGTGGTTGCTGTGCGATACCGATGTGCCCTTCGAGCCGGACCCGCAGCGGAGTTTTCCCGATGCCGCCGGCCGTGCGCGCGGGCGGAAAATTTGGCGCGAGGCGCTCGAGCAGCGGGGCCTACCCTGCGTGGAAATCGGGGGGGCGTGGGCGGAGCGGGAGCGTCTCGCGGTGGAGGCGGTGCAGAAACTCCTCGATTCGGCCGGGGAGTAACGTTTGCTGGGAAGACGCATCACAGCCGTTTCCGGTCTTTGATTTTGATTCCTCTTTAACCCACCATGAAAACTCCCCTCCGTTTATTCGCGGTCGCTCTGCTGGCGATCACCTTTGCCCTGACCTCGGCCCGTGCGGCGGCGGCTGGCCCGCAACTCGGCATCCAGTCGTGGACGTGCCGCAACATGAGCTTCGATGAAGTCGTGGAGTTCGCGACCAAACATCAGATCAAAAATCTGCAGCTGATCTCCAAGCACATCGATCCGAAGGGCACGAAAGAGGAGACGCTGCGCAAGAAGGCGATCTTGGATGCGCGCGGGCTCACGTGCTATACCTTTGGCGTGAACGGCACTTCCCTGGACAAGGAGGACAACCGGAAGTCGTTCGAATTTGCGAAGCTCATGGGGATCAAAATCATTATCGTTGAGCCGAAAAATATGGCCGAGTGGGACAACCTCGAGCAGCTGGTGAAGGAATACGACATCAAGCTCGCGATCCACAATCACGGCACGGGTTCCGTCTACGGTGACCCTGCGACGGTGCAAAAAATCCTCGCGGTGCGGGATGCGCGGATCGGCGTGTGTCTCGATGTCGGTTGGGTGACTGCGGCGGGCTTCGATGTGGCCAAGGTTTTCCGCGAGTATAACGGCCGCGTGTTCGATATGCATTTGAAGGACAAGCGCCTTGAGCCGGCTGCGCCCGGCGCGATGGTGACGGACAAGCAAGGCCAGAAGAAACCGGCGGGTCCCACCATTCTCGATGTGGAAATCGGAACGGGGCAGGCGAATTACCAAGGGCTCTTCGCTGAAATCAAAAAAGCGAAGTGGTCCGGCGTGATGGCGATCGAGACCGACAACGGTGAATTTGCGAAGGACCCGAACAGGCTGGTCGCGGGTGGCGTGGCGTTTTTTAAAGCGAATACGCGTTGATTTTATCGGCGCGGCCCTCGGGCGGCGCGGGACAACGGCGGCGGTCAGGCGACCGCCGCCTTTTTTATGTGGCCCGGTAGCCTTGGCGCGTGGCACGGGCGTCCCGCCAGTGGGATTGGGGCGGGGGTAAACACGGGCAAGATGCCCCTGCCACCCCGGGCCATCGACTACGCGGAGACGCGCGCGGACAGAGAGGGGGCCGGTGGGTGGGCTTGTGCGTGGTGCGAAAAGAGCCACGGTGGCGGGCGTCATGAGCGCCACTGAAATTATCGAGCTGATTGAAAAACTGCCTGCCGCAGAACAGGAGCAGGTGCGCGTCTTCTTGGAAACGAAGACGCCAAAGCCGGGTGAAGTACGAGAAATCCGCTACATTTCTGACGAGAAATTTAACGAAAATTTGCCGAAGATTTTTGAGCAGCATCACGATCTGCTGCGGCGTCTCTCGCTATGAGCGAGGGCGATGTTCCTTTCTTCCTGTCCTTGAAGCAGGGGTAGTGCTCCATCGCCGGTCGCTCGCTGAGCATTGGGGAGTTGATGGGTTGAGGGACCCAGGTGCCGTGGAGTCGGCGCTCGCGTCGGCGAAAAACACGTGGCTCTACGCGGGCGGCGATACATTCGACATTGCGGCGGCCTACGCATTTCACATCGCCGAGGCACAGGCGTTTTTGGATGGAAACAAGCGCACGGCCATCACGAGTGCCGTCGCGTTTCTTACGGCGAATAACTGCATAGATCGCGGAGATGATCGCGTCCTCTACGACGCGATGATCGCCATCAGTGCGCGGCGGATGGACAAGGCAGGGCTGGCGGCGTTATTGCGGCAACAGTTTCCGCGCGGCTGATGCGGGGCGATACTGCATCGCATTGAACGTGGAGAGGTGGGGGCGACGAGGGGG
>CANIJN010000330.1 GCA_947467625.1 Opitutia bacterium | reverse complement strand
CGATCATCAATGACTCGGGCGCGACCAACGGCGCGACCTGGGGAAAACGATCCCAGTGGGTCGATTACTACGCGCCGAAGGACGGCAAAGTTTACGGCGTCGCGATGTTCGACCACCCGACAAATCCCCAACACCCGACATGGTGGCACGTGCGCGACTATGCGCTCTTCGCCGCGAATCCCTGGGGCAAGCACGACTTCGAGCCCGCGCACAAAGCCGACCCCAAGGCTGGCAATCTCACCATCCCCGCCGGCGGCAGCGTGACCTTCAAGTGGCGTTTCTATTTCCACAACGGCGACGAAAAAACCGCCAAAATCGCCGACCGCTTCAAAGACTACGCCGCCGGAAAATGAGCGTGAGGACGGCTAGGGCGTACTAGACTCCGCCCTGCTCCCCAACCCTCGATACCCCTCCCCGCCATGCCCCTCTTTATTAATCATCTCACCCGCCGCGCCTTTCTCCGCAACACCGCGATCGTCGGCGCCACCACCGCCTTTTCGGCGCGCTCTTGGTCCCAAGTCGCCGGAGCCAATGCCGACATCCGCGTCGCCGTCGTCGGCCTCAACGGCCGCGGCGGTTCCCATCTCTCGTCGTTACGCCGCATCGCCGGCGTCCGCCTCGTCGCGCTTTGCGACGTCGATACGGCCGTGCTCGCGCGCGTGAAGAGCGGTCTCGGCGAGGCGGGCGCTGCGGTCCGCACCTTCGTCGATATTCGCGAACTTCTCGCGATGCCTGATCTCGATGCGATCTCCATCGCGACGCCCAACCACCTCCACGCGCTCCAAGCGATCTGGGCCGCGCAGGCGGGGAAAGATGTCTACGTCGAGAAACCCGTTTCGCACAACATCTGGGAAGGCCGCCAGCTCGTGACCGCTGCCACGAAATACAACCGCGTCATTCAGTGCGGCACGCAGATCCGCTCCGGCGCCGGTTTGCAAGAGGCTGTCGCCTTTGTGCGCGCGGGCAATCTAGGGAAAGTCACCGCCTCGCGCGGTTTTTGCTACAAGCGCCGCGACAGCATTGGCAAGACCCAGGGCCCGCAGAAAATCCCGGCGACCGTGAACCACGATCTTTGGACCGGCCCTGCACCGATGACTGAGCTGCGCCGCGCGAAACTCCACTACGACTGGCATTGGGACTACGTCACGGGCAACGGCGATGTGGGCAACCAAGGCATCCACCAGATGGACGTTGCGCGCTGGTTCCTCGGCGAGGCGGGTCTCCCGCGCAGCACCATCAGCGTCGGCGGTCGGCTCGGCTACGTGGACGATGCCGACACACCGAACACGCAGGTCGTGATTCACGACTATGCGAGCGCGCCGTTGATTTTCGAAGTACGCGGGCTGCCGTCGAAAGCCGAAGCCGCCGTGGCCGCCACTGTCGGCGACCAAGCCGGGGCCGAGGCAGCCAACGCCGCCGCCAAGGGCAAGAAGGGCAACCGCGGTGGCACGCCGATGGATAACTATCGTGGCGTCGGCGTCGGTAACGTCGTCGAGTGCGAGGGGGGCTCCGTCGTCACGACGGATTATTTCAAGGCCACCGCCTACGACAAGGCCGGCAAAGTGGTGAAGGAATTCGTCGGCAGCGACCGCCACATGCAGAACTTCATCGACGTCGTTCGTAGCCGGAAGATCGCCAACCAATACGGGCCGATCCTCGAGGGCCATCTCTCCAGCGCGCTCTGCCATCTCGGTAACATCTCGCACGTGCTCGGCCGGGGAATGTCCCCCGAGGCGTTGCGCGAAAAAATCAAAGCCGACGCGCCGCTCGCGGAGGCCACCGCCCGCATGTCCGAGCATCTTGCCGCGAACAACGTGAACCTCGCGAAGACTCCGCTTACCTACGGCGCGCCACTCACGATCGCGCCGGGCAAGGAGGCGTTCATCGGCGCATTCGCCAAGGAAGCCACTCCGCTCCTCACGCGCCAGTATCGCGCGCCGTTCATCGTGCCGAACCTAGGGTGAAAAAACGAGGATTCGCGTCCTGAAGAAGCGGCTACGATTGCACAGGGGCGGCGCGACATCTTGAGCATAGCCGCGCCGGTATCGGCGCGGTAAAGCTCTTCCCTCCATGTTCCGCTGCACTCACCGCCTGCTGCTGGCTCTTGCGCTTTGCGTCGTCGCTCTGCGCTGGGCGCGGGCGGCCGACGCAGGCGTCGTCGCGTTGCCGCCGTTCATGGTCGAGGAATTAGCGAAAGGTCCGCCGTGGCGTTACGCCCAGAGTCCTGATTTCGAGATCCTCTCCCGGTGTAACGACGCGACGACGCGTCGCATGACCGAAGCGTATCACCGTCTGCATCGACTCCTTGATCTCGTGCTGCCGGCACGATTCCGCGTCCGTCATGCGGTGACGAAGACGATGATCTACTACGACGAAGAGCTGCGCCCGGCGGCCTCGCAGGAGATCATTGCGCAGATGTTGCGCGGAAAAAATGACGTTCCGCCGCCGCCCGATATTTCGCCCGGCAGTGGCCTGCGAGGCCTGCGCAGTTACACCCCGGAGTCGCGGCGCATTACGTTTCTCCCCAACATGCGGCTCTGGGACCTAGACATGATGGCGGTTTTTGCCATCGTGCGTAACGGCGATATCGATGCGGACCGCATGTTTCTCACGCCGGACTACGTCGGTTACATGTTGCGCAACCGCACGCCGGCCCTGCCCGTCTGGTTCATCGCCGGATTTCTGAGCCTCTACCCGCAGATGAAATTTGAGCGTGAGACGATCACGATTCCGGCGGCGGAATGGATTTCCCCCGGTGAGACTTATCTACTCAAAGCCGATCCGAAAACGACCCGCCCGCTGCTGCCGTGGGCCGCGTTCCTGCGGGGCGACCACTCGGGAAACAATCAGACCACGGAGGAGAATCTGCGCGTCTGGGCCTCGCAAGCCGAGCTCTTCATCCGTTGGGGCCTCGAGGGAAAAGGCAGTCCGCGGCGCGAGGGATTCTGGACCTTCATCGAACGCTCATCCGTCGATATCCCTTCCGAGAAACTGGTCCAAGAGTGCCTAGGCTTCGATTACGCCGGCCTCGCCGAGCAGCTCACGGCGTTTCTCCCGACGGCGGTCCGGAAGGACATGACGCTCCGTCCCGACTCCGCCATCAAGCTACCGCCGCTCGCGCTCCGCCTCGCAACCGACGGGGAAATCGCGCGCATCAAAGGCGATTGGGAGCGGCTCGAAATCAACTACGTGCGCCAGCGCTACCCCGATCTGGCTACCAAATACATCGAACAGGCCCGCCGCACACTGCTCCGCGCCTACGACCGCAATGATCGCGACCCGCGTTTGCTCGCGGTGCTGGGGCTCTGTGAGGTCGACGCCGGCAACGACGCGGAGGCGCGTGACTACCTGGAGGCCGCCGCACGCCTCGAGGTCGTCCGGCCCCGCGTGTGGCTCGAACTTGCCCGCCTGCGCCTCGCGGACTATCTCGCCGCGCCTGCGGTTGCGGGAAAACTCAGCGCGGGCCAAGCTGCCGACGTGTTGACGCCGCTCTTCACCGCCCGTCAGCAAAACCCCCCGTTGCCCGAGGTGTATGAGATGATCGGTGACGTGTGGTCGCAGAGCGCCGTGCACCCCTCGCACGGACATCTTGCCGTGTTGTCCGAAGGCGTGGCCCTTTTTCCGCGACGGGCATCGCTGGTGTATCGCGCGGCCGCCCTGTTTCTCGAGCATGGCCACCTCGCCGAGGCGTCGTCCTTCGTCGCGCTCGGTCTGCTGGTTGCGCCGGACGAGACCGAGCGCGCGCGCTTCGCCGCGCTGCAAGCATGTCTGCCGGCCGAGCTGGCCAAACCCGACGCCCGCTAACGCGCGGCGAACGGATTCGTGGATACAGTCCCGCCACGCCAGCAGGTGGCAAAATGCCCCGACTCCACGAGGGGCAGCCGTGTCCTGAAATTCAATCGCCGGGGTGGGCGGTAAACCGCACGTCCGGTTGTGTGGAAGCTTCGCGGGGCGCAATCCCCGTGACCCAGCGGGGTAGTGTCCGAAAAGTTCAGCAAAAAGACGGATCATGGTTAGTGGTTAGGTGCAGAAACCAAAAACCACGAACGAAGCAAAAACCATGACCCGTCCAACAAAGGACATGACGAAAACGAAGCTCACGCGCGAGCAAAT
>CANIJN010000329.1 GCA_947467625.1 Opitutia bacterium | reverse complement strand
TCCACCCATCTTGAAGCTGGCGCTGACCTGGAAGACGGCGCTGACGATCGCGAAGGCGATGAAACCGACGAAGGTGAAAACGGCCATCAGCACGCCGCTCGCGATCACTTTGGTGAACATACTGAGCTGGTTGGAAATCAGTTTTTGGTAGGCCGTCGCCACCTGTTTGAGGCTGGGCACAATATTACCGGTGTTCTCGCCGATGGCGAGGCGGTCGAGCACGAGGTCGGGGAAACAGCCGGTGCGCGTGAGCGCGACTGAGAGAGCCTCGCCCTCGAGCACGCGGGCCGTCGCGGTGTTGAACGCGGCGCGGTGGACGAGATTGCCGATTTGTTTTTCCGTCATGCGCAACGCCTCGGCGGCCGTGATCCCGTTTTCCAAGAGCACGGAAAGCGTCTGTGCAAAGGCGAGGACGGTCTGCGACATGACGAAGGGACCGATGAGTGGAAGATTGAGCATCCACGCATCGGTGGCGGTCCGGCCGGCCGTGCTGACGCGCCAGCGCCAGAAGGAAATTGCGCCGAGCACGGCGGCGATGATGACGAAGACACCGTAGTGAATCGCAAATTCGGAGAGGCCGATCAGGAGCTTCGTTGACGTGGGCATTTTCCCGCCGAGTGACGTGAGCAGCGATTGGAGCCGCGGGAGCAAAAAGAACAGGAAGAACAGAATGACGCCACCGGCGACGACCACCATAAAAGCGGGGTAGGCGAGGGCGGTGAGGAGTTGACGGCGCAATTCGCGCTGCTCGGTCAGGTGGGTGATCAGGCGCTGGACGGTCTCGTTGAGTGAGCCGGTGGCCTCGCCGGCCTGAATGAGATTGGTAATCGACAGATCGAAGACCTGGGGAAATTCCGCCATGGCGCGCGAGAGCGGGGCGCCCTCGCTGATGCGCTCCCAGAGCCCGGCGCAGAGCGAACGCATCCGCGGTTCTTTGATGCGCACGGAGAGCAGGCGCACGGCTTCGCCGGCGGAGAGGCCGCTCGTCATCAAATCGTAGAGGGATTCGAGGAAGGCGAGGCACTCGGCTTTTCCGGGGACGACGGCGGCGGCGCGACGGGCGATGCGGGCTTCGGCGGCGGATGGCTTGGCGACTTTGGCGCCGCCTTTTTTTCCGGCGGGTCCGCTCGCGAGTTCGGTGACGGCTGAGGCTTGGAGTCCGCGGGCGGTGAGCAGGCGGAGCGCGTCTTTGCGGCTCGGAGCCTCAAGGTCGGCGGAGACGGATTTGCCGGCGCGGTCGCGGGCGGTGTAGGCGAAGCGAGGCATCTCAGGATTGGCGATTGGCGATGACCGATTTTCGATTGGCGCTCGTTTCGGCAGGAGCCTGCTTGCAGGCGATGTCGGCGCGTGCAGACGACAGGCTTCGTGGATCGCCTGCGAGCAGGCTCCTACCTTCAGGCCATATGGCTGTTAGTTGGAAATCCATTTCGCGAATGAGCGTTTGACCACTTCGTGAGGGACGACGCGGCCTTCGTCGGCCGCCTTTAGTCCGCAGCGGACGGCCTCAACGGTGGCCACTTCCTCGATGATCTCCGAAAGGCTGACGTTGTCGGGCATCCGCTCGATGAGCTCGATCACCGTTTGTTTGTCGGTCATGGGTGGGCGTGTTTCCTCGCTCACGCGTCTGTCATGGTGACGACGCGCAGCACTTCATCGAAGCTGGTGTAGCCGAGCTTGATCTTTTCCCAGCCGCTCTGGCCGAGGGTGCGCATCCCGTTCTTGCGGGCGCAGTCGGCGAGGCTGCGCGTGCTTTCGCGTTTCAACACGAGCTCGTGCATCTCATCGTTGAGGCGGAAAATTTCGAAGATACCGACGCGACCGCGGTAGCCGGTGCCACGGCAACGGTCGCAGCCGACGGGGGATTTCAGCATTTCAATGAGTTCGGCTTCGGCGGGATCGGCGCCAAGAATCGCGAGATTTTCGCGGAGCTTGATTTTGTTGACCGGTGCGGGCCGCGAGCACTCGACACAGAGCCGACGCACGAGGCGCTGGGCGATCACGAGCTCAATGGCGGAGGCCACGAGGAAGGGCTCGATGCCCATGTCCACGAGACGGGTGATCGCGCCGGGAGCGTCGTTGGTGTGCAAGGTTGAGAACACCAAGTGACCGGTGAGGGAGGCGCGGATGGCGATTTCGGCCGTATCCTTATCGCGGATTTCGCCGACCATAATGACATCGGGGTCTTGGCGCAGGACGTGGCGCAGGGCATCGGCGAACGTGAGCCCGATCTCGGGGCGGACCTGCATTTGGTTTACGCCGGGGACTTCGTATTCGATCGGATCCTCGATGGTGATGATGCGGAGATCGGTGGAATTGATTTTCCGGAGGAACGCGTTGAGCGAGGTGCTCTTGCCTGAACCCGTCGGGCCCGTGACGAGGATAATGCCGTGGGGGTAATCGAGAATGCTGACAATCTGGGACTGTTCCTCGGGGCTCATGCCGAGGCGGTCCATGGTGTAGGCTTCCTTTTTTTGGTTCAGGAGGCGGAGCGAAATGGACTCGGCGTAGATCGTGGGAACCGTGGACACGCGGATGTCGAGGACGACGCCGGCGGCCTTGAAGTTGATGCGGCCATCTTGCGGCAGGCGCTTTTCGGAAATATTCATGCGCGCCATGATCTTGAGGCGCGAGATGATGGCGTCCTGGAAGCGGAGGAGATTTTCTGGGAGCGGCACCGGCACGAGCAGGCCGTCGACGCGGTAGCGGATACGGAGCGCGCCTTCCTGCGGCTCAAAGTGAATGTCCGTCGCTTGGTCGGCGATGGCCTGCGAGATGACGTCGGTCACGAAGCGCACGACGGCCGCTTCTTCGTCGACGGCTTCTTCTTCCTGTTTTTGGGCTTCGGGAGCGACGTAGCTTTCGTCGCCATCGTCGAGCGAGCCGGCGCCGACGCCGAAGTTTTCAATGATGAGCTGGTGCACGCGCTCGGGGACCGCGAGGTGCCAGACGAGCGGGCGCGGAGTGAACGTGCGGAGCCAGTCGGCCATGAGCGCATCTGGCAGCCAGGCGGCGGCGAGGTGGAGAGGCTGAGAGCTGAGAGCAGAAGGCGGAGCGTCCGGAGATTGGGCTTCGGGTCCGGTGGCTGGGTTCTGGGGTTTGAAGAGGATCGGAATGATCTGATACTCGTGGACGAGACGCGCGGGGAGGAGGCCGCGAGCGTCGGGGTCGGTTTCGAGATTGCTGGCGAGGGTGAGGCCGGCGGCGGCGGCGAGTTTTTCGAGGACCTCGGGCTCGGGGCGGGCGAGCGCGGCGGCGAGGGTTTCGAGACGTTTTTCGCGGGGTGCTTCGGCGAGGGCCTGACGCTGTTCGTCGGTGAGGCGCTCGGCAAGCGACGTGGGAAGAAGTTCCTGATCGGACGCGGTCATGGTCGGGAGGGACGCGTGGCGCGCGGTTAGTTGAGCACCTTGTCGATGAGAGTCTTTTTGGGCGCGACGTAGGTCGGATCGATTTCTTTCTTGATCTGGTCCTTCTGCGGGAGGCTGTCGACGCGCTTGAAGGCCTCGGCGTTGTCGGCAGCGGTGTTGGTGAGGACGGTGGGGCGGAGAAAAAAGATGAGATCGGTGCGGCTGTTGTTGTTGGTGCGCGGGCCGAGGAGGTCACCGAGGAACGGGATTGGGCCGAGGCGGTTGGTCTGCTTGGAGGCTTTCGTGCGCTGGATGCCGCCGAGCACGTAAATGGTGCCGCTCTGCGCGGTCACGAAGGACTTGGTGTTGCGGCGGGCGATGATGGGCTGATCGTTATTGTCGATCCGGACCGTGCCGGCGACGTCGTCCACTTTTTGGGTGATGTCGAGTTGGACGGAACCGTTGCTCCCGATGAGCGGTTTCACGGTCAGGGTGATGCCGATTTCTTGCTGAGTGACGGAAGAGTTGGTGGAAAAACCGCTCGTCGTGCCCGTGGTGCCGACGGGAGTGGAGGTCGAGCCGCTGATGATCGGGCGCGTCTCGCCGGCGAAGAACGTGGCCTCCTTCGCGTGCGACGTCGTGATGCTGGGGACGGAAAGGATGCTCGTGTTATTCTTGCGCGGGCTGACGCCGAGGGTGATTTCGCCGGCGAGGTCCCAAGGGCCGGTGACGAGATTCGTGGCCGTGGCCCGGGTGACGGTGCCGGCGGTGACGCCTAAGCCGGGGCTGTT
>CANIJN010000328.1 GCA_947467625.1 Opitutia bacterium | reverse complement strand
GACTTTGGTCGCGGCGGCGGTGCACGGCTGGAAAAAATCTCCGCTCGGTTTTCGTAACTACAAGGACGTCTGGTTGGAAAAGTAGACGCATCGCCGGTCCGCGGGGCCCCGCTCGCTGGCTGGCCAGAGGACGCACGCGCCGAGGTGTTGCGCTCGTTTCAACTGCCTGGCGTCTTCTCCCGTTGTGCTCGTAGCCGGTGTCACCGACGGTATGCGCTCGGAGCTCGCGCGTCGGCTGACGTGCGCGGGCTGGTAGGTCGCCGGCTCGCTCCACGAGTGGCAGCGCGTGATCGACTTCAACCTCAATTCCGCTTTCTACGGACTGCGCGCGGTCGTGGGGCTGATGCCGACGCAGCGCCGTAGTTCGATTGGGCTCCTCAGCTCTGGCCCTGCGCAGACCGGACTCCCAGGCCACGAAGCGATCTCCGGTTCGAAGGGCGGCATCAACGGCCTCGTCCAAGCCGCCGCCGCGAGCTACGCGTTGCGCAACATTCGCGCGAACGCCGTCGCCCCCGGTCTCATCGGCACGCCGTTCGCCGCGCCCTTGCGCGGTTCGGAGTCGGCGCGAGCGTTCTCCGAAAAGATGCACCCGCTGGGTCGCATTGGCGGCCCGGCCAACATCGCGAGCCTGATCGCGTGGCTCCTGATGGAGGACGCCGCTGGGGTCACTGGACAAATTTGGTCGGTCGACGGCGGTCTCGCCCACTTGCGCCCGCGCCCGAAGGCGGGAGGGCGAGACGCGAAAAATGCAGCGGAGCCGAACGCCGCCGTTCAGCGCCAGCGGAGTTCAGCGACAAATTTTCCTCCGGTGGTCTCGCGGGTGAACGTCAGCCTAGGATGCAGGCCGGCGAGCGCGCGGACGATGCGTAAGCCGAGGCCCGAGCCGGCGGCGCGGGCTGCCGGTTGATCGGCCGGGACGTTGCTCACCCGGCAGAATGCGCCTGCGGCGTCGCCGCCGACCGCCACCTCGACCGCCCCTTGACCGTGGCGCAGAGCGTTGGTGAGGAGGTTGTGTAGGACTTGACGGAGGTAGCGTGGATCTGCCTGCACGAGGACGTCCTCGCCGGTTAGGACGCTGAGGTGACGCGCGCTCTCGCGGGCGAGGAGTTCGTAGGTCTCGATCATTTCAAGCACGAGCGTGCGCAAAGGCACGGATTCCACGCGTAGCGTGAGGCGTCCCTGCTCGGCGGTGGCGAGCAGGAGGCATTGGTCGACGTAGTCGGAGAGGCGGTTCAATTCGTCCTGCAACGATTCGGCGAGTCCGGGTTCGATGCGGCCGGCCGCCTCTTCCAATTGGAGACGGATGAGCGTGAGCGGTGTGCGGAGTTCATGCGCGACCCGGGCGGAAAATTCCGTCAGCTGGCGGAAACTAGCGTCGAGACGCGCGAGCAGCGCGTTGAGATTGTCTTCGATGCTGCAGAACTCCGCGTCGGCGTCGTGCAACTGGACGCGTCGCTCGAGGCTGCGGGCCCCGATGGCGCGGAGCTGGCGGTTCAGATCGGCCACGGGTTCGAGGGCCCGGCGCGCCAGCACATAGCCGAGGCCCACGGCGAGGAGCGCGACGGGGAGCGCGTAGAGCAGGGAGAGCTGCATGAGTTCGCCGGAGATGTCGTCGATCTCGGGATCGGAGTACGTGCCATGGAGCAGAAATCCAGGCTGTCCCGGGTGCGACCGTTCCCACTTTTCTACCTGTAATTCGTGGCGTAAATGGACGTGGGTAATACCGACGAAGGCGGCGAGCACGGCCATGACACTGAGCGCGAACCAGAGCGCCATGCGCCAGCGGAGCGATTTCACGCGGCTGGCTCCCTCACGGCGAAACCCACGCCTCGCACCGTGTGGATAAGGGGCGCCCAGCCGGCGCGGTCGATTTTTTCGCGCAAATAGTTCACGTAGACGTTGACGACGTTGGTGCCGGAGTCGAAGTGCTGGTCCCAGACGTGTTCGACGATGGCCGTTTTGCTCACGGGTTTCGGTGCGGACAGCATCAATACTTCAAGTAGGGCGAATTCGCGGTTCGTCAGCGCGATTTTTTCGCCGCCGCGGTGGGCCGTGCGCGTCAGCAGATCGAGTTCGAGGTCGGCGATCCGAAGACGGTCCACGGGCTCGGCGCGTTGGCGGCGCAGCACGGCCCGCAGACGCGCGAGCAGTTCGCTCATTGAAAACGGTTTCGCGAGATAGTCGTCGGCCCCGGCGTCGAGGCCGCGGATGCGGTCCTCCACGTCGTGTCGCGCCGTGAGGAGAATCACGGGCGCGTGGATGCCCTTGCGGCGCAGTTGCCGGATCACGGTGATGCCATCGGTGCCCGGCATCATGACGTCGAACACGAGCGCGTCGTAGGGGTTGGATTCCGCGAGCCACAGCGCCTCGTGGCCGTCGGCCGCGACGTCGACCGCGTAACCGGCCTCCGTTAGTCCCTTGCGGATGTGGGTGGCGACCTTGGCTTCGTCTTCGGCGATCAGGATCCGCATGACCGCGAGGGTGACCGCGGCTCCGGTGGACGCGAGCGCGGAGACCGGAGGCATGAAGCTGATCGGAGGCGTTCCGTTATCGAGCTTCATACACTTCCACGATGGCGGTGCCGCCGGTGGCGTTTTTGCCGGAAACGCGCACCGAGTAGGCGCCCGGCGCGAGGGTGACCACCAGCCCCGCGTCGAGGGAGGCGGGGTCGGCGAGGGCGAAGGCACCGACGGAGCTTATGGCGTTGGTGAGGACAGGGCCACCACCCCAATCGTCGTTGGCCCCGATTTGCAGGCCCGTGTCGTTGCTGAATAACACGAGGCCGGGGTCGGCCATCACGCCGCCGATGCCAAAGGCGGTGCCCAGCGTCGGGCCGACCGCGCGCACGAGCACGCGGCACGGCGCGGTGCCGCCGATCACAAAGCCTACCGCGAGCGTCGCGCCGGGATCGATTTGCGCGAGCGTCGAAAGATTGATCAGCCTCGGGGTGGTGGTGGTGCGCGCGGCGACGGCGGCATCGTAGATCTCGGCGATGACGAGGCCCGTGGCGCTCGTCGTGCTGGAAACTTGCACGGTGTAACCGCCGGCCCGCAGTCCGGGTACTGGCGGAACGTAGGCGCAGTCCAGACTGTTGGTCGGGAGGACAAAGGCTCCGACCGAGGCGAAGGCCGCGCGCGTCGCCACGGAGCCGTCCCAGTTGTCGTTGACGGCGATCGGGGCCGCCGTGCCCTGGGCGTTCAGGGTCATCACCGGATCAGCGAGCACACCACCAATGCCAAACGCCGTGCCGAGGGTGGGTCCGACGGCGCGGATGACCAACGGTAGGGCGCCGGCCGAACCTGCGCCGCCGATCACGGCGCCCATCGTGAGCACGCTGGCGCCCGGGCCGGCGTTGGTGAGAATCGAGAGGTTGATGAGGCGGCCGAAGTCCGTCGGCGCGGGGCCGACAGCGGTGACGGTGAGGGCGGCGCCGGTGCTCGTGGCCGAGCCGGAGGAGTTGGTGGCCACGACGGTGTAGAGACCGCCGTCTGTGAGCGCGGCGCTCGCCAGGGCGTAAGTCGCCGACGTTGCGCCCGTGATCGGACCGCCGTCTTTCAACCATTGAAACGTCGGAGCCGGTGAGCCCCCCGCGGCAGCGGAAAACGTAACGCTGTTGCCGATGGGCGCCGACTGCGCGGCCGGCTGGGTGGTGAACGTGGGTGCGACCAAAGTGACGACCACCGTGACGGTGAGTTGCGCCGCGTTGCTGGTGGCGCTGCCGGCGGAGTTCGTGGCGACGACGGTGTAGAGGCCGGCGTCGGGGCTTTGCACGCCGGTCAGCGAGTAGGTGAGGTTGGTCGCGCCGGGGAGGGCTGTGCCGTTTTTCGCCCATTGAAAAGTCGGCGTCGGTGTCCCACTTGCGGTGGCGGAGAACGTGGCGGTGCCGCCGGCCGGGAGCGTTTGGGCGGCGGGGTGGCCGGTGAAGGCAGGTGGCGTCGCGATGACACCGGTCGCCACGTTGATCACGTAGTTGTAGATCGGCGACCCGTTGCCTTTGCGGTTCTTGTCTTCCCAGCCCTGCAACGTGACGGTGAAGTTACCGCTCGTGGTGGGCGTGCCGGTGAGCACGAGGTTGGCGAGGTTGATCGTGGCGGGCGCGGTGAGTCCCGAGAAATTCAGACCCGGGGGAATCGATCCGCCGACGACCCAGGAGCCCGGTTG
>CANIJN010000327.1 GCA_947467625.1 Opitutia bacterium | reverse complement strand
CGCGACGAACCGTTCACATTCATGCTGGGCATGAAGCAAGTCATCGCCGGCTGGGACCAGGGCGTGGCCACGATGAAGGTGGGGGACAAGGTGAAGATGACGATCCCTCCGGAGCTCGGCTACGGGCGCGAAGGTTATCCCGGAGCGATTCCGCCCAATGCGACGCTCGTGTTTGAGGTCGAGCTGTTGGGGATCGAATCCTGAGCAGGCTCATGGGTTGGTCGCGGAGCCCCGCTGCCATCGATGCCGGTACGACGGAGAAACGCACTGCGCCGTTCGCCACTGCGGCCTTGAGGGGCGGTGCGTTCGGCCGGATCGGTGTAGGGCTGGCGACGATATCCGCCGCGAGCAGGATCGGCCGCGCAGCGGATTTGAAATTGCTGCATCCGCTCAAAAATGCCGAGGAGCTGGGTGGGAAGCGGATAGTGATCGAGGCCCGAACGTTCGAGAGCGAGCAGCAGTTCGTGGGTCGCTTCGAGGGTGGAGAGACAACCGTCGTGCGGCTGCTGCTTGATGACGTAGCGGCTGCGTCCGGTGGGCGTGAACATGATGCGTGGCAGGCGTTGCAGGCTGGGGCTCAGGCGGAGCATTTTTCGTGCACCGCCCCACGTGGAGTCGAGCAGCAGGACTACAAGGCGGCGTGCGCCGAGTTCGGTGGGGGGCAATGCTCCCGTGGAGAGGTTGCGCGCCTCGACACCGGGGTAGAGGAGGACGGTGAGGTTGCGCGGATCTTTGATCAGGGTTTGGACCTCTTCGTGATCGTCAAAGGCTATGCCCATGTAAATCACGCTCTGCGGAAGGCAAAGGTGGGTGAGCCGGCCGGTGTTGGCTTTCTCTTTCTTGAATTCCTTCGGGTGCATCAAGAACACAATCTTGGTGCGGGTTTCCATCGGTTGGATCGAAGGACACCAGCAGTGAGCCTGCGGCCAAAAACACCGATAACAGGTCTCTCGGCTCATGCAGAACGTGATCGCCGACCAAAGAAGAACATCAGTTTTTGAAATCGGTATTCGGGCGGACGAGGTCGAGTTCCTTAATCCACGCATTCCGATAGCGGACGTCGTGGCCCTCGCATTGGAGCTTCAGCCCACCGGGGACGTCGGTGATACCCTTGCCGCCGTCGTTGCCGCCATCGAGGCCGGAGTTGGCGCCGCCCCAGACTTGGTTGATGGTCTGGCTGCTGTGCACCTTGATGCCGTTGAAATAGAGTGTGACCATGGCGGGCTCGGTGCGTTTGCCGTCCGTGAAGCGAGCGGCTCGGAATTGGATATCGTAGGAGTTCCACTGGCCGATACCCTTGTAGGCGAAATACGGTGACGGCGTCTCGTTAATGACGGCGCCCATCCCGTGCTTGGTGGCGTCGCTGTCACAGATCTGAATCTCGTAACGGTTCTGGAGATAAACGCCACTGTTGCCCCCGGTTTTGGTGATAAGGAACTCAATGTGCAGCCGGAAGTCGCGGTAGGCTTTCTTGGTCACGATGTCGGCGGAGCCGTATTTGCCGCCAGCCGCGGCGGGATCGTCGGTCTGGAGAACCGTGCCGCGGTCAACGGGATCATCGACGATCTTCCATTTGATCGGCATCGCGGACGCAAAGCGGGGGCCTGTCCAGTAAGTCCATTTGTCGTCGAGCAGCGTGCGGCTGCCATCGATCAGGACTTCGGCGTCGGCCGGCGCCTTGGCACCGAGTCCGATCTGGGCGAACGCGGCGGGGAGTAATGAACAGAGTAAGGCGACGAAGACAGCACTGGGCAAACGGGGGGAGAGGTGACGGAGATGATTCATGTTTTTGGGCGGGAAAGGGCGGGAAAGGGCGGGAGATTGCGGGGAATCCCTGCTGAATCGCAAAGCTAGAATTGGGCGGGACTGGACGAAACGGAGTTGGCGTGCAGTTTGGGGTAAATGCAACTAGCAGGAATCCACCATCTCACCGCGGTCACCGCGAACGCCTCAGCCAACCATGCGTTCTATACGCGAACCCTCGGCATGCGCTTGGTCAAGAAGACCGTGAATCAAGACGACGTGTCGGCCTATCATTTGTTTTACGCCGACGGAATTGCCGCACCGGGAACGGATCTGACGTTTTTCGACTGGCCCGTGCCACGGGAGCGGCGGGGCACAAATAGTGTCGCGCGCACCGGGCTACGCGTCGCGAGTGAGGCCAGTCTCACGTGGTGGGCAGCACGGTTTCGCGAGTTGCAAGTGAGGCACGGCGACGTCGTCCAGCGCGATGGTCGCGGAACGCTGGATTTTGAGGATTTCGAGGGGCAGCGTTTCATTTTGGTGGTGGATCGTGCGCCTCGCGAACCGGCGCACCCTTGGGCGAAGAGTCCGGTGCCGGCGGAACATCAAATACTTGGGCTGGGGCCTATCACGCTCAGCGTGTCCGTCTTGGCACCGACGGACGCGGTACTGACGAAAGTACTGAAGATGCGACGCGTGCGGGATTACTCGATTACTGGCGGGGCCACGGTTCATGTTTTCGAAATGGGCGCGGGGGGCGCAGCGGCGGAGCTACAGGTCGTTGTGGAGCCGAATATACCCCGTGCACGGCAAGGTGCGGGCAGCGTGCATCACGTTGCGTTTCGCACGACCGTGAAAGACTACGCCGCGTGGGCGGAGCGGCTCATTGAACTTGGGATGCGTTCGAGCGGTCCGGTCAATCGGTTCTATTTTCAGAGCCTCTATTTTCGCGAGCCGAACGGAATCTTGTTTGAGCTTGCGACTGATGAACCCGGGTTTACCGCCGACGAGCCCCTCGATCGACTCGGGGAAAAACTTTCGCTGCCGCCGTTCCTCGAAACGCGGCGCCGAGAAATTGAAGCGGGACTCAAGCCTCTGGCCTAAGTAGCTCTGCCCAAATGTACCGGCAACTCTGCCTCGCCTTGCGGTGCGATCCCACGTCGCCGAGCTCAGTCATTGAATTCAGCAGCGGCTCAAATGGGATGCGAAGGCAGGATTCGTCGTTGGCTATCTCGTTTCGCGCCGACATCGATTACCGCGACTAGGAGTTTTTCCATCTCGTCCCTTTACTCGCACACACGCATTCCGGTCGGCGATCGCTTGCGTCCGGCGGGAGGCCCCCGAGTTACTCACGATGCACCGCCAGAATGGGCATCAAAAAAAGACCCCAAGCTCGAGCTTGGGGTCTTTTTTCACTAAATCTTTTCGTGGCCAACTACTTGGCGATCGGAGGGAGGGGAGGGGGAGGCGGCATGCGCGTTAGGGAACTGTTTGCCGCCCGCGTGGAAATCATCTCGGTGGTGCGTTGAATTTCAAACTCAGCGTTGCGCTTGGCAACTTTTGCCAACTCAACTTGCTTAGCGAGTTCGAAGGCTTCGCGGTTCGCCTTGTCTTTTGACTTCCGCAGACTGTCGAGCTCGATATCGAGCTTGGAGACTTCTTTACCGGCCTTATCACCCTCAGCTAACGCTTTGTCGGTAGCGTCCTTTACCTCTTTGTCGGCCGCTGCGAGTTTGGCCAGCTTCGCTGCAATTTTGTCAGCATCCTCTTTCTCGCGTGCGGCTTGGCGCTCCTTGGCGTCAAGCGATGCCTTCCGCTCGTTGTCTGCCTTGATCTTAGCCTTGTCGGCTTCGATTTTTTGGGCGGTAGCCAAACGCGATTTTTCTTTAGCTTGAGTCTCCGTTTGGTGACTGAAGAAAAAGATCAGAAAGGCTCCCAGCAGAGCGCCTGGGAAAATGAGATACATCCATTTTTTCATGGGAAGAATTTATTGGGTTATTTTTTGACGGCGGCAGCAGCAGCGGCAGCGGCCGCGGCGGCAGCTTTGGCGGCGGCTTCAGCAGCCACATCGGCGGCGGCGATCCGATCAAGTACGATAGCGAGGCTGCGGGTATTAGCCTCGGCCTTTTTCACGTAGTCACGTTGGAAGGCGACCTCCTCAACCAAGCGCTTCTTGTCGGATTCAATTTTCGAGATTTCTTTCTTTTCTTCGTCGATCTCCTTCTTGAGGCGTTTGGCTTGTTGCTCGAGTTTGTCGGTTTCGCGCTGCGCCCGAAATTTTGCCTGCATGGCTTTCTCGCGCATATCTTTGTCCGCGAGATCCTTTTTTTCGTTAGCAGCCTTTTCGAGCTTCCGCTTTTCCTGGGAGGCGAGAGCATCTCGCACGGCCTTTTCCCGGCCCCGGGCATCCTCCGCGAGCTTGGCTTCG
>CANIJN010000326.1 GCA_947467625.1 Opitutia bacterium | reverse complement strand
CGGGGTCGTCGGGCGCCAAGACCAGAGGCGGGCGGCTCTGCCGGAATCTAGGACCATCCACGGAATGTCGAAGGGGCGGGGCTTTGGGTCGGAGGCGATGGGGTGGGGGCCGAAGGCGGCATCGCACCAATCGGTGAGTTGGCGGAGCGACCGGGCGGAGGCGGCGCCGCCGGAGAAATTGGCGATGCGCTCTGAAGCGGCGAGGGCGGGCGCGGCGAATTGTTTGGCGAGGAGTGGCGCGAGGTCGCGGGGATGGAGACAATCGCGGACCTGATGGCCGTGGCCGCCGAAGCCGATGTAGTTGAGTGGGCGTTGGCGCAGGTGAGCGTTGAGCCAGTAGGCGAAGATGCCTTGGTCGGCGCGGCCGAATTGGCCGGCCCCAGCGAGGACGCCGCAGCGGTTGATGAAGACGGGGAAGTCGAACGTGGCGCCGTATTCGAGGGCGAGGGCTTCGCTGGCGAGTTTGGTGGAGCCGTAGAGGGAGACGGGGGCGGCGGTGGAAAATTCCTCGGACACGCCGGCGGGTGTGAGGCCGGGAGGGAGAGGGGAGAGGGGGAGACGGGGAGACGGGGAGATGGGGCGGAAGGCGTGCTGGTGGACTTCGACTGGGAGTGCGGCGAGGGGCGGGATCGAGTAGACGCGACTCGTGGAGAGAAGAATGAAACCGGTGCGGTGAGTCTTGCAGAACTCGAGCATGTTCACCGTGCCGCCGAGGTTGTGCTCGATGAGCTGGCGGGAACTTGTTTTGCCATCGACGCCGGCGAGGACGCTGGGGTTGGCGGCGGCGTCGATGACCCAGTCGACAGCGGGAAGCGTCTCGAGATCGCTGGGGGCGCGGAGGTCGCCGTGGAAGAGTTTGACGCCGATTTTTTTCAGGGCGTCGCGATTCGACTCGCTGCCCGGACGGATGAAATTATCGAAGCCGAAGAGGGAGTGGCCGGCGCCGGATTCGGCGAGCGAGCGCGCGAGGGTGCTGCCGACAAAGCCGCACGCACCGGAGATCAAAATTCGCATGGGATGAGTGAAAGGGAGAGTGAGGGTGAAAGTGAAGAGCGGATTGAGCGGAGAATTGTGGGTTCAAACGCGCGGTGGAGATGCGGCGTGGCAATCTTCACCCTTCCCTTTCCCCGTCATTTTCACTTTCACTGCTCTGCATGAGTCAAATCCGCGGGGACTACAAATCGGTGTGGACGGCACTGTCGGGCAGCAAAGAAGACGCGTACATGGTCGTATCCGGCTACACGGATGAAGAGAAGTTTCATGCGGACGCGGAGGACACGCTCTACATTTTGCGGGAGACCACGGGCATCAAGCCGACGGATACGTTTTTGGAGATTGGGTGTGGGGTGGCGCGGGTGGGGCGGGTGTTGTCGCCATTTGTGCAGGAGTGGATCGGGTGCGATGTGTCGCCGAACATGATCAAGCTCGCGAATCGCCGATTGCTCGGGCTGACGAATACGCGACTGCAGGAAATTTCCGGCTACGATTTGCAGCCGATTCCGGACAACTCGGTCGATGTGGTTTACACGACGGTGGTGTTCATGCACCTCGAAGAATGGGATCGTTACACCTATGTGCTCGAGGCGATGCGGGTGCTGAAGCCGGGCGGGCGTTTTTATTGTGACAATGCGAACATCGCGTCGCCGGAAGGGTGGGCGATGTTTGAGGCGAGCCGCACGCATTTTCCGCCGCAGAAACGGCCGGCGCAGATTTCAAAATGTTCCTCGGTGCCAGAGTTCGAGGCGTTTTTCACGCACGCGGGCTTTGTCGATTGGCACGTGAAGACGCGGCCGATGTGGGTGTATGGTTGGGGTACGAAGCCGGCGGCGCAGTGAGCTTTGCGACGGGTGTGCGCGCCTGCACGGCGAGAAGTGCGGGCGACGGGTTACTATCAATGGGTCGCCGGGCTGCTGGTGGTTCGTGCGGTCGTTTTTCGCGCTGGCGGCGCGCTTAAGGAATTTGTCGAGGAGGGCCGACTTCGACTGTCGGTAAAAGGTGGCGGCGAGGCGCGACGCGCGAGCACAGGCTAGAAAACGCAAACGGCGGCGGTGACGTGCGAAAAAACCTCTGTGGAGCGGCGAAAAAAAAGGGCGGAGGCGCGTGGCCTCCGCCCTGAGTAAACCCGATTGCTCGGGTGCGAAACAAATACCTTAGAACTTCAGCGTGTTCGTCAGCAGGAGCTGGCGACGGGGTGAAGCAACGTAGGTGCCTTCGAAGTATTTCTTGTCGGCAACGTTGTAGATGCCGAGGTTGCTGGTCATGCGGTAACCGGCGAGGTTCCAATTGTAGGCCGCCGTGGTGTCGAACACCAGGAAGTTACCGGCTTGGAAGCCGCCATTGAGTGGATTCCAGTCAACGCTGCGCGAGACGACGGTGCTGGCGGAGTAACGGGCGGCGGCGCCGAGCGAGAGGCCGGCGAGGACGCCTTGGTTAAACGTGTATTTGTTCGTGGAGTTCAGGCGGAACTCGGGAACGTTTTCGATGCGGGAGCCGTAGAAGATGTCGGTGGCGACCTTGGTCGCGGCGGCGGCGGCGTTGTACGCCGTGGTGCCGGGCTTTGGACGGGTCGGGTCATCGAGGGTCTTTGCGGTCCACATCCAAGAGCCGTTCAACACGGACTGGAAGTTGCGGATTGGGGTGTAGATGAACTCGAAGTCAGCGCCTTCGATGCGGTTCTTCACGCCGACGGTGCGCCAGCGGAGGACGCGGGAGTTGGCGCGGGAGACGCCATCGGGTCCGATGGTGCCGGCCGGGCCGAAGATGCCGAGGTTATTGCCGTAGTTGAGCGGCTCGGCGAGCTGGCGGGCGGAGTCGTCGTAGCGCTGATTGGAGCGCTCGGCGCGGAACAGCGAGAAGGTGCCGACGAGGCGGTTATCCAAGAGGGTAGTCTTTACGCCGAGCTCGAGGTTGGTGCCGGTTTCGTTGGCGACTTTGCTGAGCGCTCCGTTGGCCGAGAGGGCGGACTGGAGGGAGTCGGCGGAATTGATCGTCGCACCGTTGTAGGAGAACGAGTTCTTGCCTTGGGTCGCGAGGTAGGTGCGAGCGGCATCCCAGATATAGGGAACGTCGATCGTGCCGATACCGCCGGCATTGCCGAAGTTGATACGGAAGGTCTTCGAGTAGGAGGTGAAGACGTTGAGGCCCTTCTTCAATTCGAAGGAGAGACCGCCCATGTAAGACGTGCCGGCCGTGCGGTAGAACATGTCGTAGCCGCCCGCGTAGGCCGGGGAATAGTTATAAGCCGCAGGATTATACGTGGCTTGGTCGGTGAAAGCATAGGGCGGGGGAGAGAACCACGGGAAGTTGGCCGTGAGGTATTGGCCGCTGTCGCGGTGCATTTCACGACGGGCGCCGGCGAGGAGCGTGAGGCGGTCGTCGAGCATGGAACCGTTGTAGTTCACGTAGCCGGACTGGTCTTGGGTCTTGTAACCATCGAGCAGGGTGCGGTCGTTGATGAGGAGCTTGGCGGAGTCAGGGTGAATCTCGGCGCCCGGGTCCCACTGGGTGAAGACTTGTTGAACGGTCTTGATCGCGCCGAAACGGTCGCGGATGACTTGGGCGACGGGCACGTCTCCGGTGTTGGCGTAAGGAGCGAGGGAGCCGCCGTTGTAGGCTGCACCGACGAGGGTGCCGCCGGGATTGCCGGCGGGATTGGTGGCGCCGGGGATCTGGGAGTAGTTCGGGTTGAGCGGATTGTTGGCGTTGTATTGCTGCATTTGCTCAACGAACACGCCGCCGACGAGCAGCTTGTGTTTGATGCCGAATTTCTCGGCCTTGAAGATCACGTCGAACTGGTGGTTCTGGACCTTGCGGTAGTAACCGGAGGACGCGATGCCGGACTGGGCGTTGAAGGTGCGACCATCGGCGTTCGGGGCGATGGAGCCTTCCTTGTTGTCGAAGACGCCGTTCTCGCTGGTGAGCACGTAGCGTGCATCCATCCAGGAGAGTGGGGAGACTTCGGCGGTGAACGTGGCAGTGTCCACGTGCTGCTTCGCATACGAACCGCGGTTGGTGTAATTGAAGGTCTTGTCGCTGACGCGGGCACCGTTTTTGTCGGTGTAGTACGCGCCGTCGATCACGCGGGTGTAGGTGGGCGTGGTGAGGTCGCCGGTGGCGATACGCATATCGTTACCCCAAGTGCCGGGAGCGGCCAGAATGCGGGTGCGGTAGGCGGCGATCGGGTTGG
>CANIJN010000325.1 GCA_947467625.1 Opitutia bacterium | reverse complement strand
GGGGGCTCAGGCCTGGCGGGTTGGGCGGTGCGCTTCGTTTCATTGGGATCAGTCATCGGATTCATTGGCTTTCGGGTTTACTGTCCCGTGTCCAAGGAAATTGGTGGCGATATAACATCTGCCAACACCTCGTCGGCACCGCCTTCGCCGCGAAGGTCCTCGCCAGCCGCCTCACGGATCACGACGCACCCGCCGCGCTAGAAGCACAAGCCATTGTCGCGCTCCTTGAGACCGGTGCCGACAAGGCCCGCAAGCTCGCCCGCGGCCTGCTCATCTCCGAGATCAAGCCGAACGAACTCGGCGAAAGATTGGCCCAGCTGGCCACCGAGGCGCAGCGCGCGGGAGTCGCGTGCCGCTTCACCGAGCAAGGGAAAATAGCGCTTCTCCACTCCGATGCCGCCGCCCAACTCTTCCGAATTGCGCAAGAAGCCGTGCGCAACGCCCTCCGTCATGCCGCCCCGCTCCACATCGAAATCCTGCTCACCCGCCACCCCAAGGCCATCTCGCTCACTGTGACCGACGATGGCCGGGGTCTCCCGCCGCCTGGTCAACGGGGCGCGGGCATGGGATTGCGAATCATGGCTCAGCGGGCGACCTACGCGGGCGGCACGTTCTCGGTCGGGCCCCATCGTGTCCACGGCACCCGGATCCACTGCTACTTACCCCTGAACTCGCCCGTTGCATGAGAGCCGACCGCATCCGCATTTTCCTCGTGGACGACCATCCCTTGGTACGCGAATGGCTCGGCACCCTCCTGCGTCTCCAGCCCGGCCTCGAGGTATGCGGCGAGTCCGATGCGCCGGCGCCGGCGCTGGCCGCCATCATGGCACGTCCGCCCGACGTCGCGGTAGTCGACCTCTCATTTCGGCGAGGCTCTGGCCTCGAACTGATTAAAGACCTCCGCGTTCAAGTCCCGTCGGTGCGCATCCTCGTCCTTTCGATGCACGAAGAGATCGGCGACATCGAACGAGCCTTCCGTGCCGGCGCGCTGGGCTACGTGATGAAACGCGAGTCGACCGGGCAGATCGTGGCCGCCATCCGCGAAGTTCACGCCGGCCGGATCTATGCCAACCCTGCGGTTCTCACCTCCTTGACCGAGCGGAGCCTCTCCCGTCTCCCGGGCTCTTCCTCGGCGACGCCCGAATCGCTCAGTGACCGAGAACTCGACGTCTTTCGCCGCCTCGGCGAAGGCCACACGACTCGCCGAATCGCCGATGACCTGAACATCGGGATCAAAACCGTGCAGACCTATTACGCCCGCATCCGTGAAAAACTCGGACTAGCTGACGCCGCCGAACTGATACGTGAGGCCATCCGCTGGCGAGACAACCATCGGTAATTTCTCCGGGGGTCGCGCAGTTCGGTGGCCGCACCCGATGTCGTGTTGTCAGCACCCTTCTCGGAATCTGCGGTCGGGCCTTCCCGACCCGTTAATCCCCCTGACAGCCTTCGCCTGAAAATAAATTCAGATCGGAGATCCCGGATGAGGCAACCCAACCATCAACCGGGTCGATGCCGACCAGCGTACCCGCCGCCCCGTTTACGCCCGCCCGTCGCACCCGCTACCGGGCGCGTTACCTCTGGAGACGCGTGCGTCACCGCGGACCGCTCGCAGATTTGCCTCCTTCGCCCAGGAGCCACCACACCTGCCAAGGCGCCACGAACGCTCCGTCTACTCCCAGTAAACAATCCGTCCGCACTGGTCGCACGTGGGCAACGCCACGAGCGGGTCATTCCCTTTGCCACGCGCGGTGGAAATCACCTCGCCCGATACCTTCAGGTGGCAGCCACCGCACTTGTCCAGACTCACGAGGGGCACGACCACCGGCATCTGCCGCGCCGCGATGCGATCATAGACCCGCAAATTCCGCTCGCCCACCGGTCCGCGCGCCGTCGCCAGCTCCGCCTGCGCGCCTTGCAGCTCCGCCGCCAAATTCACATGGCGCTCTCGCAGGATTTTGATGCGCCCCTCGTGCCCGGAAATATTCCCTTTCAACACCGCCTCGGCCGCCACGAACGTCTTCTTCGCCTCGTCGATCAAATACATGATCTCGAGTTCCTGCCCCTCACACTCTCCGATCGCCTTCTCCGTCGTCTCGATTTCGTGCCCGAGCGCCTGATATTCGTCGTTTTTCTTCACCATCGACTGCTGGGTCCGGTATTTGGCCAACTTCCCTTCCGCCGACCCGATTTCGTTCTCCAGCGCCTTCTTTTTCACTTCCAGGTCCTTCAAGGCCTGTTTCGCCGTCTCGATCGCGAACTTTTCCGCGGCGATCTTGGCGTCCACCGCAGCGATATCGCGGGGCACGCCCTTCAGTTGCCCCTCCAAAGCGAGCCTTTTTACATCGCGATCTTGGAGGATGAGGAGGCTTTCAATAGCGGGGCTGGGCATTTCGGAAGAGAGCTTGCCGCTACCCCCACCCCGGTCAAACGAAACTCGCGTTTTAAACGCACAGGAGGGCCGTTTCCCGCGTGTTTTTTTCTCAAAAAAACCCTCGCGTCTCCGGTGGATTCAAGAGAGGTTTTTCCTTTCATTTTTTACCTCCTCACCACTTTTCATGGCCGATCAATCCGACTCAGAACGCAACGTGATCAACCAGGCCGGCGCCGATGCCTACGACGCCTCCAAACTCGGCAAACTCGAGGGTCTCGAGGCCGTCCGCAAGAAGCCCGGTATGTATATCGGCGGCACCGATGAGCGCGCCCTCCACCACTGCGTTTCCGAGGTCCTCGACAACTCCGTCGACGAACATCTCGCCAACTTCTGCTCCAAGATTGTCGTCAATATCCATGTCGACGGCTCGATCAGCATCCGCGACAACGGCCGCGGCATCCCCGTCGATATCCACCCCCAATACGGCGTCCCCGGCGTCGAGATGGTACTCACCACCCTTCACTCCGGCGGCAAATACGGCCAAGGGGGCTACAAATTCTCCGGCGGCACCCACGGCGTCGGCGCCAAGTGCGTCAACGCCGTCTCCGAATGGTTCGAGGTCGAGGTCTCCCGCGGCGGCTCCGTCCATCACATGAAATTCGAGCGCGGCAAGACCGTGAAAAAACTCGAGGTGATCGGCAAAGCCAGCGGCACCGGTACCTACATCAGCTTCAAACCCGACTCCGAGATTTTCAAAGAGACCACCGTCTTCGTCGCCGGCCGCATCGGCCAGCGCCTCCGCGAGCTCGCCTTCCTCAACTCGGGCCTCGAAATCATTTTCACTGACGAGCGCCCAGCTGAAACCAAGCCCGAACGCTATTTCTACAAAGACGGCGTCGAGGAATTCGTTAAGCAGATCAACCAGGGCAAGACCCCGCTGCACCCCAAGCCCATCCGCTTCGTCAAGGAAACGAAGCTCCTGCTCGACGACAAACCCGCCGAGATCCACTGCGAGGTCGTCCTCCAATACAACGACACCTACAACGATCAGGTGATGTGTTACACCAACACGATTCACAACCCCGATGGCGGCACGCATCTCTCCGGCTTCCGCAGCGCCCTCACCCGCGCCATCAACCAATTCGCCAAGGGCAACAATCTCCTCAAAGAGAAAGATCCACAGATCACCGGCGACGATGTCCGCGAGGGCCTCGCCGCCGTCATCTCGATCAAACACAGCGACCCGAAGTTCGAATCCCAGACCAAGGTCAAACTCCTCTCGCCCGAAGTGGAAAGCGTCGTCGGTTCCGTGACCTACGAGGGCCTGATGCAGTATTTCGAGACCAACCTTTCGATCGCGAAAAAGATCGTCGATAAAGCCCTCAACGGCGCCCGCGCCCGCGAAGCCGCCCGCAAAGCCCGCGAGACCGTCCGCAAGGGCGCCCTTCATGGCGGTGGCCTCCCCGGCAAACTTGCCGACTGCTCCGAGCGCGATCCCGCACTCACCGAACTCTACATCGTCGAGGGCGACTCCGCCGGCGGCTCCGCCAAACAGGGCCGCGACCGCCGCTTCCAGGCGATCCTCCCGCTGCGCGGCAAACTCATCAACACCGAGAAGGCCCGCCTCGACAAGGTCCTCGCCAACGAGGAAATCCGGACCCTCATCACCGCGTGCGGCACCGGCATCGGCGAGGGCGACGAAGCCGTCGGCGGCTTCAACGCCGCCAAGGCCCGCTATCACAAGATCATCATCATGACGGACGCCGACGTGGACGGCTCCCATATCCGCACCCTTCTGCTCACGTTCCTCTATCGCCAGATGAAGGG
>CANIJN010000324.1 GCA_947467625.1 Opitutia bacterium | reverse complement strand
CGCCGAACGCGGCGTCCTTGCCGGTGAGGGAGGCGTAGTGGCCGAGTGTGATCGCGTCCGGCTCGCGCGTGCAGGCCGTGAGGATGAAGAGGGATACGGTGACGGCGAGGAGGGTGACGGCGCGGGGGAACCGCGCCCCGACGAAAGAGGAAAAGGAGTTCATGGATCGATGGTTTCGACGTAAGTGGGTTTACCGTTTTGCACGGTGATCATCACGGCGGATTTTGTGGCGTTGCGTTGGGCGTCGATAGAGGTGCGGCCGGTGACGCCGGGGAAGTTTTTGGTGGCGGCGAGGGCGTCGCGGAGTTTCGGGCCGTCGGTGGTGCCGGCGCGGGTGATAGCTTCGGCGACAATGAAGGTGGCATCGTAGGCGAGCGGGGCCATGGAGTCGGGCGTCTCGCCATTGTAGCGGGCGCGGTATTTTTTCACGAACGCGCGGACTTCGGGGGCGGTGCTTTCGGAGGAATAGTGGCTGGCGTAATAGGTGCCCTCAACGGCTTTGCCACCGATCTCGATGAGCTCGGGAGCTTCCCAGCCGTCGCCGCCGAAGATCGGGACGGTGAGGCCGAGGTCGCGGGCCTGTTTGCAGATCAGCGCGGCCTCGGTGTAGAAGCCGGTGATGGCGATGGCGTCGACTTTGGCGGCTTTGATCGCGGTGAGTTGAGCGCGGAAATCTTTGTCGCCTTCGGAGTATTTTTGTTCGGCGGGGATGACGCCGCCGAGGGCCGTCAGTTTTTCGCGGAACACTTTGGAGAGGCCTACGCTGTAGGACGCGGAGACCGAGGTGAGGAGGGCGACGCGTTTGGCGCGTAGGGTGGTGGTGGCGAATGTCGCGAGGACGGCACCCTGGAAAGGGTCGATGAAGCAGGAGCGGAAAACGTAAGCGCGCTTTTCGGTGACTTCGGGAGCGGTCGCGGTGGTCGCGATAAAAGGGATACGTGCGGCCTCGGCGAGCGGGGCGACTTCGAGGCAGTTGGAGGAGGTGCCGCCGCTGAGGAGGGCGACAATCTTTTCGCGGCTGAGGAGTTTTTTGGCGACGGTGGCGGAGTCGCCGGGCTTCGACTGGTTGTCTTCGGCGACAACGGCGAGGGGGCGGCCGAGGATGCCGCCGCGGGCGTTGATTTCGGCGATGGCCATCAGCACGCCCCGGTGGGCTTGTTGGCCGAACGCGGCTTCCTTGCCGGTGAGGGGTTCGATTTCGCCGAGCTTGATGGGCTCGGCGGCGGTCGCGGAAGAGAGGGAGAGGGGGACGAAGAGAGCGAGCGAGAGGAGGAGGGTACGGCGGATGAGGCGCCGGTGACGGGGGAGATCGGCTTGCTGGCGCTCGCCGCTACGGGGGGAGAGGATCGCGGGGCGACGGTGACGGGTGAGATCGGCTTGCTGGCGCTCGCCGCTACGGGGGGAGAGGATCGTGGGGCGACGGTGACGGGGGAGATCGGCTTGCTGGCGCTCGCCGCTACGGGAGGAAAGGATCACGGGGCGACGGTCTTGTGGAACTGCAGCTGGCCGCCTTTGACCGCGATGATGGTGGCGGGCTTGGAGGCGTTGCGGTCTTTGTCGAGGGTGGTGATACCGCTGGCGCCGGAGAAGTTTTTCGTGGCGGCGAGGGCGTCACGGAGTTTCGGGCCCTCGGTGACGCCGGATCGTTTGATGGCGTCGACTAGGATGTAGAGGGCGTCGTAGCCGAGGGCGGCATAGGCGTCGGGGGTTTCGTTTTTCCAGCGGGCCTTGAATTTCTTCACGAAGGTGGCGATGCCGGGCTCTTTGTTTTCCGGTGTAAAATGAGTGGAGTAGTAGGAGCCGTTGAGGGCTTCGCCGCCGATTTCGAGGAGTTTTTCGGACTCCCAGCCGTCGCCGCCGAAGAGGGGCATCGTGAGGCCGAGGCTGCGGGCTTGGCGCGCGACGAGGGCGGCTTCGGTGTAGTAACCGGGGATGAAGATGGCGTCGACGTTGGCGGCTTTAATGGCGGTGAGTTGGGCGCGGAAATCTTTGTCGCCCTCGCTGAATTTCTGTTCGGCGACGACGGTGCCTCCCCCGGCGACGAAGGTTTCCTTAAAATATTTGGCGAGGCCGACGCTGTAGGCGCTGGAGACGCTGGTGAGGGTGGCGACTTTTTTGGCCTTGAGATCGGTGAGGGCGAACTTGGCCATGACGGTGCCTTGGAAGTCGTCGATGAAGCAGACGCGGAAGACGTAGTCGCCCTTTTGGGTGACGGCGGGATTGGTGGCACCGGAGGCGATCAGGGGGATTTTGGCGGATTGCGCGAGTGGGGCGACCTCGAGGGTGCGGCCGGAAGTCACTTCGCCCAGGATGGCGATGACTTTGTCGCGGGAGAGCAGTTTTTTGGCGGCGGTGGCAGATTCGCCGGACTTGCTCTGGTTATCCTCGGAGATGACCTCGATCTTGCGGCCGAGGACGCCGCCGGCGGCGTTGAGTTCTTCGAGGGCGAGGAGGATGCCCTTATGTTGAGACTGGCCGAAGGTGGCGTCTTTGCCGGTGAGACAGGCGAATTCGCCGACCTTGATGGTGTCGGCCGCGTGCGCGGTGAGGAAGAGGAGGGACGCGGCGGCGATGGCGGCGAGGTGGCGAAGGCAAGGCAGGGATTTCATGAAGGAGGGCGAGACGGAGAGGAGGGGGGAAGAGAGAACGAGATCGATTACGAAGAACGAGAACGATTAGGGGCTCACGTCTTGGACGAAGGTGAACGTGCCGTTCTTCACGGTGAGGACGACGGCGTTTTTGGTGGGGTTCCGGTTGGCGTCAAAGGTGATGGCCCCGGTGACGGCGGGGTAGTCCTGGGTGGCGGCGAGGGCGTCGCGGATTTTCGCGCCGTCGGTGGAGCCGGCGCGACGAATGGCGTCGATGGCGAGCATGGTGGCGTCGTAGCCGAGGACAGAAAGGGCATTGGCGGAGATGCCCCAGCGTTTCTGGTAGCGCTCGTTAAACGCGACGACGACGGGAGCTTTGCTCTCGGGGGAGAAGTGGGTGCTGAGGTAGCAGCCCTCGGCGGCGGCGCCGGCGATCGCGAGGAGATCGGGGGATTCCCAGCCGTCGACGCCGAGGAGGGGGAGGGTGAGGCCGAGGTCGCGGGCTTGTTTACAAATCAGGGCGGCTTCGGCGTAATAACCGGGGACGAAGATGCCGTCGGCACCCGCGGCTTTGATGGCGGTGAGTTGGGCACGGAAATCTTTTTCGCCCTCGCTGTATTTTTGCTCGGCGGCGATCACGGTGCTGGCCGAGGTGAAGCGTTCGCGGAAATATTTAGCGAGACCGACGCTCTGAGCGGAGGAGACCGAGGAGAGGATGGCGACGCGTTTCAGTTGGAGGGTGTCGCGGGCGAACTTGGCCATGACGGTACCCTGAAAATCGTCGATGAAGCAGATGCGGAAAATGTAATTTCCCTTGGCCGTGACCTCGACGTTGGTGGCGCCGGGCGAGATGAGGGGGATCTTAGCGGCTTGGGCGATGGGGGCGGCTTCGAGGGTGCGGCCGGAGGTGATTTCGCCGAGGATGACGACGACCTTGTCGCGCGAGATCAGTTTTTTGACTACGGTGGCGGACTCACCGGGTTTCGATTGGTCGTCTTCGGTGATGAGTTCGAGGGTGCGCCCGAGGACGCCGCCGGCGGCGTTGGACTCCTCGATGGCGAGACGGGTCCCTTTGTTAACGTTTTGGCCGAAGACGGCTTCCTTGCCGGTCATCGAGGCGAATTCGCCGAGTTTGATGGTGTCTGGCTTTCGATCGCAGCCGGACGAAGTCAGCAGGGCGGTGGTCGTAACGAGGACGCTGGCGATGAGCTGGATGAACGGCCGGGAGGCGGAAATCATAGAGTGGCAGAGAGGAAGAACGTGCGCGGAGACAAGGCGAGGCCTAGCAGGTTTTCAACCAATCTGTTTCCCCTGCGGGCATAGAACAGACGAAAGGGACGTGGGGCGAGGCAGCGGGGGTATTCGGTGGGGCGGAGTTTTTTACGAATTGGGCTTTCCGCCGGGTGATACGAGGCCTTTGATCGCGGGCAGTGAACACCTTTGACCGGCATCTTTTGCGGGAGTGGCTGCAGATTCTCGGGCTGGTGCTCGTGGCGACGTGCGGCTTGTTGGTCGTGCAAGTGCTCTACGACGATTTTCGGTCGCTGCGCGAATTGGGGGCGCGGGGCTGGGTGCTGTGGCGCTATCTTGGGGTCACGCTGCCGAGCTTTCTCGCGGTGGCGCT
>CANIJN010000323.1 GCA_947467625.1 Opitutia bacterium | reverse complement strand
GTCAAAGACCCACGCCTCTCGATTGAACCCCTCCTGACTGAACCATTGCTGCTCGTGGTAGGTCAGCGACACCCCTTCGCGGATCGCAAGGAAATCGGCATTGCCGACCTCGTCGAGGAAACGTTCGTCTCGATGGGTGATTCGAGTACCTTGGCGACGCAAATTCAGGGTTTTTTCGGCGACCACAACTTCGTCCCCAAGATCGGCTATCGCTGCGCGCAGGTCGCTACGCTCAAGCTCTTCGTGTCCATGGGGCTGGGTATTTCAATTTTACCGCAAGTGGCGCACACCCACGATGACGAAGGCCGCCTGACTTACCTGCATATTTCTGGCACGACGCCGACCCGAGAAATCGCGGTCATCCGCCATCTCCAACGCTACCAGAGCCGCGGCGTCGAGCAGTTCCTCGGCCTATTGCGCGGCCACGCGCGAGCGGGGGGCTTTTCCGCTCCGCCCCAAATCGCGACGCCCGGATTGGTGCGTGAGAGCTGACAATTGCGCTTTGGGTAAAAAGGCGAACGCTCCTCCCTCCATGTCTGCCACCGCCGATCACCATGCCCTCACCAAGGGTCGCGAAATCACGACGCTGCTCGCGCTCGGTGCGGTGCAATTCACGCACATTATCGATTTCATGATCATGATGCCGCTCGGTGCGCAGCTCATGCGAGTGTTCGCCATCACTCCCGCCCAGTTCACCCACCTCGTCGCCTCGTACGGGCTCGCGGCCGCCGTCTCCGGATTTATCGGAGGCTTTTTCATGGACCGCTTCGACCGCAAGCGCGCGCTGCTCTTCACCTACACCGGATTCGGCCTCACGACGCTCGCCTGCGCCCTGGCCCCGACCCACCACTGGCTGCTCGTGGCGCGTCTCGCTGCTGGCGCTTTCGGCGGACTCGCCGGAGCGCTCGTCAACGCCATGATCGCCGACGTGATTCCGCCGGAGCGACGCGGGCGGGCCACGAGCGTCGTGATGTCAGCGTTTCCGATGGCTTCGGTCTTGGGCGTGCCGGCCGGCTTGATTTTGGCCGGAAAATTCGGGTGGCACGCGCCGTTCTTCATGTTGGCTGGCTGCGCCGTGCTGACCTTGACGCTTGCCGCGCTCGCGCTGCCGCACCTGCGCACCGCCGTGCACGGCCACGAACCGATTCGTCAGATGCGCGAGATCCTCACGCACGGCATTCATCTGCGCGCCCTCGCGCTGGGCGCCGTGCTGATCATGGGCGGCGGCTGCCTCGTGCCGTTTGTCGCACCCTCCATGGTTGCTAATATGGGGATTGCCGAGTCGGAGCTGCCGATCGCCTACGTCGTCGGTGGAGTGTGCGCCTTGGTCAGCATGCCGGTCATCGGCTGGCTCAGCGACCACGTGAACCGTCTTCGTTTGCTCACCGGTATCTCGGCCGCGGCGGCCGCGGTCGCGGTGATCATCACGCAGTTGGGGGCGTCCTCTCTCGGGTTTGTTTCAATGATGATGGCGTTCTTTATGGTCACGATGTCCGGGCGCTTCGCTCCGGCGATGACGATGATTACGAACGCGGTCGAATCGCGTTATCGCGGTGGCTTCATGGCCGTGAATGCCGCGTTGCAACAAGCCGCGAGTGCGCTCGCCACGGCGCTGGCGGGCGTGTTCGTCACGCGGGACCCGGCGGGCCACCTCGTGGGATATCACATTCTTGGTTACATCGCCGTCGGCTTCTTTACGCTTACTGTTGTACTCGCCGCGGTGCTGCGCAACTCGGCCCCGCACGTCGCGATCCCGGCTACGAAAAAATCTGCTCTCGCCGAACCGCTCGCTACCGCTGCCTAACATGAGTGCACCCATGCCCACGCCCTCAGCCACGTTCAAACGTCCCGAGCTCCTCGCCCCGGCTGGCGATTGGGAGTGCGCCCGTGCCGCCATCGAAAACGGGGCCGATGCGATCTACTTTGGGCTCGAGCGTTTCAACGCCCGGATGCGGGCGAAAAATTTCACCCAGGCTGATCTGCCCGCGCTGATGGAATTTCTCCACCGGCGCGGCGTGAAGGGCTACGTCACATTCAATACCCTCATCTTCACCAACGAGCTCGCCGACGCTGAGGACTACCTCCGCACGATCATCGCGAGCGGAGTCGACGCCGCCATTGTGCAAGATGTCGGAATCTGCCGGCTCATTCGTCGGCTGTCGCCAGATTTCCCGATTCATTGCTCGACGCAGATGACGATCACGAGTGCCGCCGGCGTGGCCTTCGCCCGCGAACTCGGGGCCCAACTGGTCGTCCTCGCCCGCGAAAATTCCCTCGCGGATATTGCGTCGATTCAGGCGGCTCAGCTTGCCGGCGCTCCGCACGCAGTGCTCAACGCGCCGCGTCCGCTGCCTCTTGAGGTGTTTGTGCATGGCGCCCTCTGTGTCGCGTATTCCGGCCAGTGTCTCACGAGTGAGTCCCTCGGCGGACGCTCCGCCAACCGCGGCGAATGTGCCCAAGCCTGCCGTTTGCCGTACGACTTGATCTCGGACGGCGTCCAGGTTCCCCTCGGCGACAAACGTTATCTGCTCAGCCCGCAAGACCTCTCCGGCCTCGAGGTTTTGCCCGACCTCGTTCGCGTCGGAGTGTCCTCGCTGAAGATCGAGGGTCGCCTCAAGTCTCCTGAATACGTTGCCAGCATTACGCGGGTTTATCGCCAGGCCCTCGATAAAGTGATGGCCGACCTCACGGGTGTCGCGGCGCCGAAATTCGAGGCGCAGACGGCCCGCTACGAACTCGAGATGAGTTTCTCCCGCGGTCTTTTCACCGGCTGGTTTCGAGGGATTGACAATCAAAAGCTCGCCCACGCCCGCTTCGGGACCAAACGCGGCGTCTTCCTCGGTGAAGTGACGCGGGTGGAAAACGACTCGATTGCGCTTCGTCTTGCGGCGCCGTTGAAACCGGGTGACGGCCTGGTCTTCGACGCCGGTAAACCCGATGAGCGTGAGCAGGGTGGCCGAGTTTACCAAGTCGAGACCAGCCGCACCGGCGAAACTACGCTGCGTTTCGGCCACGGTGATATCGACTGGCGTCGGGTGCGCAGTGGACAGCTCGTCTGGAAGACCAACGACCCCGCGCTCGATCGCGAAGTGCGCACGACATTTGAGGGCGAGAAGATTCGGTTTCAGCGCCCGATCACACTCGAAGTCCACGGGCGCACGGGCGCGCCGCTGACCCTCATTGCCAACGATGGTCACGGCCATGTCGTCCAGCTGGATTCCGCCGTCCCACTCGCGGCCGCTGAGAAACAGCCTCTCACCCCGGAGCGACTCCGCGAGCAACTCGGCCGCCTCGGCGGCACGCCCTTCAAGCTCGGCGCTCTGCACTCGCACCTCGAAGGCGACGTGATTCTCCCCATCAGCGAACTGAATCGCCTCCGGCGCGAATCCGCCAGCGCACTCGAAACGCTCTGTGCGCTTCCGCAGCGCTGGCAGCTCGCGGAGATCGTACCTCGTCGCTCCACGCTTGCAGCTTTGCCGGTGACCGCCGCAGCGGAGCGCCCCCCCGAGCTCATCGCCGTCATCCGCCTCCTCGAACAGCTCGACGCCGCGTGGTCTGCGGGTGCTCGCACCCTGTATTGTGAGTTCGAGAACCCGAAGCACTACCGTGACGCCGTCGCCCGCTTCCGCGAACTCCAGCGCTCTCTAGATCCCATCCCCCAGTACCTAGCTCCCCTCGACGCGCGCAGGGCGTCGATCTGGGTTGCCCCGCCCCGCGTCTTCAAACCCGGAGAGGAGTGGATTCTGCAACAGGTGCGTTCGTGCGACGCCGACGGGTATCTCGTCCGCAATCACGACCATCTCGCATTTTTCAAAACTGACCGCTGCCGTGGCGATTTCTCGCTCAACGTCGCCAACCCGCTCACGGCCGAGTACCTGCTCCAGCACCACGGCCTCGAGCGCGTCACGGCGAGTTATGACCTGAATATCACGCAACTCGAAGCGCTGCTCCACGGCGCGCCGGGCACGTGGTTCGATATCACGGTGCACCAGCACATGCCGATGTTTCATATGGAGCACTGTGTGTTCTGCGCGTTTCTATCCAAGGGGAAAGACTACCGCGACTGCGGTCGTCCTTGCGACACCCACCGGGTCGCCCTCCGTGATCGGGTCGGCGCCGAACTCCCGCTCAAGGCCGACGCCGGCTGCCGCAACACGGTCTTCAATAATCGCGCCCAGACCGGCGCCGAATATGTCTCGCGGCTGATCGAACTCGGGGCCCGCAGCTTCCGCGTCGAATTCGTCAATGAGAG
>CANIJN010000322.1 GCA_947467625.1 Opitutia bacterium | reverse complement strand
CGAGCGGATGAAGCCATCGGCTTGCTGGCGCTCGCCGCTACGATCGGGAAAGCAGGCGCTACGGGGAGGCGCGTCGGCTTGCTGGCGCTCGCCGCTACGGGACACAGGTTTCATGGCAGGCCGTGGCGCGCGAAAAATTCTTCGCAGCGGTGGAGAGCTTTCGTGAGTTGCGCTTCGACCGTGTGCACGGAGATGCCGAGTTTTTCGGCAATTTCACGGTGGGAGAGGTTTTCAAATTTGCGGAGGACGAGGATTTCACGGCAGCGCGGCGGCAGCTCCGCGATCGCCGTCGCGAGCAGGTCGGTCTCCTGTTGGCGGCTGGCGGTCTCGGCGGCGTTGGGCGCAGCGTCGAAGACGCGCGAGGTGATAAATTCCGTTATCGGAATTGTGTTGGCGGTGGTGCGGCGGCGGAAGAGGTCGCGGGCGGCGTTCCGGGCGGTGGCGAAGAGGAGGCCGCGCGGATGCTCGACCGGGCCGCGTTCATGAGCGCGAAGGAGGCGGGCGTAGGTTTCCTGCACGAGGTCGTCGATATCGGACGGGTTGACGAGACCGTGGAGATAGGCGCGGAGGGCGGGCTCGTGGGGCGCGAGCTCGGTGGCGAACCACTGCGTCTGGTCGGATTGGGGCGAAATCACTGCCGGACGTTTGGTGCAGCGGCGACGGTCGCAAGCCCGGAAATGTTTTGCGCGGGAAATTTCGGGCGCGCTCGGTGGTGTCACGGGTTGACCCGCACCAGTGCGACCGTAGCTTTCCGCCCATGCGTTTGCCCCTGCTGCGATCTCTCTGTTTTGCCGGCCTTGTCATGAGCACTGCGGTGGCCCGCGCGGCGGAGTTGACCGACGAACTCGCCGCGGCGATGGCGCGGGGTCAGTCGCTCTTCGCGGCCAATTGCGCGATTTGCCATGGGGCGACGGGCGACGGCGTGACGACAATTTATCCGCCGCTCGCGAAATCCGACTGGTTGGCGGCGAACCGCTCCGCTGCGATCCGGGCAATTGTGGCTGGGCTCGGAGAGGAGATCACGGTCAACGGCCGCGTGTTTCGCGGACAGATGCCGGCGATCATCCTCGATGACGCGCAGGTGGCCGACGTGCTCACTTATGTCGTCAACTCGTGGGACAACACCGGCGGCCGCGTGACGGCTGATAACGTCGCGGCGGTGCGCGCGACGGCGGGCTTCAAGACCTTCGAGGCCTTGAAGACGGCGGCGGATTTTCGTCCGCTGCCGACGGCACCGGAGGGGTTCGCGCTGCGGGAACTGGTGCGGCTGCCGGATTTTGCGGTGCGACTGGCGAGCGACGGCAAGGGCGGGAAATTCTACATTCTCGGGCGCGACGGCGGCGTGTGGCGCTTCGAACCGGTCAGCGGAAATCTGAAGCAGATCATCTGGCCCCAAGACTATGTCGGGTTGAAGTCGGACGATTTGAAGACGCTCGGTTTCGTGTGCGACGACACGGGACGGCTGTGGATTACGGTCAACCAGCGGGTGGTGGCCAAGCCGGTGGTGTTGAACGAATGCGGGATCTACCGCACGACGGGCTTCGATGCTGAGGGCGATCCGATCGCGCCGCAGCCGTGGATGCAGACGAGTTATCCGTGGGGGATCGGGCCCTACAATCACGGGGTTTCGGACATTCGCTTTGGCCGGGATGGTTTACTCTACGTGAGCAGTGGTTCGCGCACGGATGCGGGCGAGACCGGCGTGTTTTCACATCTCGGGAAAATGGGCGAAGTGGATATCACTGGCGCGATGTGGCGGCTGGACCCGAAGTCGGCGGCGCCGAAAATTGAGATCATCGCGCGCGGAATCCGGAATGCGTTCAGCTTTAACTGGGACGGAGCGGGCAACCTCTTTACGGTTTCGAACGGACCGGATGCGCACGCGCCTGAGGAGATGGATCACATTGTGCCGCCGAAGCCCGGCGAGGCGCCGCGGCATCATGGTTTCCCCTACCAGATGGGGGACGCGCCGGCCGCGCACCGCTGGTATGAGCACACGATGGTGCCGCCACCGCCGCCGAATCCGGACTACGTGTTGCCGGTTCTGAACCTCGGGCCCGCTGGGATAATGGACGGGAAGCCGACGAGCACGTTCAACGCGCACACCTCGCCGACGGGGCTCACGTGGCTCGGAGCGGATTGGCCGGCGAGCGTGCGCAACGGATTTCTCGTCGCACGGATCGGGAGTTTTCTTGCGGGGCCGGCCGAGGGCGAAGAGCACGGTTTCGATGTGTTGCACCTGCGCTTGGAGCGCCGCGACGATGGCCGGTGGACGGCGCGCACGACGAGTGTCCTCGCGCCGCTGGGCCGTCCGGTCGACGTGCACATCGCGGGGCCGGGTAAACTTTATGTACTCGAATACACGCGGCAGACGGAATTACGGAGCCGCGTGGGGTGGCTGCCGGGGCGGATTTTGGAGCTGACGGTGAAGCCGTGAGCCCACTGTGAGGGCGTGGTGCGAATGTGAATCGCCTGCGAGCACGCTCCTGCTCCGGGCCTTCGGGGCCGGCGGAAGCGACCGATTATTTGCCGGCCTCCTTTGTCTGTTTCGCGTGGTCGGCGGCGGGCACGGTGCCTCCGTTGGGGCTGAGGCGGCGCCAGCGGTCGGGCCCCTCGGCGTCGCTGGGGGCGTGGTCCTTTAACCGACGCGCATCGCGATCTTGGTAGCGAGGGCGATGTTCGCTGCGGTCGCCCTAGCCGAGGTCGTCGGCGAGGAGTGAAAGCGAGTGGGGCGTGGCAGCCGCCGCTCGCAGCAACGCCCACTGTAGTGAAAAGAGTAGGACAACAAGGCGCGGTCGGTTTATGGCGTGGTCGCGCTTAGTTTCCTTTTTTCTTTTTGTTCTTTTTTGTGGCGCCGCCGCCGGCGTCGGGGGTGCTCGCGGGGGCTTGCTCGGCGCTCCATTTGTCCCAGAGGGCTTGGAGCTCTTTCACCTTCGCGGGCTGGGCGGACGCGAGGTCCTTGGATTCACCGATGTCGGTGGCGAGGTCGTAGAGTTCCGGTTGGCCGCTGCCGCCTTTGGAGACGACGAGTTTCAGGTCGCCGTGGCGGATGGCCCATTGTGGGCCGTAGCGCCAATAGAGGGTTTGGTGCGGACGGGAGGTTTGTTTGCCCGTGAGGTAGGGCATCAGGTCAACGCCATCGAGACTCCATGAGGCTTCGGGTTTGCCGCCGGCGGCGATGAGGGCGGTGGGCAGCACATCGAGATTCATGACGGGGAAGTCGTAGGTTTTGCCGGCGGGTATTTTACCTTTCCACTGGGCGATGAAGGGTACGCGCGGGCCGCCCTCGAAGGTGGTCATCTTGAAGCCGCGGAGGGGGCCGTTGTAAGAGGTCGTGCTGGCGGTGGGGCCGCCGTTGTCGGAGATGAAAAACACTAGCGTATTTTCTTCCTGGCCGAGGGCGCGGATTTTCGTGAGGACGCGGCCAATGGCGTCGTCCATGGCGGACATCATGGCGGCGAACGTTTTTCGTTTCTCGTCCGTTATGTTCGGGAAGCGGTCGAGATATTTTTTGGGCGCTTGGAGCGGGGCGTGGACCGCGTTGAAGGGGAGATAGAGAAAGCAGGGTTTTGCCTGGTTCTTCTCCAGCCAATCGACCGCGCGGTCAGCGTAGGCATTGGTGGTGTAAAACGTGTCGTCGGTGACTTCGCGCACCTCGTTGGAAATGCGCGAATCGATGAAGTTGGTCGGGTGGAAAAACGGCGTGTTGTTGAGCGTGCCGTAGAATTCGTCGAAGCCGCGCTTGGTGGGGCGATTTTCGGGTTGGTTGCCGAGATGCCACTTGCCGATGGCGGCGGTGGCGTAGCCGAGGGCCTTAAGCCGGGTGGCCATCGTGGTCTGATCGCTGCGGAGGCCGACGGTGTTGGCGACGGTGTTGAATTCGTGACCGAAGCGCGTGGGGTAGCGGCCCGTCATGAGGCCGGCGCGCGACGGGCTGCAATAGGTGGCGGCGACGTAGCCGTTGGTGAAGCGGAGGCCGTTTTGCGCGAGCGAGTCGATGTGGGGCGTGGGGATGTCTTTCGAAAACCCCTGCGCGGAGATTTCGCCCCAGCCGAGGTCGTCGGCGTAGAAAATGACGATGTTCGGTTGCGCCGCGTTCGACGACAGGAACGGGGTGAGCAACGCGAAGACGAAGGCGAGGCGGAGGAAAAGGCAGGGTTTCATGGCGCGAGGGGTGGTGGTTGACGGGACGGAAGAATGACAAAGGCGAGGCGCAGCGGTTTCAAGCGGCAAGCGGGGAAGTCCCGATCGGGGAAAGATCGCGCTGGTATTTAGTCTGCCAAAAAAATGCTCATTTTGAGAGGGAGTGTCACGTAATACGTGACACTTTTCT
>CANIJN010000321.1 GCA_947467625.1 Opitutia bacterium | reverse complement strand
TCGACAACAATTCCACCGACCACACCCGCGCCGTGGTCGCCGAGTTCGCCTCCGCCCACCCCGCGCCCCGCTACCTCCTCGAAACTCAGCAGGGCCTGGACTACGCGCGGAACCGCGCCATCGCCGAAGCCCGGGGCGACATCATCGTCTTCGGCGACGATGATATCCTCGTACCACCCCACTGGCTCGCGCGAATGACCGCCCCGCTCTTGGCCGATTCCTCCCACCGCATCGGCGCCGTCGGCGGCGAGGTCATCCCCGTCTTCCCCGACGGCCTCCCTCCTTGGGTCGCCGAGTGGCACGCGCCCCTCGCCTTCCGCCCCGACCTCGGCCCCCTCGAAGCCCGCCACTCGCCCATGGGCGCCAACCTCGCCTTTCCCCGCCGCATCTTCGCCCAGCTCGGCCTATTTCACACCGCTCTCGACCGTGCCGCCGGCAACTATTTCTCTGGCGGTGACAGCGAGATGATCCGCCGCGTGCGCGCCGCCGGCCTCGAAGTCTGGTTCGCCCCCGGCGCCGCCGTGCAGCATCAGATGCCGGCGAGCCGCACGACCTTTCGCTACGCCTCGCGCCACGCCTTCGACTCCGCCCGCTCGCGCGTGATCGACCGCGCCGGCCAACCCGGTGCCAACGGCTATCTCGCCGGCCGCTTCATCGGCAATATCTTCAAGGCCCTCGGTTTTGCCGTGCTCGCTCTCCTCAACACCCTCATCCTCCGCGCCGGCACCGCGAAAAAAGCCCTCGTCCGCGCCTGGCGTTCCTGCGGCTACCTCTACCAAATCCCGCGCTCGCTCGTCGGGAAAATTTGAGTCTTCATTCGCACCGTGGACGAACCTCTTCCCCTTTCCGTCGTCGTCGTCGCCAAAAACGAAGCCCTCACCCTCGCCCGCTGCCTAGAGAGCGTGCGCAGCTGGTCTGCGGACATCCTCGTCGTCCTCAACGACACCACCGATGCCTCAGAGTCGATCGCCCTCGCGAACGGTGCCCGCGTCACCCACCTCCCGTGGCAAGGCTACCGCGACACCAAGAACGCCGCCCTCGCCCTCGCCCAACACGACTGGGTCTTATCGCTCGACGCGGACGAAGAAGTTTCCCCCGCGCTCCGCGCCGACCTCGTCGCCTTCTTCGCCCGCGGCGACCACACCCGCTACACCGCCGCCCGCTTCCCCCGCAAAGTCTGGTTCCTCGACCGCTGGATCACCCACGGCGACTGGTATCCTGACCTCAGCCTCCGCCTTTTCCGCCGCGACCGCGCCCGCTGGGGCGGCGACAAGTTCGTACACGAGAAGATCGATTGCACCGGCCCAGTCGCCCGTCTCCGCGGCGATCTCCATCACTACTCATTCCCGACGCTCTCCGCGCACGTCGCCAAAATAAATCCCTTCGCCGACCTCTTCCTCCAACAGCACCAAGCCCGTGGCACTAAATTTTCCGTCGTCGCCGCGATCCTTCGCCCCTGCTGGCGTTTTTTCCGCGCTTACATCATCAAACGCGGCTTCCTCGATGGCTACCCCGGGTTCTACATCGCGCACGCCACCGCCTTCGCCGCTTTCGTCCGCTACAGCCGCCTCTACGAAGCGGAAAACCACCGCGCTCCCCGTCTCTAGTCCAGCGCTGCGCTCCGATTATCCGTGTCCATCCGTGTTCATCCGTGGTTAAAAATTCCGTGCCCAGCCCACTCCACAGCTTCAGCAAACTCGCTGAGGAACTCGTCGGCGACTTCCGCAATATCGCCAACGAGGAACCGCGCCGCGCGATCAAGCGTCCGACGAAAAATCTCAGCGCGATCATCGAGGAGTTGATGGTCAAAAACCAGATCGGCCGCCCTTCCGCCGAGCAGTCGATCCGCGACCAGTGGCCCACCCTCGTTGGCACGGCCAACGCCGCCTACTCGCACGCCGCCCGCATCGAACGCGGCCGCCTGATCGTCCTCGCCGCCCACTCCGTCGTCCGCAACGAGCTCTTCCACCATCGCGAAGAAATCGTGGCCCGCATCCGCAAGCTCCCTGGCTGCGAAGCCATCAAGTCTCTCAACATCCGCGCGGGCTGACGGAGCGGCGGCTTCCCAACCGCCGTTACTTTTCCACGCCCCCGACCGGATTAAACACCTTCAACCCCGGCCGCGTATAGTCCGCGACGTTGCGCGTGACGATCGTGAGATTGTGGCGACGCGCCGTCGCCGCAATGAAGCTGTCAGGCATGGGCATCGGGCAGCCCTTGCGTTTGAACTCCGCCTCCTGACGCCCCCACACCGTGGCGACCGCGGTATTGAAATTCAGCACCCGCCCCTCCAGCGCATCCATCAGCCGATTCAGCCACAATTGCAGCGCCTGCTTCTTCGCGCCGTCCGGCAAAACGCGATCCCGGCCTGAATCTCACCGATCACATGGTTGCTCGTATAAACGTCGGCCGCGTGCGCCTCCAGACACGCGAGCAGACGCGGATCAGGCCGCTTTCTCGCCCGTTCGCTCAAGATGTTCGTATCAATCAGCCAGCCCATGTTTACTCCGGTAGAATTCCTTCCGTCGCGGCGGTAGTTCGAACGAATGCGGACACTCCATGTAAATCCCAAACCACTGCCCCGGCGCCTGGACTTTGCGCAGCGTCACCGTCTGCAGGTCCGGATCATCGTCGACGGCGAAATGGTCACTGGCGCCGAACCGGCAGCGATCACGCACCGTCTTCGGAATGACATCTAGCCGCGGCTGGAGAGGGTAGCGATCATGCCGGTAGGCCATGCTTACTCGACGGCCTCGTCAAGGGGTGAACCGCAAGACTCACAAGCTATCGTCTGGCACATTCCATCCGTCGGCAAACTGGTTTGCGGGCCAACCTCCGAAGAACGTGGCACAGGAAACGAATCGGCTTTGCGACCGGCCATCCCGAATAATCCGTTCAAGGTTGTCTCCTTAGATACAAGGAAATCCAAGACGCTGACGTTGTTAAAATCGCAAGTCTCCAACACGCTTGCCATGATGAGATATTCCCTGAGCGACTCTTCCGTAAACATGCCGTTGGCATTCCGGCGGTGCTTCGCAAACCGTTTGATAGCATGTTCAGCGTTGTTGTTGTTCCAAGGCACTCCGTCGTGATCCAGAAATGTGAACATCTTCAAGCCACATTTATGAAATCGCTTTTGAAGCTTCACGGCAAGTTCCGACAATAATTTTCGGGATGCCACCGATGCCAGAAACCGGCGCACATCTGTCTTGTGCTTGTGGAGATGTCGCTTTTTCAAACCGTATCGGTCGACCGTCTGCACGATCGCTTTCAGCAAGGAGCCAAAATCCGTAGCGATGCCCTTGAAATCGTCGTCGAAAGGATTTTTCAAGAGATCGTCGTCAATGTCTCTGACAAGGTGTGCCAAACACTTTTGCTGCCCACACGGCATTGAATCGTAAGCTGTGTAAAAATCGGACACCAATACACCCGAAAACGAGACCAACATCTCCTGTAAGAACTCGGCCTCACGAGACGGCTTATAGAAATAATAGACCTTGTCCACACTGGTCAAAACCCAGACGTAGCCCCGTTGGCCCTTACTCAAGCGGACAGTCGTTTCATCTATATGAATAGCCGTTTCGCGCAGGATCTTTTCCAACAACTCTGCGTATAGTGACTCGTAGAGCCGCACCCTGTAAGCGCGAAGTCGAAAAAGAACAGATGAATCGACGTAGATTTTGAAGACGTCCCCAAGGCTTTTCGCTACCCGACCCATGTTCAGCCCGCACCCGATGTTCAGGTAGAGCGCCCAACTCGCCAAACCGTGACCATACCGTTGTGGATTTGGCAGTCTATCGACCGACGAGAACAGTTCCGCACACCTAAGACAGCGGTAACGATAGGAACGTTCATTTTTCACCCATTTCTTGATACCGCTCCGGGTAAATTTTACATCAAGCAGAATATAGCTCATTTCCCGTATCTGCCGGATCTTTCTGCTACCGCATTTCGGACAAAGCTTCAGTTCAATGGAGATCGTCTCGTTTGGCCGGATATTGGTTTTTTTCAATTTTCGACGACGGTTATTAACGGCTTTGAAATGCCGATGCGTTCTCACGAGCACCTTCTCCCGCTGGTAGTCGAAATACGCACGCTTGTTAATCTGCCCCAACTCTTCGAGCGCGTATTTCTTTGCACTAAACAGTCGCCAGTATGGGCGATCTACAATCGCTTGCTGAGTGCGCCGCACCGCAGTGCCTTCGGACCTCGATACATCCAGAGAAGTTTCCCTGACCAAAAAATCGCAGACGCGAGTTAAGAGCATACAGTCTGTGCGATTGTATTCGATGAGCTTGGCTCTCAGATCGAGTTCACGAGACGCCTCCCAATCGTGACGCCAGACAACGCTATGAAGTCCGGTTGCCTCATGGCTGGAGTGGTCGGGACCAACAAACTTGCCGATG
>CANIJN010000320.1 GCA_947467625.1 Opitutia bacterium | reverse complement strand
ATCATGAACCGCTACGGCGACACCCCCCTCGGCATGGTTGAGAGCGCCCTCGAATTTCTGCGCATCGCCCGCGATCACCGCTACGACCAGATCATGCTCTCGATGAAGTCATCGAATCCGAAAGTCATGATCCAAGCCTACCGCCTCCTTGTCGAACGCATGACCCAAGAGGACATGCACTACCCCCTCCATCTCGGCGTCACCGAAGCCGGTGACGGCGAAGACGGTCGGATTAAGAGCGCCATCGGGATCGGCTCCCTCCTCCTCGACGGACTCGGCGATACCATCCGGGTGTCGCTCACCGAGGACAGCGTCTACGAAATCCCCGTGGCCCGGGCCATCGCCGATAAGGCGATGAGCCTCTGGTCGTCCACCGTCGTCGCACCGGCCACCGACAGGATCGCCCCGTATCATTTTAACAAACGCGCCACCACGACCCTCACGTTTTCGGAGACCTGCCTCGTCGGCCCGGCGCAACCGCCGCGGGTCATCGTCCGCGTCCCCTCCATCGCCGCCCTCTCCGCCGCCGCCCGCGACCTAGCGTCACCAAAATTCAAGGACACTCCGCCCGAAGGCCTGCTCGTCCCCATCGCCACCACTGGCGATCTCGCCGCCCTCTGCGAAGTCGCCGCCACCACGCCCCTGCCGTTCAGCTTCCTCGCACTCGAACTCTCCCCTACCCTCACGCCCGACCTCCTGCAGCCACTCCTCGCAATGAGTCCCGGCCGCCTGCTCCTCGTCCGCCCGTTCACGGCCACCGAGGAATCCACGCTGCGCGCCTTCGCGGAAAGCGTACGCCAGCACGGCCACTTCCTTGCCTGCGAACTCACCCCCGCCGCCGCGCACGCCCTCGCCTGCACACTCCGCGCGCTCGGCGACGACCGCCTGGTATTTTCACTCGACGCTTCGGCGTGCCTCAGCTCCGCAGGAGCGCCGGCAGCGCAGCCTGCTCCGCTCGACTCCGCCCACGCCGTCGGACGTCATCGCGCCCTCGTCGAGGCTCTCCACCTCGCGGGCTCGCGTGCGCCTATCTGGATACGCACGACCGCCGCGACCGCCGTTCGCGGCGAAAATAGTTTCCTCTCAAAACTCCTCGAGGCCTCGTTCCTCAACGGCAGCCTCCTCTGCGACGGCATCGGCGACTTCGTCAGCATCGAAACCGAAGCCGACGTCACCCGCTCGCTCAAGCTCGCCTACAACGTCCTGCAAGGCGCCGGCGCTCGCATCTCGAAGACCGAATTCGTCGCGTGTCCCAGCTGTGGGCGTACGCTCTTTGATCTCCAAACGACGACCCAGCGCATTCGCGCCCAGACCGGCCACCTCAAGGGCGTGAAGCTCGCCATCATGGGCTGCATCGTGAACGGCCCCGGGGAAATGGCCGACGCCGACTTCGGCTACGTCGGCGGCGCTCCCGGAAAAATAAACCTCTACGTCGGCAAGAACTGCGTCCTATACAACCTCCCCCAGGCCGAGGCCGACTCCCGTCTCATTGCCCTGATCAAGGAACACGGCAAATGGATTGAGCCGGATCCGGCGCAGGCTTGAGCGCTGGGCTGGAGGTGTTCCGTTTGGGTGTATTCAAGAAAACCTACCCGCGTAACCGTAGTGTAACCGGACGTTCGCCAGCAAATCCGGTCGCCAAGCGGCTTCCACCGCGGTGTAACGGCGCAAAAATTACGCGTCTTTCCACCCTTTTCCGGTCCTTTCACTCAAGCGGAGCATGGCAACGAGAAAATCAAGAAAGTTATGCCCAAACCGCCTGTGAATAACTTGTCGGAAAGTTCGCCTTGAAATGCTTTTTGGGATCATCGTTACTCCGCCCTCGTCCTATTCCATTTCGCCGTCCGGTTGCTCTTTCTCATGTCATTCGAACCCCATCCAGCATATCCCGCAGCAAAAACACCGCTATCCCCTGGCCACCAATTGATTATAAAACTTTATTTTCAGCTACTTTTCGCCCGGTGGTTGAGCCTGACTTTCGTTGCAGCGAGGAGACGTGGATGAGGCCCGTTCTGACGTGTCGGAAGACAGTTCGCGGCCCAGTGTGAATAAAACCTCCTCCTCGCCTGCCACCATGCCTTCATTGTCCCTCTCGCCCAGCCTCTGGGAAACCGTAAAATGCGACTTTAAGTCGCTCTTTCCGGAAGACGTTTTCCAGATGTGGTTCGAACCCGTCGTGTGCCTCGAAAGCACGGGTGATACGATGACGCTTGGCGTGGCCAATGACTTCGCGGCGATTTGGATTCACGACAACTACCTCGACCTGATCACTCAGCGCCTCCGCCTGAACGCCGGTCGCATGGTGACCGTGACACTGCGCAAGACCGATTCGAATGGCCGGAATGGGGCTGGGGCTACCGCATCGGCTAGCCAGCGCTCGACCGATACCGCCGCCACCCCCAGCCGCCCCGCTCCCGCTCGCCGTACCACCCGTTACGACGAACGCGGTCCCGTTGCTGGCACCCTCAATCCCCGCAACACCTTCGAAACCTTTGTCGTCGGGTCCAACAACCAGATGGCCCATGCGGCCTCCCTCGCCGTCGCGCAGGCCCCCGCCCAAGCCTACAACCCCCTGTTCCTTTACGGTGACACCGGGCTCGGCAAGACCCACCTGATGCACGCGATAGGCCACGCCATCCTCCGCGCCAATCCCGACGCGCGGGTCGCTTACCTTTCCACGGAAAAATTCACCAACGAATTCATCCAGGCGCTCCAGGAAAATTCCCTCACAAAATTCCGCCAGCGCTACCGGCACGTCGACGTGCTACTGATCGACGACGTCCAATTTCTCGCCGGCAAGGAGCGTATTCAGGAAGAATTCTTCCACACCTTCAACGATCTCTTTGAATCAGGGAAGCAGATCATCCTCTCCAGCGACCGTCGCGCCAGCGAAATCCAGAAACTGGAAGCCCGACTCGTGTCTCGTTTCGAATGGGGCCTGCCCGCCGACATTCAAGCGCCCGACCTCGAGACCCGTCAGGCCATTTTGCGCACCAAGGCAGCCACCCTAAAATGCAACCTCTCGGAAGCCGTTCTTAATTTCATTGCGCAGAATATCACGAAAAACATCCGCCGCCTCGAGGGCGCGCTGATTAAGGTCGCCAGCTACACGGCGCTCACGAGCAAACCGATGGACGTCGCCACAGCCGAACGCTTGCTGCACGACGTACTGATGGAGCAGGCCCAGACGATCCTGACCATCGAGACAATTCAGAAGCGGGTCGCGGACCATTTTCAAATTCGGCACAGCGACATGACCAGCAAACGCCGGCCCAACAACATCGCGATCCCCCGCCAAATCGCGATGTATCTCTCCCGCGTTCTCACCAAACATTCGCTCCAAGAAATCGGCGACACCTTCGGCGGTCGTGACCACGGCACCGTGATCCACGCCTGCAAGGCCGTTGACAATATGTGCGAGCAGGACGCCTCCACGCGCAGCAGCGTCGAGTTCCTCAAAACTCAACTTTCGAAGTAAGCCTTACCCGTTCCAGAAAGAGCCAAGCCCGGAATCGATCCGGGCTTTTACGCAACGAGCTCTAGACTCTGGGCTCTCAGCGACTACCCTCCACCTATGTCTCTCACTCCCGAGCAAAAACTTTCCGTCTCATCATGGGTCGCTGCCGGCGACAATCTTTCTGCGGTCCAGAAAAAAATCACGGAGCAATTCAAGGTCTCGATGACCTACCGCGATGTCCGCTTCCTCGTGGACGATCTCAACCTCGAGCTCAAGGACCCCGCCCCCAAGGTCGATGCCAGCGACGTGAGCAAAACGCCGCCGCCCGTCGCCAAAGCGCCGAGGCCCTCCGCGCAACACGCGGGGACAGCCGATGCTGCGGCCGAGTTGCCCACCGACCTCCCTGCCGACGCGGAGGCCGAGCTGGCTGATGAGGGCATCGATGACCTCCCTCCCGGGGCTAGCTCAGTGAGCGTCGAAGTCGATAAAGTTACGCTGATCCCCGGTGCCCTCGCCGCCGGCACCGTAACGTTCAGTGACGGCGTGACCGGCAAATGGGTCATCGACCAGCAGTATCGCCCCGGTTTCACCGAGATCAGCCAGCCCCGCTACCGCCCCACTCCAGCCGACTCCCAAGCCTTTATGCAGCAACTCAGCGCGCAGCTCCAGAAACGCGGCTTCTGATCCGCTCCGACCCAACGCCCCGGACCGCCTCGCGCGTCCAGCGTCTACTCGGCTCGGGGCGCGAGTAACATCGCGAGAAATGCCGCCTCGTCGATCACTGCGACTCCGAGCGCTTGCGCCTTTTCCAACTTCGAGCCGGCCTCCGCCCCCGCGAGCACGTAGGTCGTCTTGTTGCTCACGCTGCCGCTCACCTTGCCACCCCTCGCGAGAATTTTTTGTTCGGCCTCCTCCCGTTTCAGCGTCGGTAGCGTGCCCGTAAGAACAAACGTCTGCCCCATAAACAGCCCTGCCTCGACGACGGTGCCTCGGGGCTCAATACCCAGCGCGCGCAGCTTCGCGAGCAGGCGTTGCCCCGGCTCGCCT
>CANIJN010000319.1 GCA_947467625.1 Opitutia bacterium | reverse complement strand
GGCAAACTCAAGCCGCAGCAATGGCACACCCTGAGATTCACCTGGAAGTCCGCTGAAACAGGCTCGGAGATCGCAGTCACTCTCGATGGCCAGCCATTCGGCAAGCTTCCGGTCACTCGCAGCGCGCTCCACGGCATCAGCTACGTCCATTTCCAATCCACCTCTGCCGACCGCGACTCCGGCCTGCTCATCGAGTCGGTCCGCGCTGAAATTACTCATCGTTGATGGCTCTTAAACCCACCCTCTCCCTCCTCACCGCCTTACTGCTTGCACCGCTGGCCGCGCTGCACGCCGCCGATGCAACTTCGCCAGTTTCCAAGGTGGCGGGACCGAGCCGATGGGGTCACGTATTGACTTTTGACAGACGGCGCAAGCTCTGGCGCTTTTGCGAGTCATGGCGCGCAAAGTGAGAATCGAGTGGGCGGGGGCCTGTTATCACGTGATTAATCGCGGGAACTACCGGCGCGACCTGTTTGCGAGGAAGGGCGCGGCGCAGTCGTTTCAGACCTGTCTGTTCGAAGCGGCGGAGCGGTTTGGCTGGCGGCTCCATGCGTTTGTGGTCATGCGCAACCATTTTCATCTGGCGGTGGAGACCGCAGAGCCGAATTTGAGCGACGGGATGCAATGGCTGCAAGGCACGTGGGCGGTGCGTTTCAACCGGCTGCGCCACGAGGTCGGCCGGCCGTTCCAGGGGCGGTTCAAGGCGCTCCATGTCGAACCGGGACACGCGTTGGCGCAGGTGGCGCACTACATTCATCTGAATCCGGTGCGGGCGAAGATCGTGCCGTTGGTACGACTGGCCGATTATCCGTGGAGCAGCGTGGCGCTCTTTGGGTCGCGGCAGCGGCCGGCGGTGCTCGTGGCAGACACGGTCCTGGGCGAGAGCGGGGGTTTGCCAGACACTCCCGCTGGCTGGCGCCGGTATGTTGATTACCTTGGGGTGATGGCCGAGGAAGATGCAAAATTAAGAGAAGAGCGATTCGGCCGGCTCAGCCGTGGATGGGCGATTGGTTCAGCCGAGTTCAAGGCGGACCTGCGGAAGGAATTCGCCGCCCGCGCGGTGGGCAGCGGGGGCTTGGAGTTGCGCGGAGCCGATGGCGAAGCACACCGTGAAATGCGCGCCCTGCTCTGGGAAGACCGCCTTGGCCGGCTGGCGAAACGGCTCAAGGTGGCGCTCGATCGCTTGCCGGCCCGGAAGTCGGCGGAACCAAAAGTGCGGCTCGCGGCCGCGATGAAAGCCGTGTCATCGGTCTCGAATGTCTGGCTGGCGGAACGGCTGAAGATGGGCCGGCCGGCGAGTGTCAGTCAGTATGTGCGGCGGTTCCGACTGGGTGGCGGAGCGACTGCGGAGTCGTTCAAGGCGGCGGTGTCATGATTCAATTCGCGACCCGAATGGCTACTCCGATCGATCGTGTAGCGCACAAAGGTAGCAGGGTCTCGGTGGACAAACGGGGTTCAACGAGAACCGACGCATAGAGGACGGAGGATTTGGCCGAGGTCCCTCGCTTCTTGCCGAAGGGTGCGCCTCAAGCTGTGCACAGCCCCAGGCCCGCCTGTTCGGCATGGTAGCGGACGAGGTCACGAGGCCGGCCCCGCCCGGAAACGTGCCGGCCCCGGCCTCCTCACGTCGTCCGCTACCCGTTTCTGAAAATGCGTGGGCCCACGTTTTGGGACACCGGTGGCAAAAGTTTTTTTATTTTTCATGTCTCTTCCTGCTTTTTTGTGGCCAACTTCTTTCCCGATGCTCGCTGTCACTGATCTCACTAAGTCGTTTGTATCACCCGAAGGGACCCGGGTAGAGATCGTGAGCGTCAAAGCATTCGCACTCGCGGCGGGAGAACAGGTGGCGCTGCGCGGAGAAAGCGGGTCGGGGAAAACGACATTTTTGCACTTGATTGCCGGCATTCTCGCGGCGGACAGCGGGCGCGTGATGCTCGACGGCGCGGAGATGACGGCGCTGGGTGAGGCGGGCCGCGACAAGCTGCGGGCGGGGAAGATCGGCTATGTGTTTCAGACGTTTAATTTACTCCAGGGTTTTTCGGTGCTGGAAAACGTCGTGCTCGGCATGAGTTTCGGTCCGCGCGGAGCGGACCGGGCGCACGCCAAAGAAGTGCTGGAGCGTGTGGGGCTGGGGCACCGCCTGGATCATTTCCCGCGGCAGCTCTCGACGGGACAGCAGCAACGCGTGGCGGTAGCGCGGGCCCTCGCGAACCGGCCGAAGCTGGTGCTCGCGGATGAGCCGACGGGAAATCTGGACCGCAAGAGCGGACGCGAGGCGTTGGCGTTGATCCGCGAGGTGTGTCGCGAAAACGGGGCCGCCTTGTTGCTCGTGAGTCACGACGAGGACGTGCTCGCCCAGTTTGAAACGCGGCGGGACTTCGGGGCGCTCAATGAAGCGGGGAAGCGGGCGTCGCCACTGAACGCGACGGGGGAGTCGCCTCCCCAGCAGAATCAACAGAACCGGAAAGGCACCGCAGCATGACTTTGCCCCTCATCATTTATCGTTCGCTGCGGCAGCATGCGCTCTCGACGATCATCACGGCGGGGAGCATCGCGCTCGCGTGCGGGCTGCTCATGTGCGTGTGGATGGTAAAGACGCAGTCGCAGACCGCGTTTACGCAGACCACCACGGGATTTGATGCGGTGCTCGGTGCGCGCGGGTCAAAACTGCAACTCGTGTTGAACGCGATTTTCCATCTCGAAGCCTCCCAAGGAAATCTGGCCTGGGCTGACTACGAAGGTATCAAGCGTCATCCCGCAGTGAAGACGGCGATCCCGATTGCGGTGGGTGATAATCTGCGCGGCTACCGGATTGTCGGCACGTTGCCGGAGCTGTTCGAGAAAGTGGAGTTCGCCCCGGGAAAGAAATTTGCGGTCGCGCCGGGCGGGAAAGTATTCGGCAGCGCGCCGGACGCTCGCGAAGCGGTCGCCGGAGCGTTTGCGGCGCAAAAGCTCGGGCTCAAGGTCGGCGACACGTTCAAGCCCTTTCACGGACTGGCCTTCGACGAAAAAAATCAACACGAGGAAGTCTTCACGGTCGTCGGCATCATGGCATCGACGAATACGCCGGTTGATCGGGTGATTTGGATTCCCTTGAAAGGGGTGCAGACGATGAGTGGGCACGATGCGAAGGCGGCGACCGACGTGAGTGCGGTGTTGATCCAACTGCGCGCCGCGAGCGCGGGCTTCATGCTCGACATGATGTATAACAAGCAGGGCAACCGGCTGACGCTGGCCTACCCGGTGGGCGCGATTATTGCGGAGCTGTTCGGGAAAATCGCGTGGTTCGACCAGGTGCTCACGCTCGTGGCCTATTTGGTCGCGCTCGTCGCAGCGGGTTCCGTGCTCGCCAGCATTTACAACTCGATGAGCGCGCGCCGGCGCGACCTAGCGATCTTGCGTGCCCTCGGGGCGCGTCGCCGGACGATTTTTGGTGCGGTCGTGGCGGAAGCAGCGTGCATCGGCGTGCTCGGGGCGTTGGCCGGCTATGCCGTCTATTTTGGTCTGCTCACGGGCGTCGCTGAGGTGATTCGGGCGCAGACCGGCGTGGTGCTGGAGGTCGGCGCGAAGCATGCGGTGCTGTGGATTTGCCCGCTGGCCATGATCGGCCTCTGTGCGCTCGGTGGCGTCGTGCCGGCGATCAAGGCGTATCGGACGCCGGTGGCGGAGACGCTGGCACCGACCTCGTAGCGGACGGCGGTACCGGGAAAAGATGTTTTTGACGAACGCAAACCGGCGCTTACCTTCTCCCCCATCATGAAAATTCCGCGTCTCGTGCTCTCGGTGATTGGTGTGACAGCTCTGAGTAGTGGGCTGGCGGTGTGGGCGGAGGAGGCGAAGCCGGCAGGGGTGCCTGCGGTGGTGGTCCCGCAAAAACTCGCGGAGCCGGGGCTCGATAACGGTTACCTGAAGCTCGGATTCGAACAACTCGCTTCGTATGGATTCACGCCCCCAGCGTTTGATCCGACGGCCGATGCCAAGGCGGTGCCGCCGACGGGCGAAGAGCAGATCCCGGCGGCCGTCAAAGCATGGAACGGAAAGAAAGCGGTCGTCACCGGTTTTATGGTACCCGTAAAAATGGAGAAAGGGCTCGTGACCGAACTGCTCCTCATGCGGAACACGATGGCCTGTTGCTACGGCTCGGTGCCGAACATGAACGAGTGGGTCGTGATCAAGATGAGCAAAGGTGTGCAGCCGTTGATGGATGTACCGGTGTCATTTTATGGTTCGCTGAAAGTCGGCGCGATGTTCGAGAACGGCTACATGACCGGCCTCTACGAACTCGACGGCGAGAAGATGGCTGAAGTGAAGGAGTGAGCGCGGTGGGCGCCGCGGAGAGGCGCCCCGATCCGCCGGATCGTTTCAGCGCGCGATGTCGCTTTGCGAGAGGGCGCGAAAACCGCGCTGAGTGAGTGCTTGGGCGGCGACGTCGGGGTCCTCGGCGTTGATCGCGAGGGCTGATTTACCCTCGGGGCGCTTGATGAAACTGTAGACGTAGTGGACGTTGATCTCGGCTTCGTAGAGCGCGGCGAGCACGCCCTTGAGTTCG
>CANIJN010000318.1 GCA_947467625.1 Opitutia bacterium | reverse complement strand
GACGCTCAAACCGCCGCCACCCCACCGAAAGACGAAACCATCCAATTGTCGCCCTTCGAAGTCTTGTCGGAAAAAGACACTGGCTACCGGGCGAACGGCACGCTCGCCGGCACCCGCCTGCGGACCGACCTGAAGGACGTCGCCGCCTCCGTCTCCGTCATCACCAAAGATTTCATGAACGATCTCGGCGCCAACAACCTCGCCGAACTCCTCGTCTATACGACCGGCACGGAGGTCTCCGGCCTCGGGGGAAACATGTCGAGCTTTGACGTCAGCGCCGGCGGCGTGGATCCAGAACAAGTCAACCGCCAACCCGCATCAGTCGTCCGTATCCGCTCCATCGGTTCAGGCACCACCGGCTCCGATCAAGCGCGCGACTTTTTCACCACCGAAATCCCTTCCGATGGCTACAACATTGATCGGGTCGAAATCAATCGCGGACCCAACGCCATGCTGTTCGGACTCGGTTCGCCCTCCGGCATCGTCAACGCTTCGCTCATCAAGGCGGGCTTGCAGCGCAACGCGACTTCTCTCGAGTTAAAGAACGGTCGCTTCGACTCCCACCGCGAGGTGCTGGACCACAATCAGGTGCTGCTCAAGGATAAGCTCGCCTTCCGATTTGCCACGCTCACGGGCGAACAGAAGTACATGCAGAAGCCGGCCTTTGCCCGGAACGAGCGTTACTACGGCACCGCCACCTACAAACCGTTTGCCACCACCACCGTCAAAGTCAGCACGGAGTACGGTCGCAACATTAACGCCAAACCCGAAAACTGGCTCCCCAATAGTCTCATCGGCAACTGGATTCAAATGGGGAAGCCGGCCTACGATCCGACGACTTCGCGTCTGACGTTTTTGGGTACGCCGCCGGATGTCAGCTCGATCATTTACCCGGGCGCGTTGACCAATGGCGCCTTCAATGGCGGACGAAACGGCACGCTGACCGGCATGGTGACCGACGCGATCTTTGTCGTGAACGAGAATCCCAATGTGCGCTCCTTGGGCATCACCGGCTACAAGGAACGGGGTGTCATCGGCTACGAGTTTAACAACGCGCGGCTGCATCAGAATTTCCTCACGACCCCGAATGCTACGAATCCACTGGTGCAGGACGGCATGGCGACTATCGGCAATCCGCAGGATTTTCTTCGACGCCAGAAGACGGGGCTGACCAGCGCTCCCAACAGCACCAACTGGACGCCCACCAACATGACTTACAACTTCTGGAAAACTCCGCGGTATGTTGATACGAGCGTTTTCGACTATTTCACCCAAATGATCGAAGGGCCCAACAAGCAGGAGCGCTCCCGGTGGAAGACCTACAACGCTACGGTTGAACACCGGCTCGGCCGAAACGCGGGCATCGAGTTCGCCGCCGACTGGCAGTATCTGGACGCGTCATTCAACAACCCCAGCAACTACACCATCAACGTCGACATCAACACCAAGCTGCCGGACGGCACGACCAATCCGAATTTCGGCCGCCCCTATTACAGTGCCGTCGGTTGGGCGGCCTCCGAGACGCGCGACCGCAAAGGCGCCCGGGCCACTGCCTACTACGATCTGGATCTTCGGCCGCACGCCCAAGGATGGATGAGCAAGGTCCTCGGGCGGCATATTTTCACCGGTAACATCACTTCTGCAGACTACTTCATCCAATCCTTCGGCGGTCGTTCCCTCTACAGCGGAACCGACTATCTGGATGCCGAACAAGCCAGCAACGCGGGCACGACGACCGTCGTCAACCGAGCCTTCTCGGCTGATAAACGCGCGGTTTGGCCGCTCAACTATCTGGGGCCCTCCTTGGTCGGCTCGACGGACGGGCGAAACGCCGGCATTCAAAACGTGCGCGTGAACACCAGCGCGAACGACTTTAGCTCCATTCTCACCCGCTACTATCAATCACCGGTCATCAATTCGCAGGCCCCGGCGCAATGGCAGGACAAAGCGTTCAGCACGTATCATAATGCCGACGTCTGGGACTTCCAAGACGGCAACGGCCAATACACGATCAGCCGCCGGAGCAGTAAATCCCTCTCCAAAGTCTTGATCGCGAACAGCCGTCTCCTGAGCGACCATCTGATCACGACGCTCGGCTGGCGCAGCGATGATTTCAAGGCCCACGATGCCGGAGCTCCCAATCGGGACGTGAACAGCAATGTGGCGCTGACCGACTACAAGAATTGGCCCCTCCAGCAGGCTATCCATACGACCGTGAACACGTTTAACTACGGGATTGTTGGGCACGTCCCGCAATTTGTCGTCGAGAAACTGCCGGCCGGAATCGACGCTTCTCTGACGTATAACAAATCCGACAACAGCTCGCCCACGAGCCCGCGGACCGGGCTGGACGGCCAAGTGATCGCGGCGCCGACGGGCAAAACCAAAGAGTTCGGCGGGCGCATCGGCCTTTTCAAGGGCAAGTTCGAATTCCGCGTCATTAATTTCGAGACCACCGCCGGCAACTCGACCAATAGCAATCTACGCAACCCGCAGAATTCCATCCAGCGTCAAGTCAACACCACCTACCTGAACATCGCCGCGGGCGCGGCGAATCGCATCAATACAGATCCGCAACCTTACGATACCGGGTCGCCCAGTACCCCGGGCGCCGTCGCTGCCGTGAAGGCATGGAACGACTTCTTCACCTCCCCGTATGGTAAGCAGTTCCTCGATACGTTCCTTTACAAGAACGTCGGCACGAGCACGCAGACCCACGATGACCGGGTCGATACGGTGGTCTCGACATCCGACGTCGTCGCCAAGGGCTGGGACTACGAAGTGACTTACAACCCGACCAAAAATTGGCGGATTTCCGCGAACGCGTCACAATCTGTCGCGATCCGCAACAACACCGGTGCAGCGCTCAATGAATTCGGCGATCAAATCACCGCCCTGATGCGAGGACCAGCCGGCAATATTCCCCAAGGCACCAACTCGACTTCCGCGCTCCGGGACCAATTCGCTCAACAGGTGGTCGATATTAAGAAAGAACTGGCCCTCGATGGCAGCCCCTCCCCGGAAGCCCGCAAATGGCGTTACAATATCGTCTCCAACTACACGATTGGCCAAGGCCTCCTGAAAAACGTAAAAGTCGGCGGCGCCATCCGCTGGCAGGACAAGGTCGCGATCGGCTACCCGGTCATCAATGTGCCCGTGGGCACCGTGACCTTTAATCCGCTAAACGACGTGAAGAATCCGTATTACGGACCAGCCGAAACCAATTACGACGCGTGGATCGGCTACTCCTACCGGCTGCCCCGCAATATCCGTTGGTCGATGCAGCTCAACGTGCGCAATCTTGGGGTAAACCGGAAACTCATTCCCGTGGCGGCCCAACCCGACGGCTCCATCGCCGTCAACCGTATCGCCGAACCGATGACGTGGTCGCTGACCAATAAATTCGATTTCTAATGAGTCTTGGGGTTAGGAGCCCGCTTGCGGGGGATTTTCACCATGGGGCGGCCGCGTTCGCCGAAGGTTTTGTTGGACCGGAACCCTCCAGCGTCCACTCCCGACCATCGCGAAACGACCCTTTCCGACCCCACAAGTCGTTTAGACTCTCGGGAATGCTCCGGTTCTGACGCACCTATGCGCTTGACGCACATAATCGACGGCGGGGGGTGCAGTCATGATTCAGGACTTCGCCTGTGAGCAAACGGCGCGGATTCACGCGGGTGAAGTTTCGCGCCGCCTGCCGCAGGCGATGCAGCCGGTGGCGCGGCGGACGTTGCGGCAGTGGGACGCTGCGACCGACTTGGCTTTTCTGCGGGTCCCGCCGGGCAACCGGCTGGAAGCGCTGCAAGGAACCCGGGCCGGGCAGTATTCGATTCGGGTCAACGACCACTATCGCCTCTGTTTTGTCTGGGACGGCGAGCACGCGCACGCCGTCGAGATTATCGACTATCATTAAGCCCATTCCCTCCATGAAAACGAAACGACTGCCGAACATTCACCCGGGCGAGATCCTGTTGCACGACTTCCTTGAGCCGATGGGCATCACGCGTTACCGGCTGGCGAAGGCGACGGGCATCCCGCAGGCTCAGATCTTGCGCATTTGTGCGGGCACGCGGGCAATCACCGTGGAGACGGCTGTGAGGCTGGGCGTGTTCTTTGGAGTGGACCCACGGAACTGGCTGAATTTACAGCGCGCGTATGATCTGGAGGAGTTCGAGCGCACGCGCGGGGCGAAAGTGCGCAAAACCGTGGAGCAGTGGGCCGCGTGAAAACGAAGGACACGCCGACGTCGGCTGACGATAAGAACACCCCTAGTATCACGTAACACATAGAATTTCGTATTGATGAAACCCCGGGAGCCGACCAATGCTGCGGCATGGCCAATCGATATAAAGTCACTCTGACGAAGGCAGAACGAGCGCAGCTCACCGAGTTGACGCGCAGCGGGAAATCCACGGCGGCAAAGTTTATCCACGCCCGGGCGTTGTTGTTGTGCGATGCAGGTGAGTGGGGCGAGCTGTGGAAGGTGGCGGATGCGGCGGAGGCGCTAGGGATAACAGCGCGCACCGTCGAGCATCTCAAACAGCGCTTT
>CANIJN010000317.1 GCA_947467625.1 Opitutia bacterium | reverse complement strand
GGGAGGGCGGGGAGGGAGCAAGCTCCCTCCCCTGATCCCCTCCCTTAATATACTTTCAGCCCAATCCTCAAACCTCTCGCTATAGCCGAGAAAAACCCTGTATCAAAGGGTCACCTATCACCCCGGACAGAGTGTCACCTATCACCGGATCGAACCGAGGAGGTTGTGGGTGGAGAGAAAAGGTGCCGCGGGCGTGCCGCCGCCCGCGTTTGCGGTCCAGGTGGTCTGCGAGATGTTCTGCTCGTTCCACGCCTTGGAGTGCAGCGCAGTGAAGACGATACCGAAGTCCTTCGTGATGGGCAGCGTAAGGTCGAAATCGAAGCCGGGGTTCACGCGTGGCTCCATCGTGTCGAAGGGAAACGCCTGCTCCTTCAGCGTCATGCCGTCACTACTCGCCGACACGAATGCACGGTAGTTGAATTGCGCGCGACTGCGTTCGAAGGCGCTCTTGCTCACCATATTCACCGAGCCGGAGATGCCGCTCGCGGGATTAGCGGGTGTCGGCACTTTGGTCACCTCGATGCGCGAGATGTTGTTGATCGAGACCTGCATGAAGTCGAACTGGCGGGTGTTGCCGTTGCGCGAGGCGTTGGCGAGGGTGGCGCCGTCGCTCGTGACGTTGGTCTGGTTGGGATCGAATCCGCGCACGGAGACGGCGAGCGGCATCACGTCGGAATACTCAATGGTGATACCGGGGAGATTCTTCATGAACTCGGCGACGTTGCCCTCGATGACGTCGCCGTAGGCGTCGGTCGCGATGACATTCTTTATGTTGGCGGCGAAGCGCTGTTCGTTGGTCGCCAGTGACTCGCCTTCAGTGAGTTTCGAGGATGTCAGGACAAACGCATTGAGTTTAACCACGCCGGGGCGATCGCCGTAGAGCGACTTGTTAGTCAGATTGAGGTCGCGCTGGACGCTCTGGTCAGCCGGGACATTGACCGGGGCCGAAAACGGATCGAGGCCGGAGTAGAAAGCCTCGAGCGTCGCAGCGCCGGCAGGCACTCCGGACAACCGGAACGTGCCGGTATGGTCGGTGAACGCAGCGAGGTTGGTGCCCTGCACGGTCACGCGGACGTTGTTGAGGTATTGGCCGGTGCTTTCGTTTTGCACGCGACCGGTAATCTCGCCGGTATTTTTTTGGGCGACGAGCAGCGACGGCGAGGCGGACAACAGCAGCGCAATGGCTGCGGTGCGGAGTCGGACACATGGATTCATAGTTTTAATTCGTGGGGTTTAGTGAGGGGGGAGATTCCGGGCGCGGCCGGGTCAGGCCAATGCAGGCGGCACACTAAGCAAGTCGCCTCGCATCATATCCAGTATTCGACGACAGCAGGCTCCGCCGGCTTTTCGGGGGGGAAAGCAGTGCGGGAGGACAGCCCCCCCAGGAGAATCTGCGCCGCACGCATTGCCTGGCTCCGCAGTTCCGGCACGGCAACCGTCTCCCAGAGGGTTCCGCGCAGCAGCGGCCCAATGACATGCAGGAACGGGGAAGGCCGGCCGCCGGACCCGAGTGCGACGAAGTCGGGCCCGATGGAAATCCCCATGTCCATCGCATCGGGTTGCACGACTCCGCTCGCGAGCAGAGTGTGCAGCAGCACTACGCGGGTGGCGGAGAAACGCGGCTGCGGGCCCGTGCAGTTTATCACCAGGGCACCCTCGATCGACTCATGTCTCGCGGCCGCCTCTCCAGCGCTCCCCAAGTGCACGCGGACCCGAGCGCCCACCGGCTCGAGGTGCAACACCGCTCCCCGCGTGATTTTCAACCTTCCTCCTTCGAGCGCCGCCGCGACCTGCCGGTGGATGTTCGGGGCGATGCGGTGGCGCATCACGTTCCAACGCGCAGCATGGCGGGCGACGAACTCCCGACGCTCCGCGAGGGAGAGCGCCTGCCAGAGGCGTTGCGTGTGCGGGCGCAGCTTGTCCACGACGATGGCAGGGTTTTCGCCGACGTCGCGCAACTGGCGGCAGTGTTTCTCCACAAGGGACACCAGGGCCTCCAGCCCGAGCAGGGAAAGATCGATCTCGGGAGGCGGGAACTCCTGGTAGTCCCGCCCCTTGAAGTGCGACTGCGGCAGCAACCCGTGGCGCGACACCGCGTGAATGTTACCCGCCCAGCCCAGCGCCAGCAACGTAACGATCGCATCAATCGTCGTGAGCCCGGTGCCCAGCAAGATAATGCTTTCCGTGGGAGGAGGCAGCTTTGCCTCCCAGTTCAGCCAGGGATTCGCCGCGTAGGCGGGATGCCCGGCAAGCGCCTCGCTGCCCGGTAGCTCGGCCGGAAGCTCGTTGCCGGTAGCGAGGAGCACCTTGTCGGCGTCCATGACCTCGCCGCTTGCGAACGAAATACGCGCCCCCGCGCCCCTCGCAACGATGTCGACGGCTTGGTCGTCAACGAACGTCGTTTCCACCGGACTGCGACGATCGATCGGCTGGGTGTAGTGCAGCGTCAAGCTGCGCACGTAGTCCCCGTAAATACGACGCGGCATGAACGTCTCGCGCAGCTCCGTATCCGGCATATCCGCAAATTCAGTACGGGTGCGCAGCCATGCCACGAAATGGTTCGGGTGTTCGGGCAACGCCGACATGTTGCGCGCGGCCACATTGAGCACATGCTCCGGCCGCCGCGTGCTGTAGGCGACGCCGCGTCCTTGGGGATATCCGTGGTTGACGACGGTGACACGCAGAGGGACCTCGCTCAACCGCGCGAGATTGACGGCGGCCATCGTGCCGCTGAATCCGCCGCCAATGATCGCGATGTGTTTCATGACGGGGCCGCTCATTGCGCAAACGCCGGCACCCACGACTCCATCGCGAGGCTGGCTGCACCGAGCGCGCCCGCATCGTCCCCCAGGGCAGAAGGCACGATGCGCAAAGGCGACTCCGCTAGGGCCGGCATCGTCGCTCGCACGGCCGCGACGACCTCCGCGCAAAAACGTTCGCCTAGGCTCGTCACGGGACCGTGCAGGAAAAAACACTCGGTATCGAAGAGCAGTTGCAGGCAACCAATCGCCTTGGCGTAGTCGCTGATGATTTCGTCCCACGCCGTTCCGGTCGCATCCGTAAATTTGACCAAGGCCACCCGCAGGTCCTCGGGCAAGCGCGCGCGCGGTGTGGCGCCCGCGAGCTTTCGCCAAACCGCCGGGGCGGACAGCGCGTCGTGAAGCTCGCCGGCAGGCCGTCCCTCGCCCATCGCCCAAGGCCAGCGGCCCATTTCGCCGGCGGCGAAATGAACCCCGCGCATCAGTTGACCGCCGTGGACGATCGCCACGCCAAAACCGCTACGCGGACCGAGCACCACGTAGTCGTCGAGATCGCGGCCACCACCGAACCACCGCTCCGCCAAGGCGATCACGCGCAAGTTGTTCTCCACCGTGACCGGCACTTCGAACCGTTCGCGCAGCGACTCCGCCAGCGGGACGTTGCGCCAATCAGCAATGAACGCGTAGTGCGCGCCAACGCCAGCCCGCGGATCGACCACCCCGGGCGCACCCGCGCCGATCGCAAGCAACGGCCCCTGAGCGTTTTTTTCCAGCCCGGCCAAAAGCGTCTTGATGGCGTGCAGGACCGTGCGCGTGTCCGCATCGTCGGGCAGCCATTTCGAAAGCGCTGCGACGCGCTGGCCGGAAAAATCCACAGAGACGGCCTGCACGCGCTCGGCATTGAATTCTACCCCGGCAAACCAACCCGCGGTCCGCTGGGTCGCGAGTCGGCGTTTCGGCCGCCCCAAGGGGCCCTGCTCCAAACCTGATTCGTCAACGTAGCCGTCCGCAATCAGCTGGTCAACGTAGAGCCCGACGGTCGATGGCGCCAAACCCAAAGCCACCGCGAGCGTGCTGCGCGAAGCGGCGCGGCCGCTGCGCAGATGCAGCACCGCCGCACCAAGCAGATCGTGCTGAATCGCGGGGCTCGTTCGCATGCGCTGATTTTACTCGACTCATTAGCAACCGTAAAGTCATTTATTTCGAATTCGCACTAATACTCTAACAAAATCGGCACACCCCTCCGCATGTTCTTCCTGATTGTCGCCACTGCTCTTCGTCCGGGCAAGAGGACAGCCCGCATCGCGCAGGCCTTGGGTGCAGCCTGCGCCGCGCAGGGAATCGAGGCCGAACGGCTGGACCTCTCCGCGTCACCGTTGCCGTTGCGCGACGGCAGCGTCTGCTTTCAGAATCCCGGCGTCCTTGCGGCGACGGCGCAGGTGAGGTCGGCCGCAGCCACCACCCTTTGTTTCCCCGTTTACAACCACCAAGCCAACGCCGCGCCCAAGAACTTCGTAGAGGTAACGAACGAGGGCTGGAAAGGTATCGTCGTCGGTCTGGTGGCCAGCGGCGGCACCAACCGCTCCGCTCTCGTGCCGCGCTCGCTGGCGCACGCACTGATGGTCGATCACCGCTGCATGATCGTGCCGCGCTTCGTAGTCGTGACCCCGGCACACTTCGCGGCCGATGGGACGCTGGCCGCCGACGGCGAGACCGCTTCGCGCCTTGCCGATCTCTCCCGCGATGTCGCGCACCTCTCCTCGCACTGGCCCAGGGAAAATCGGACCGTGTGACCTGTCTTTCTCCCATGATCCCTCGCTT
>CANIJN010000316.1 GCA_947467625.1 Opitutia bacterium | reverse complement strand
TCACCGCACCCCGGCCAATCACCTCGACCGCGAGGGTCACCTGCCCCACGTCGAGCGGACTGAAGAGGGCCGCGATCGTCGGCGTCGGCTGCGTCACCGTAAAGTTAAACGGGACCACATTTAGACTCGCGCTGGCCGCTCCTCCCCAAACGCCGAAGTAAGCACCCGCCCCCGGCTTGGGCGCGACCGTGACCGAGCTCCCGTAGCCATAGGGGCCCGTGGCCGGGTTGATCACCAGCGTGCCATTCCCCGTAATATTTGTGGTGAGCGTCGTCCCAAAACGGCCTTGCAGCGTGCGCGCCGCGTTCATCGTGACGCTGAGCGTGCTCGTCGTCGCCGTGCTGTCACCCGTCCAGTTCATCCAGGTCCAGCCGGTCGCGGGCGTCGCCGTGAGCGTCACCACCGTACCACTCAGGTAGCGAGTCTCGCTCCCATTGACAGTGGCCGCAGGGCTCAAGGTGACCGTGCCGCCGCCCGGCGAGGTGACGGTGAGCGCGTACGTCGGCACGATCGTGACCGTGAGCGGGACACTCGCTTTCGTCGAAAAATCATCTCCATCCACCACGAGCGCTCGAATCGTCTGCGTCGCTGCAATCGTGAGCGGGCTGGTGTACGTCAACGGTCCGCCAATAATCGGGGACTTCCCATCCAGACTATAATAAATCGTCCGGTTGACGATATTGGTGGTGATCGTGACCACCGCGGAGTCGCCGAAGGTGCCCGCGCCGTCGCGATACGTCGCGCTGGCGGTGATCAGCACTTCGCGGTTGTCGACGGCGAAGAGCGGGGACTGGGCTGACCGCGTGGCGCCAGTGAGGGCGAGCACCCAGCCGCCGAGGAGGGCGTAGCCAACGAACCAGCGGCGGAAACCTCGCCAAGGTGCAGAGAGGATATTCATAAAAAAGCGAGCTCAGGTGGCGGCGCGAGTGGCGACTGGCAGGAGCCGTCGGGAAAAGCCGCTGGGGAGTCCCCGCGCCCAAGCCCGGACGCTGCGAACCGCGCACTTTCGTGGTCGCCCGCGACCGGCCGATCGCCGCCGCGGCCACCCGCGCCCACGCTCAGCCCCGGCGCGCCGCCACGGCCTCCCGAAATCGAGCTTTTTGCACCAATGATATTCATTAAAAAAAATTCGAACCCGTGACCCCTCCTCCTACCCTCCGCTCAACGCCACCGCCCCCGTCCTTCCGCTCTCCCCTAACCCCACCCCCTGCTCCCCGCCTCCCGCGCCCGCTCCGCGCCGCGCTCCGGCCTGGCCGGGTCGTCGTCCCTCCTCCCCTGCCCGCCCTCCGCCCATCGCCCGTCGCTCCGCTCCCCCTCTGCCTCCGGCCTGGTTTTCAAGGGACTGAACTGCGGGCCGGGCGGAAGCCGATGCTGTTGCCCCGGTCGTCCGGGGCCCCAATGATGAGCCGGTACGCCGAGCGGGCGTCGGTGGCCTCGAAGAGCCAACTGCCGCCCCGGCCCCCCCGAATCGTACCCGAAGCAGCCCCCCTTGGATCACTCACCGCACCACTTCCATAGCTTCCATACCAGTCCCAGGTCCACTCATACACATTACCCACCATGTCCGATAACCCATACCCGTTCGCCGCAAAGACCCCCACCGGTGACGTGTAGGGCTCGCCGCCCGTCGCGTACGTCGGATGATTACCCCGCGTCGTACTCACGTCATAGGCGTAGCTCGCGCTACTCGAATAGTTCGCTTGCACGTGCGTGATCGTATCTCCCCACGGGAAACGCTGCCCACTCACGCCACCTCTCGCCGCGTACTCCCACTCCGCTTCCGTCGGTAGCCGGTACCCGTTAGCTCCCCACTTCGCTTGCGCAGCCGTCACAGCCACATTCCCCGTCCGGTACACCAGCGTCTGCGCGTCGTTCCTGTAGTACACCGGCGTCAATCCCTCCCGCTCACTCTTCGCATTACACCACTTCACCACGTCGAACCACGAGACCGTCTGCACCGGGTGCGCATCTCCTTTCCCGGCCCCCACCGTCGCCCCAAAATCATACACGCCAGCGCCCCGCGCCGGATCAATCGCCCACGTCCGCACCGCCACCCACTCCCCATACGTCGTCTCCGTCTTACCTAAATAAAATGCACTCAACGTCACCGCGTGCGCTGTCGCATCCGACAGCCCGTCACTCTTGTCCGTCCCCGCGATCGATCCCACCACGCTGCCCATCGTAAACGTACCCGCAGGGATCAAGACCATTACCGGTTCCCCAGTCCGCACCGCGACCGACGCCGCCGACGCCGCACCCGTGCCGCCACTGTTAGTCGCCGCGACTGTAAACGTGTAGAGGCCCCCATTCACCAGCCCCGTAACCGTGATCGGCGAGCTCGCCCCCGTCGTGCTAATGACCTCTCCAGAAAGCGACGTCGCTTTCACCGTATATCCCGTGATCACAGACCAGCCCACATTGCTCGGCGCCGAAAAGCTCACCACCGCCTGCCCATTTCCACCCATCGCGCTGACACTCGTCGGCGCTCCCGGTGCCTCTAAACTGCGGGCCGGGCGGAAGCCGAGGCTGGAGTTCCGGTAGTCCGGGACACGGATGAAGCCCCGAAACGCCGAGCGGGCGTGTTCGGCCCCGTTGAACCAACCGCCGCCCCGCAACACCCGATTCGCACCCGAAGCAGCCCCCCGTGCATCCGTCACTGCACCACTCCCGTAGCTTCCATACCAGTCCCAACACCACTCAAATACATTACCCGCCATGTCCCTTAACCCATACCCGTTTGCCGCAAACACCCCCACCGGTGATGTGGAAGCCGAATACGTCGGATGCCAGCCCCGCGTCGCACTCACGTCGTAGGCATAGCTCGCGTTGCTGGTATAGTTCGCCTGCGCATGCGTGATCGTATCTCCCCACGGAAAACGCTGCCCACTCGCGCCACCTCGCGCCGCGTACTCCCACTCCGCTTCCGTCGGCAACCGATACCCGCTCGCTCCCCACTTCACTTGCGCCGCCGTCACGTCCACATTCCCCGTCCGGTACACCAGCGTCTGCGCGTCGTTCGTGTAATACACCGGCGTCAATCCCTCCCGCTCACTCTTCGCATTACACCACTTCACCACGTCGTACCACGAGACTGTCTGCACCGGGTGCGTATCGCCTTTGCCCTCTCCCAACGTCGCCCCAAAATCATACACGCCAGCGCCACGCGCCGAATCCAGCGCCCACGTCCTCACCGCCACCCAGTCCGCGTACGTCGTCTCCGTCCTACCTAGATAAAATGCACTCAACGTCACCGGGTGCGGCGTCGCATTCGTGAGCCCATCACTCTTATCCGTCCCCACGATCGATGCCACCATGCTGCCCATCGTAAATGTACCCGCCGGGATCAAGGCCATGTCGGGGGTATCGTCGACCACGACATCAAGCTGCACCTGAGGAAACAGTTTGGCGGGCCACTGGGCGAGTTGCCACGTGATCGTCTTCGTCGCTGGCGTCGGCGAGGTCGCGACATCCCGCCCCACGGCACCGGAGAGACCCGCGTTGAGGACTTCCCACGTCGTACCCGCATCGCGCGAGGCCTTGACGACCACCTCACACCAAGCGCTCTGCGGGTGGCTCAATTGATACGAAATGATCACCTCGCGCTGCCCCGGAGTCTGCGCCGCCGTCACGTTTGTAACCACCGGTTGCCCGCGCGCCGCTGGCATCCCCAAGCCCACCGCGACAACACTCGCCAACCCAAGCAAAAACCCGCGCCACCCAAACGAAGAAACGGATTTCATAATAACAATGATTGGGATCGCGAAACGGACAGCCGAGGGACGGTCCCCGCTTCGGACGGCTGAGACCGTTCCAGCCCAGACCGCACCCCGCAACCACGAAAAAACTGAGATAACAAACGAGGACGGCGGAAGGACGGCGGACGGGGAAGTGGCGGCCGGTTCGGCGTAAGCGAAGGCCGAGCCAAACGGGGCGGCTTTTTTTTTGGGGGGGGTTGGAGAGATACCGGATGGGTCAGCAAGGTAATGGTTAATGTTGCGCCATGCCGAGAGCGCTCCTGCGGAAGCAGTGGGCGACAGATTAAACATTAAAACCTTGCTGATCCTTTTGGGGCTGACCCACCGATTTTGGTCCAAAACCATGATCAACGCGTTACGCGATGGTCGCGGCTCCCCGTGGGGTGAGTGAGTCCCCGGGGTTCGGTATTGTGCCAATAACGTACGGCGTGTGAAACAGCCTTGTTTACCGGCCAAGGATTTCACTGGTCTCGTTTGAAACCATAATTATTATTTCAAAAGTGAAGTTCGATTGGGATCCGGTCAAAAGCACGAGTAATCAGGCAAAGCATGGTATCAGCTTGGCCGAGACCTGTGTTCTTTGGCAGGGTCCTGTCGTCACGCTCCCCTCAAAGAACCCGGACGAGTGACGGCATCTCGCCATCGGGCTAATCGAAGGGAAACACTGGACCGTGGTTTACGCTCCACGCGGCGACCACCTCCGACTCATCTCTGCGCGCCGCTCCCGCACCAATGAAAAAGCTCTCTTCCAAGCACTCATCAGCTAAGACCACTGCGTCCAACCTTGAATCGCGCTTCGCCAGCGGTCGCGACGTTCTCGACTATTTTGATGTCGCACGCG
>CANIJN010000315.1 GCA_947467625.1 Opitutia bacterium | reverse complement strand
GGCGTGCTCATCGTCGGTAATCCCGACCTCAAGCCCTGGCTCGCGCACAACTACGATTTGTCCGCGGAATATTACACCGAGACCGGCGGCGTCTTCAGCTTCGGCATCTACCGGAAGCAAATCTCCAATTTCTTCAACAGCATCACCGGCGTGTCCGCCTCGCCCGCGTTGCTGGAGCAGCTGGGGCTCGATTCCAGCTACCAAAGCTGGGAGGTTCGCACGACGGTAAACGGCGGTGATGCGCGGGTCGACGGCGCGGAGGCCAACATCCGCCAGTCGCTCAAGCCGCTAGGTGGCTGGGGCCGCTACTTTTCTGTCTTCGCCAACGCCACCAAGCTGAAGCTCTACGGCACCCGCACGGCGGACTTCACGCGCTTCGTGCCGGAGAGCTTCAACTACGGCTTCACGATCACGCGTAATCCCGTGACGTTCGCGCTCAAGTGGAACGGTCGTGGCGAACAGAAGCAGGCGGCATCGGCGGCGCAGGGCGCCGACGCGTTCCTCTATCAGGAAAAGCGCACGACAACTGATGTGAATTTCACCTATCAAGTCACGCGCTGGCTGCAGCTTTTCGCCAACGGCCGGAACATTTTCAACGTCCATTACAACCTGATGCGCTATGGCTCGCAGACCCCGAGCTATGCGAAGATCAGCTCGACGAACTCCTACGGCGTCCAGTGGGCCTTCGGCGTGAAGGGGACGTTTTAGCCCGTCTTTGCTAGGAGCTGCCGGGCACGGGTCAGTCCTTGGTTTACATGTTGGCAGGTTCATCCGCACTTTCACCCGCGCGGATTCAATTCGGATCCCATCCCCATGAAGCTTCTCACTGATTTACGCACGTTGTTTGGCTGGACGGAATCTCCGGCTTCGGAGTTCCTACGCCTGAAGTCCACGGTAGGAGTTCTCCCCCTTCTGCCGGCCGATTCAGCCAACGCCGCGATGTTGACGCGTGTCCTGCAAAAGGATCTTCCGCAGGTCACCTCGGACGCGATTTATAATGCCTGCGCCTACGATTTCGGAGGTATCACGGGCGACTCCCTATTCCATCCCCTCCCAATTCCATGAACCAAGAATTCCCCACGAAACGCCGTACCTTCCTCAAGCAAGTCGCCGTCGCGGGTGCGGCGATCGGCTTTCCGGCCGTGCTCCGCGCCGCCAACCTCAATGGCCGCGTGCAACTCGCCACGGTCGGCGTCAGCGGCCAGGGTTTCACCGACATCCACAACTTCTCCTCGCACCCGCAGGTAAAATACGTCGGCTTCTGCGACATCGACACGACGTGTTTTGCCAAGGCCGATGAGACGATGCCCGGTGTGCCGCACTTCAGCGACTTTCGCGTAATGTTCGACAAGCTCGGCGATACGGTCGATGCGATCAGCGTTTCGATTCCCGATCACATGCACGCATGTGTGGGCATCGAGGCGATGAAGCGCGGCAAGCACCTCTATTGCCAGAAGCCGCTCGCCCACACGGTGTGGGAGTGCCGCCAGATGCGGCTGTGGGCCGCAAAGAAAAATGTCATCACGCAAATGGGCCAGCAGGCGCATTCCTCGCTCGAGTATCGTCTCGCCACACGGCTGATTCGCGAGGGTGCGATCGGCAAGGTGAAGGAAGTGCACTCATGGTGCTCGCTCACGGGCAACGAGCGCACGCGCATGGTCGAGCCGCCCACGCCAGATCCAGTACCCAAGGGTGTCGACTGGGACATCTGGATCGGTTCGGCCCCGATGCGGCCGTTTTCGCACGGCGTCTATCATCCGTTCGCGTGGCGCGACTGGCAGGATTTCGGCGGTGGCGCCGCGCTCGGCGATTTCGGCTGTCACCTGCTTGACCCGATTTTCACGGCGCTCGATCTCAAGGCGCCGCTCACGGTCACCGCCGACAACAGCGGGATCAATCGCCACGTGTGGCCGGTGATGGAAACGATTTGCTGGGAATTTCCGGGCAACGAATATACGGCCGGACCGAAGCTTGCGCTCACGTGGAGTGACGGCGGCCTTCGCCCCGCGCGCAAGCTTGCGCAAATTCCAGCTGAGCTCGAGTTACCGGGCTCCGGCTCGCTGTTCATCGGCGAAAAAGGTAACATGGTACTCCCGCATCCCAACTCTCCGCGCCTCTATCCGACCGAAAAATTCAGGGGTTTCACCTATCCGAAGGATCTCAAGGGTTTCAACCACTGGCACCGCTGGATCGATGCGATTACGGGTGGACCGGCGACCACCTCGGGCTTCGACTACGCCGGGCCGTTGAGCGAGACAGTGCAGCTCGGCAACCTTGCGACTCGCGCATGCCATCCGCCGAAACCAAAGCGCGGCACGAACGCGCAAGGCCCGCGCGAGATCAACGTACTCAAATGGGACGCGACGAACCTGCGCTTCACGAACAACGACGAGGCCAACGAGCTGCTCACGAAAAAATACCGCCCCGGCTGGCAAGTGCCGGCGGCGTGACGGATGAATCGTTCGGTCACGCCATGCCGGACCTGCCGCTGGGCAATTTCGTCCACTGCACCGGCAGGAAAGCACCGGTCACGAGGGCGCCGCGCTCTGTGGTGCTGTCGACTCGCACCGGCACTATGGACGATTTTCCCTTCGCGATGAGATGCGAGCGGTCTTCCGCCAGTTTCTATTCGATTCCGAAATAGCCTTCATGCCGCGCCTGCTTGGAGGCCGAAATAATCGGCGCGAAGAGTGCTCAGCCATTGATCTGCTCACGAATCTTTCGAGCGGACGCGTCGCCGCCGACGAGCCTGCACTCTTGATCGAGCCACACGGCTACACCACCCGAACGCAGCGCCTCCGCGACTCGCGTGGCGGATGCCGTGTCCTCACGCGCATAACCTAGCGACAAAGTGAACCCTCCAATAAGCGCCCAGGCGAAGCACGCGTCATTCCGTGTAGCGTGGGGTCACGTGATCAAAAGATTTATGAGTTGGTGGAGCTGCCTCAGCCCACCGCCGATCACGGAAAGGTCCGCGAAGGTTGGTTGAGCTTGGGGAACCACACAGAGCGATAGTGTGCGCGCCGTATTCCCCTGATCTGCCACGATCATGGTTCCCGATCAGCAGGCCCCACGCTGCGTCCGAATTTGAGCTGTTCCCCTATCCAAGGTATTCGGAACATTCTCAGCGCCCTCGACCAAGAGCTCCCAAACGGGCAATCCCACGCATGACGGCACCATGACAATAGAGTTCAATCACACGCTTGATCGTTCACTCGAAGGTGATGGACATCTTCATGCAAATTAAACCTTAACAGATGTTTGCGAACCCAGCTAAAAAGTGCAGCTCACGTATTACGTGATAAGTGATTTCGACATGTTCTGAGAGGAACGGGCCGGCGCAATCCAAGCCCGCGTTGAAGATTAACTCGTTTGGCGAGACCAGTCGGACGTCCGCGGGTGCTAGCGTTCCCTTCAGGGTGCAGGCGACCTGCCCGCGGACCGTAACGCCGGCACAAAAATCGCCAAATTGCTGCCGACAGCCCGACCCCGTGAAGGGTTGGATGTGGTCGTGACGATGCGCCCAGTCCGCGTCAGGGGATCTTGGAGTACCAGCGTCGTGGATCCGCCTCCATCGAGGTTAAGGGCGAGGGCGTGGCGAAAGACAGCGCCGAAGCGGTGAAATGGTTTCGCAAGGCAGTCGAGCAGGGCGACGCCACCGCGCAGGGCAATCTCGGTGCCATGTATTACAACGGCGAAGGTGTGGCAAAAGATGCCATCGAGGGGGCAGCATGGACCAATATCGCGGCCGCATCAGGAGATGAAATTTTCGTAAAGAATCGCACATTGACCGAACGTCAGCTCGGCCCGCAAGCGACCTTGGCCGCGCAGCAGCGCAGCAAGGAAATCCTGAAGGAAATCGAAGCAGCGAAACGGGGCGCGGCGGCGGCACCGAAAGCGCCGACTGCTCCGATTTCTCCGATTGCTGAAACGCCCAAGGCCAGCGGATCGGGAACGATTGTTTCCGTCGACGGCCACGTCCTCACGGCGGCTCATGTCGTCGCCGGAGCGGGATCGGTGAAGGTCGTCACGGTGCGCGGGACGACGACGGCGAAGGTATTGCCCACCGACGAAGCAAATGACCTCGCCGTGTTGAAGCTCGCCGGAGGATCGTATACCGCGCTGCCCGTGGCGGCGTCGCGAACGATTCGGCTGGGGCAGACGGTGGCGACGATTGGTTTTCCTAATATCCAGTTACAAGGATTCAGCCCAAAGGTCACGCGGGGTGAAATCAGCAGCCTCAACGGAATCGGTGACGATCCGCGGGCGTGGCAAATCAGCGTGCCCGTGCAGACCGGAAATTCCGGAGGCCCGTTGCTCGATGAAAACGGTAACCTCGTGGGAGTCGTCGTCGCGAAACTCGGGATGACCGCTGCGAGGGCGACTGGCGATCTACCGCAAAACGTGAGCTATGCTGTGAAGAGTGCCTATGCGCTCGCCTTGTTGGAGCCCTATCTGGACAGCGCGGTGGGAACGAAGCCGTCGAGTGAAAAGCTGCGATTTGAGGATATGGTCGCGAAGGCGCAGCAGTCGGCAGTGTTGATCGTGGTCTATTAAAAACCGCTGCTCGGAGCGAGACGGCGAGTAAGCGGTGGGTGGGCTGGACCTGCCGAAGACCGATTGTGCTGCATTG
>CANIJN010000314.1 GCA_947467625.1 Opitutia bacterium | reverse complement strand
GATGCGGCCTAGGGCACCGCGGCCACCTCGCGCAGGGAAAAATCATCGAATGCCGCCCAGTCGCCGAGCATCTGATTCTGCAAGTGCACGCCGATTCCAACCCACGCCGCCCCAGTCGGCGCCCGCGCGCCTTGCTGCAGCAAGACCCAATCCGGCCAAGCTCCATCGGGCAACCGGGCCGCTAAGGATTTACCTAAGTGTCGTCCCTGCGCATCGAGCCAGCCAACGGTGAGAAAGACCGCATTGCTTGACGTGACCTGGCCCCGCGCTCGAACGGAAGCGACATAGAGCCGATCGGTCGTCGCGGGCAGCCATTGAAAGACGGTCGTGTTGACGGCCCCGCTGATGCGCAGCCCGGCCGCGCCGGTGCGGGCCGCCGCTGTGGTCACCGCTCCCTCGTGGGTTTGGGTTGGCTCCACTTTGCTTTGCCAAGCCCCGGGCAAAGCGACGCCAAACGGAAGGCTGGCAATCGTGCGGCCCGCGCCACGCGGGCCCTCCAACCCCCCATCGATGAGCCGTTCGGTCGTTGCTCCGGCCGCCGCCGCGCGGGCAAATGCGATGCTGTCGGCCACACCCAATTCTTGGCGACCTCGGAGTGCGCCCTCCCATGGTTGCGCTTGAGCTGGTGATGAGCCGGCTACCTCAGCACCGAGTGCCAACATCGCCGCCACTGTCGGATCGTTACGCAGAAAATCTTGGTAGAGAATCGTCGAAAAGGCCAAAGGCTGCTGCGCTGTGGTTGTCTCACTGTAGCGGATGAACTCATGTCGCGCGTCGAGATAAGCCGCAAGCAACTCGGCCCCGGCGCGACCGGTCAAACGATTCGTCAAAGTTTCGCGACTTAAACGCGCCCGCGTTTCGTTCATCCGCACGAACCGCTCCGTCACGCCGAAGGCGTCGGAGACTAAAGCCACCCGCGCCTGCACCTTGCTCTGCCGCACCAAACGTTGGGCGTCGTCGAGCAGTTGCCGAAGTTCGGCACACACAGCCGAAGGAAACAGATCCGCCTGCGAATCGTTGCGATAGTGTTTTAACCAATAGGGGTGCCCTGGCTGCCGCATCCATTGCTCTTCGCACCGTTCGAAGAAACGACGCATCGGCACCGCCGACTCCTGGAAATACCGTTCATAGTATTCGTTCACGAGGAGGTCGGCGGATTGCTGCGGATCGCTCAGCAGCTGAGCGACCATCCACGTCATGGGACCGTCGATACCCCAATTCGGGCTCGCCTCTCCGAAGTAGTCGGTAAATCCAATTCTACGCGCATGCCGCAGGCTCTCAGCGATCAGGCGAGGATGGATACGCGGAATCACAAAACCGGTGCCGTCTAGGTAGTCGTAGAGCCCGAGCCGCTGCGGGCCCGCTTTGGCCCACCGCTCCTGCAGGGAAAATTCTTCGCGCCAAAACGCGGGATCGTAGCCCTGCGAGCGATCGGCCGTGAGAAACGGTAAGACCTGGGGATGCACCTGAAAATCGGGCGTGTTTTCCTCCCAGTAATACGCCAAGGCCCCGAGGAATTTGTCGGGATGGCTGCGGGCCAATTCCTCCGCCGCCCGGTTTAGGAAGCGGAATGTGAGATTGGAATAGTCGGGCCGCCCCCGAAACCACCGCAGCGGACTCACTGCCGCGAGCAGCTCCGGGCTCTCGCCATAGAGCAGCCCGTCGTTCACACCCAAGCCAAATGACACTCGGCCGGGATCCGCGATAAAAGCATCGCGCGCCACACTGGCCGCGTGGATCGCGACATCGGGGCGACTGAGATCGGGATTCCACGTCTGGGAATGCTCGGCCGGACGTTCGCGCTTCCCATCGACCATCGGGAAATAGTCCGGATGTTTCTCAAAAAGGCTCGGCGGAAAAACACTCGCGAGATTGTGCAAAAAACTAAGTGGTGGAGTTAGGCCGTTGTGGCGCGCCCAGGCCGCCGAGGCCGGCGAGCCGAGCCCGTCGATATGCCGGGTGAGAAAGGCGGCCGGCCCGGGTGGCGGTGCCGCCTGCCCCGGCTCATGGCCCAAGGGCCCGGGGGTAAACCAACGCTCGGCGAGGGTTGGCCGGTCGCGATGCAGGCGAAGCGCCGCCACGGTCCCGATCGACCCGACCGCCACGAGTACCCCTAGAGTCAGGGCAATATGGAGGGGCGATCGTTCGTTGGCCATAGGTGGGGCGCAGAGCAACAGCCCGACACCGCCGCTGCAACGTCTAATAGCGCCCGCGGGCCCTGGCACGCGACGGTGGCAGGGTGAAGCCGCGGAGCGGCGACGTGAGCCTAGGCCCGGGCTTCAGCCTGGGTATTCGGTGATCATCGGTAGCCCACGTTGCGACTTGACCCTTGAAATGGTCGCAATGCCCTGTCGTGGGATGAAAAATTCGCGTGGGATGTGCGTTACGTCGAGACGTGGAGCCTGGGGCTCGATCTGAAGATTTTGTTACTGATGGTAAAAACGGTGTTTGTCCGCGAGGGGATCAGTGCCCAAGGTGACGCCACGATGCCCGAATTTAATCCTTCCAGCACCCCACAGCCCGGGGCAGCTGATTTTCCGCGCTAAATCATGGCGAAGCTCTTCCTTACTCTGGCGCACTCCCGGCGCACGCTCGTGTTGGTGCTGATCTATGCCTCGATCATTGGCGCCAGCTTCTATCTTTCCTATGAGGTGCGGTTCGATTTCAGCGTGGCCTCTTCCTCCCAAGCCGAACGGCTCCGGTTAGTGGGGTGGGTGGTCGGCATTAAGTTGGTGGCGCTGGTTTTGGTCCGTCAATTGGACAGCGTGCTCACCTATTTCAGCATTCCGGATCTGCTGCGGCTGGTCTGGGGGATGGCGGGGGCGAGTGCCGTGATGTTGATCCCGCGCGTGCTGAGCGTGAGCGACCTCTCGCCACCCCGCGGCGTGGTGCTCACTGATTTTCTGCTGTGCCTAGGCGGGCTCTGTCTGGCCCGTCTGAGTACGCGGCTCTATCGGGAGCGCATTACGATGGGGCGCGGGGTAGTCAGTGCGCCGCAGCAGCGCATCATCATCATCGGTGCGGGCGACGCCGGTGCCTCGCTGGCCAAAGAATTTATCAATGCACCGGCCCGCGGTTTCAAACCGGTCATGTTCTTCGACGACGACACGGCGAAACACGGCAAACTCGTGCACGGGGTGCGGGTAATCGGTGCCCCTGAGAGGATCGCGACGGCGGAGGACATCGGGGACGTCGCCAAAGCCGTCATCGCGATGCCGATGGCGTCGGCCAAGCGCATTCGCGAAGTGGTGCTCCTCCTGACCGCCCAAGGCATCAAGGTGGAAACCCTGCCGTCGATCGAGGAGCTCACGTCCGGGCGGGTGCGGGTGAGCCGGATACGTCCGGTGGAAGTGCAAGACCTTTTGGGGCGTGATCCGGTGGATCTCGATTCGGTGGGGATCCGCAAACTCGTCGAGGGGCGCGTGGTTTTAGTGACGGGGGCGGGTGGCAGTATCGGCGGCGAACTGTGCCGGCAGATCGCGGCACTCAATCCCCGCCGACTCCTGATGGTGGAGCAGGCGGAAGGCAGTTTGTTTAACATCGAGCAAGAGCTCAATGATTTGGGCCTCGGAGCGATCGCCTTGCCCTTGATTGGTGACGTGCTGGATCGCGAGCGGATGGAGTTTATCTTTGCGCGCCACCGACCGCACGTCGTCTTCCATGCGGCCGCGCACAAACACGTCTATCTGATGGAGCGGCAGCCGGCGGAGGCTATCCGCAACAATGTGCTCGGGACGAGGCTGCTCGCGCGGGTGGCTGCCGCGCAGGGGGTGGAGGCGTTTGTGTTTATCTCCACCGACAAAGCGATCAATCCCACGAGTGTCATGGGGGCTACGAAGCGGTTGGCTGAAATCCAACTGATGGCGATCGCTGCGGGGCAGGGGACGGGGACGGACGGCGGCGGGCGGACGGCGGAGGACGGAGGGCAGATGACGGAGGGTGGGCCCACGGAACACACGGAACACACGGAACACACGGAAGGACTTTTGACAGGAGGGAACGGAGAGAACGGTGGGCGGAGGGCAGAGGGCAGACGGACGGCGACGGAGGACGGCCGCGAGGAAGCGCACAAGGCGCTCAACGCTCCCCTGACCCCGCCTGCGCGGACGCGGACGAAGTTCATGGCCGTGCGCTTTGGCAATGTGTTGGGCTCTTCGGGCAGTGTGATTCCTATCTTTAAACGACAGATCGCCAATGGGGGGCCGGTGACGGTGACGCATCCGGACGTGACGCGCTATTTCATGACGATACCGGAGGCCGTCGGCCTCGTGCTGCAGAGCTCGGTGTTGGGGACGGGTGGGGAAATCTTTGTGTTGGATATGGCCCAGCCGGTAAAAATCGTCGATCTCGCGCGGCAGATGATCGAGCTCAGCGGTTTCAAGGTGGGGGAGGATATCGAGATCACGTTTACCGGGCTGAAGCCGGGCGAAAAACTGTTTGAGGAATTGCGGCACTCGAGTGAAACGCACGTGCCTACGGAACACCCGCGGATCATGCGGTTTACCACGATGGCGCCGTACAGTGAATCCGGGGTAAATGAATTGGAGCAGAAGCTGTATCTCCTCGAGACCAATGAACTGAAACGCATCATCCATCGGCTGGTGCCGGAGTATACGCCGTTTCTGGATTGAGGGGCTGCGGCCG
>CANIJN010000313.1 GCA_947467625.1 Opitutia bacterium | reverse complement strand
CTGTCCACGGTCGCGCGATAGACCTTCGGCACTTTGTGCTTCGGCGACGTGAGGCGGTGCACCAGCGGTGCGAGATCCGTCAGCAGCAACAACCCGCTCGTATCCTTGTCGAGCCGGCCGACACTCGTGACCTGCGGATTTCGTCGGCGCCAACGCTCCGGCAGCAGCGAGTAAACATTCGGACCTTCGCGGGCCTCGTGCGAACACACGAGCCCGAGTGGTTTGTTGAGCAACAGCAGCAACCCAGCGGGGTGGTCCAGCGGCTGACCGTCGACGAGCACCTCGACTTCGTTGACCCGCGCACCAAAATCATCGGCCTCCTCGCCGCGTACCGTGACCGCGCCCGCTTTCACCCAGTCGCGCGCTGCGCTGCGACTGCAATACCCTAGGTTGGCGAGAAGTTGATCGAGGCGGCGCATCGGAGAAAAGTGCCCGCCAAGAGGTGCAAGAATCCTCAAAAAGGAAAGCCCGCGTTGTGGGGAAACGTCGTCGCGGTCTAATAATGGCACTTTTTTAATGGCGCCTTTTGCGCCTCATCGCGGCCATTTTTACCGTAATGCTTCCGAGGCTCAGCGGGGCCGTCCTCTTCCTCTCCCTCGCATTCCTGGCGCTGGATTTTTTCACGGGACCGGGTCGATGGCCTGAAGTTTTAGTTTACGGTCGCCGCGCCCCGCGCACACTCACGGCGTTCCCAACCCTTTTCTTATGGACCTTCTCACACCTCTGCTCGCTCAGGCTTCCGCCGGTGACTGGCACCCGACCACCCTCGTTCAAGCGCTCCTCTCCACGGCCGTCTTCTCTCTCGCTGGCACCGCCCTCGCCATCGTTGGCTACAAAATTTTCGACCTGTGCACACCCGGCGACTTGCACGAAGAGATCATCAAGAACCGCAATGTCGCCGCCGCGGTGTTGGGGGCTTCCATCATCTTGGGCGTCTGCATCGTCGTCGCCGCTGCTATCATGGGATGAGCGCATCCGACCAGACTCCGCCCCCGGTCGCTGCCGAGCGGCGCAGCAAACAAATCGCACTCGTGCTGCTCGGCACGATGGGCGTCGTCGGTGGCGCTGCCGTGTGGGAGGCTTGGCAACGCGCCGGTTTGGAAAACAACTCGACCGTCACGCCACCCGAGACCCCGGCAGCCCCGCTGGCCGCTGACCGTGACTACCCCAACAACGACTTCACTCCTGGGGTGGGCTATTATCACGCTCCGTATCGCTCGTGGTTTCCCTTTCCCTTCAACCATCATGATCCCTCGCGCGGCTTCTTCGGCGGCGGGCTCTGGCAAGCGGCGCCGTTTGCCGCCGGCCTGTTGAGTTCGCGCCCCACGGGTGATGCCGTCACCAGCGCGCTCGCCGCGCAAGCCCGCCGCACGCCGGAGCCAAGCGCCCGCGCCGGCACCGCCGGCTTCGCGCGCACCAGCGGTGCGACGTTCGGCGGTTCGTCGTTCTCGTCGCCAGCGCGCCCTTCACCCGCGACGACCGACCAGCCCACCGGACCTGCCGCGCCGTCCGCCCGCCCAGCGCCGCCGCCGGCACCCGCAACGTCAAAACCCTCGATCCAACGCGGCGGCTTCGGCTCCTCGGGCCATAGCAGCGGCGGCAGTGCGGGGTCGTGAGCCGCTCGTCTCCAGTTATCTGATGCAACGCATCCCGCTCACGCCCCGCCCCGACTGGCGCGCGAAAGCCGAAGCCCTCGGCTTCACCTACCACACCCACGAACGGGGCCCGTATTGGGACGAGAGCGCGTGCTACGAATTTTCTTCGCGTGAAATTGACGAACTCGAAACGGCCGCCAACACGCTGCACTCACTGTGCATCGCCGCCGCCCAAGTCGTGATCGATCGCGGTGAGTGGTCGCGGGTGGGTATTCCGGAAAAGGCCGTGCCCGCGATCCTCGCCTCGTGGAATCGCGACGACCCCAGTCTCTACGGACGCTTCGATCTTGCCTACGACGGCGCGTCACCACCCAAGCTCCTTGAATACAACGCCGACACGCCGACCGCTCTCATCGAGGCCGCCGTCGTGCAGTGGGCGTGGCTCCAGGAGTGCTTCCCCGCCGCCGATCAGTTCAACTCGATTCACGAAAAATTGATTGAGGCTTGGCGTAATGTGGGCGCCGAGCGCGTGCATTTCACGGCGGTTAACGATCTGCCGGAAGACACGCAGACGATCACCTACCTGATGGACACCTGTCTGCAGGCAGGTTTTCAGACGCGCTGGACTGCGATCGACCAGCTCGGTTGGGATCACGTCAACGCCCGCTTTGTCGACGCCGAGGACGCCGAGGTGAACGCGCTCTTCAAGCTCTACCCGTGGGAGTGGCTGTGGCGTGAGCCTTTTGCTGAATGTTTACCGACGGCGAAAAACCTCTTCATCGAGCCGCCGTGGAAACTCCTCCTGAGCAATAAGGGACTCCTCCCCATTCTGTGGGAACTCAATCCCGGCCACCCGAATCTCCTGCCCGCGTTCACGTCGTTGGAGGCGTCATTGGGCGGCAACTACGTCCGCAAACCGGTGCTCAGCCGGGAAGGTGCCAACGTCACCGTGGTCGAAGGTGGTGTGACCCTGGAGGAAAACGGCGGCGACTACGGTGCCGAGGGCTTCGTTTACCAAGCGCGCGCGGCGATCCCGAATTTCTCCGGCCATCGTCCGGTATGCGGGGTGTGGATGGTGAACCACGAAGCCTGCGGCCTCGGTCTCCGCGAAGACACGCGCCGCATCACCGGCAACCTCAGCCGCTTCGTGCCGCACCGGATGGGGTGATCGCGGCGGCGGCCGGTTTCGGGCGCCGCTGTTTCCACAGCCGTGCGATTTCCAGAATCACCAACGGGCCGAAGATCCACACGACTTGCAGTGGGAAAAGTTTCCTCGCCGCAGCTTGGTGATACGCGGCGAGGCCGGCGGCGACGTAGGCGAGCCGGTGGATGTTTTTCCACAGCTTGCCACCGAGCCACGTGATCGCGGAGTGCGGGCTCGTGACCGCCAGCACCAGCAGAATCGCGAAAGCGATGAGGCCCGTGAGTTGAAAAGGTTTGTCGAGCGCGGTCAGGAGGGTCGTCGGAATCGCCGCAATTTCGAAGCCGCCCTCGTAGAGGAGATGCGTGCACAGATGCAGCGCCGCATAGACGCAGGCGGCCACGCCGACGAGGCGGCGGTGGCGGTTGAGCGCCTGCGCGACGCCCCACTGCGGCCACAGCACGCGCAGCGGCGAAAACGAGAGGACGACGGCCAGCACGATGCAGGCAACGAAGCCCAAATGGTGCAGTACGTATTTGAACGGATCGGCCGTCACGCTCGGGTTCTGCGAGATAAAAATCGGCCACAGTGGCCACAGTCCGGGTAACACGAGCAGCGTCCAGATGACGCGCTGGGAACGGAGGAGCTTGACGAGATTGGGCATGGGAGCGCGGCCGCCCTCGGCCGCTCCGAAAGAATGCGACCCGAGACGGTCGCGCTCCCACGGCTCAATAATTTTTCCGCAAATCCATGCCCGTGTAGAGCGACGCGACCTGCTGTTCGTAGCCATTAAACATGAGCGTTTTTTGGCGACCGAGGCCGCCGCCGATGACGCGTTCGCTCGCCTGCGTCCAGCGCGGGTGATCCACTTGGGGATTTACGTTGGCGTAGAAACCATACTCGCGGGCTTGCAGCACCTGCCACGTGTTCAGTGGTTGTTTGTCGGTGAGCTCAATCTTCACGATCGATTTGATGCATTTGAAACCGTACTTCCACGGCACGACGAGGCGCAGCGGCGCGCCATTTTGATGGGGGATCGGTTTGCCGTAAATCCCGGTCGCGATGAAAGACAGTTCGTTCATCGCCTCATCCAAGCGCAGGCCTTCGATGTAAGGGTAGGGGAGGTTGCCCTGGCGCTGGCCGGGGGAGCTCTTTTTGTCGAGGAAGGTCGTGAAGGTGACGAATTTCGCCTCGGACTTCGGGTCGGCGAGTGCGATGAGTTTCGACAGCTGAAATCCATCCCACGGCACGACCATGGACCACGCCTCGACGCAGCGGAGGCGATACACGCGCTGTTCGGCGCCGCCCATTTTTTTCACGACCTCGTTGACGTCGAGCTTGAGGGGATTGTTCACCAGGCCCGTCACCTCGACGGTCCACGGCTCGGTCGTCCAGCCGCGGTTGGCGAGGACCTTCGGCTCGGCCTTATCGGTGCCGAACTCGTAGAAATTATTGTAGCTCGTGATGTGCTCGTAAGCTGTGGGTTTGAGCGCGGGATCGCGATAGTCGGCGTTGACCTTCGAGGGGAATCCGGCGGTCGCGGCGAGCGCCTCACGGGCCGCGAGCGCGGCGCCGCCCACGCCGAGGGCTTTCAAGAAATCGCGGCGCTTGGAGAGATGGTAAAGCGACTCGGGCGTCGCGGCGGATTCGGGAAGTTCCCAGTCTTGGGGGGTGCGGATGAGCATGGGTGGAGGCGTGGGGGTGGAAGGAGAACGGAGGAAGCTTAGGCCTGGCGCAGGGGCTGAATCAACCCAGCGGTTGGATAAAAGCAAAAATCCGGCGCGCCCAACCGCGACCAAGACGCGGGCTGAAGCCTCGCGCTACCACGAGCCGCGGACGCCGCCGAGCAAGAGGCGCGGGGTGCCGACGTTGACGACACCGTCGGCGCTGCGACCGGTTTCGACGCGGGCGTCGGTG
>CANIJN010000312.1 GCA_947467625.1 Opitutia bacterium | reverse complement strand
GTTGAAGCGCCGCGTGAATGGGACCCTCGAGCGGCGGTGCGAGGGTCGGCGGGCGCTGCTCTTGCACGGAGAAGCGCACCCCGCCGGCCACCGGTTCTACCTGCATAATGGTCACGCCGTCGCTGGTCGCCCGGAGAGCGGAGGCGTCGACGCGCAGCGTCCACGGAGGCGGAATAGTAGCGACTCCCGCAGTGAGCATTCGGCCCACGGCCCAATAGCCGTAGGCGTTCAGGTGAATACCGTTGGTTGTCAGTTTCGGAGCGGATGCGTCCGCCATGATTTCGCGGGTGGGCTGGAAGAGATTGACGAAAGGCAATTCCTGTCCTGACGCCACCTGCTCCATGGCGGCGGTGTAGTCGGCGAGTTCACGGTTCCGACGCTCGTGTTCCGGCGTCAGCGCCCCGAGATTTTCATAGGCGATCGGCGATACCAGAATGAGGCGGACTTCCGTTTTGCCGTTGTATTTCCGGCCGCGGTGCGAATCGACGAAGGCTTTGAGCGCGTTGCGAAAAGCGGGGAGGCCCGCGGTGCCGGCGAACGACTCGCCCAGCCCGAAGCACGCGATGATGACGTCGGTTTGGTGTGCGATGAGCACCGACTCTTCGGTCGGAAAATTCGTCGGCCGGTCGCGGGCGGACAACATGTCGCCGGCCCAACCCAGATTGCGGACCGACACCCGCGGCTCCACCGGGAGTTGCAGGAGAAAGGTCTCGAAATAGCCGTGCACCCGCAGCTGGTCTGCAAAGGTATTGCCGATGATCGCGACGCGATCACCCGGGCGGATGGCCGACCCGGCCATCGACGCCACGGTGATAAGACTGACGAACGCGAGAGCGAACGCATTCGCAACACGACGGACGCGGCCTCCCGGTCGGTGCGTCACGGATGGCTGGACAGAGATCATTTGTCCGTGCGCTGCAGTTGCCAGGTCGCGATCTTTTCGTCCGGCCCGGGCAGCGGCTTGCCCACGGCCCAGCACACGCTGTTCACCAGCATACGGGTAAAGGATTCCTCCGCGAAGTCCCCCGGATCGCCGAGCGACGTGCCAAACACTTTCCCGCCCCATTCGTTCTGCCACGCCCACGCGACGATGTCGGCTTCCGACTCGTTAACCTGAACAGGGCCGAATTCTTTTTCCATCAATCGGAAGGGGCCTTTGCCGGTGCCCATGAGGAGTGGCACGCAGCCGCCTTGGAGGCGCGTCAAATAGAGGGTGCCGGGGGAGACCCACTGCGTCTTGGTGACGTGACTCATGATGGGGTGCTTCCGGTATTTCGGGATCACGCTGACTTGGGTCGTGCCCGTTTGGTGCACGATGTAGGGCGTGCCCAGCGCCCGTCGGCCGAAATCATCATTCCAGTTATAGCGCGGGTGGCCCTTGGGATACTTGAAGGCGTGCGAGGCGGTGCGAAGCCCGATGACCGGTTTGCCGGACTTAAGGTAGTCCTCAATCGGCTGCCACTCCCGATCGGGCAACTGTAGGAAGCGTGGAAAGAAAATGACGGCGTCCGCCTCGGCGAGGACACTGATTCCTGGCAGAACGTTCTCCGTCTTTTTCTCCGGATCGCCTTCTCCCCTGACGAGGGTCGTGCGAAAACCAAAGCGCTCCAGTTCCTGCGCGAACAGCGGCATCGTGAGTTCGGGCGAGTAGTGGAGCGTGCCCAAGACGAACACGACATGGGGTTTCGGGGCAACCGCCGCGACGGCGGCGGAGAGGGGGAGAAGGAGGGAAAGAGAGAGAGGGAGAAGGAAGCGGAGGCGGGGCATGGGGGGATGGGTGAAAGTGGCGGGGCAGATCAGTGCCAGTCGATGCGGGCTTGTTTGGTCGAGAGGTCAACCCAGACGGAGGCGTGGGCGAATTCGCGGGTGGCGGTGAGGCCCTGCCATTTTGCTTCTGCTTTGGGCGGGCCGAGCGGGCGGTCGAGCTCGGGGTAGGACTCGAGCATACCGTGGCGATCCGTGTAGCCCCACGAGTAGCAAAAATGGGAGCCTGGTTTCGCCGCGACGAGGAAGCAGGCCAGCGGAAAGGTGATCCGCTCGCGGGAGAGCCGCAGCAGCTCGTCATACGGACGCTGCATCATTTCGCGCTCTGTGAAGTTGAAGCCGGGCCAGCCCTTGATGACGACGAACTTTCCTTTCGCGGCGGCGAGCGCGATGGAGTCGAGGTCGGCTTTGATGTCCGCAGGTGAATCCGTTTTGAAGGCGCCAAAGTGCTCGATCATCACGCCGTCGATGCCCTCCCAGTCGAGGATCTCGCGAAAATCCGTCGTGCGGATGCCGTTGACGAGGACGACCCGGTCCGGGCCGAGCTTGCGCTTGGTGAGCGCCATCATCTCGCGCATGCCGGCGACAATCCCGCGGGCTTTTTCCTCACCGAGCTGCTTGGTGAGCGTGGGGTTCAACGCCTGGGGCAGCGCGTCCACGAAGACGCCCCCGAGCGGGGCGGAGCGGTTCGCCTTCGCCACGACTTCCGACCACCACTCGCGGAATTCGGCGTTGGAGGGGTCGGGGCGTGCGGTGCCGCCGGGGTGCTTGACGATCTCGCCGGTGGTGGTGCGGAGCGTCCATTCGGGGCGGTAGGTTTTGAACGCATCGTAGCCCGACCAGTTGATGAAGGCGTTGAAGTAGAAGAGGACTTTGGCTGCGGGATTGCGCTGGGTAATTCGACGCGCGGAGTCGGCGATGCCGGCCTCGGTGCTGCCGTGCACGGACGCGCCGTGGCCCTTTTCGAGCGCGATCAATGAGCTGTGGCCGGCGACAAATTCGATCTCTGCGTCTGTGAGATCGGTGGTGCGCTTGCCGAAGTGAAGGTTGAGCGGGACGCGGTCCCAACTGAACGGCGGAAGACCATCGGCGGCTTGCAGGGCGGTCAGCGGCGCGAGCAGCAGGGTGGTGAGGAGGATAAGGGTGCGTTTCACGGAGACGTTCTTGTTTTCACCCTCTAATGCCAGGTGATTCGCGCCTGCTCGTTTTTGATGTCGAGCCACACCGAGGCCTGGCGAAAGTCGCGGGTATAAATGGAGCCCTCCCGCTGCGCCTTTCCCGTGGGCGGTCCGAGCGGGCGCTCAAACTCGGGCGGACGCTTCAGCCACGTTGAACTCTTGGTCGCATCGTAGCCGTCGTGCGCGAGGAAGTAGGAATATTTTTCCGCGCAGATCAGAAACATCGCGAGACAGTAGGTGAGCCGCCGTTGGGTCTCCGTCTCCTGGGTTGCGCGGTTGCGAATCTCATCCGTCAGCTGCGCGTTGCCGGTTTCGCCCAAAGCGAGTTTTCCCATGCCGGCTGTGAATGCCACGATCACTCCCCGGCGGGCCGCCTCCTGAGCGGCGGCAATTCCTTTGGCGACATAGTCCTCGCGGGGGATCGTGCCCACCGTGGTTTCGAAGCCTTCGAAATAGGAGCCGTCGAAGGCGCCCAACCAACCGAGTCCGGCATCGGGAAATCGGGCGCGCACGAGATTCGCGACCATGAGTTTTTTCGGACCGAGCGCCACGCGGGTCGCTGCCATCATGGCGTGATACCCTTCGACGACGGCCTGCTTCCGCGCTGGCCCGATATCCTTCCGCAGATAGTCGGGCTCGAGCACCTTGACGTTGCCGTCGAGAAACACGCCGTCGATCGCCGGATCGGCGCAAAGTTGGCGCGCATTTTCTACCCACCAGTCGCGCAACTTCGGGTTGGTGAGATCGTAAGCCTCGACCGTATTGCGGACAAGTTTACCCCGGCCGTCGTGGCTGACCAGAAACGCGTCGGGAACGGCCGCGAGCGGTGCATTGGCAGCGTAGCCGCCGTAGTGAACGATGACATTGCGGTAATAGAGAATCTTCGCGGCAGGATTGAGGCGCTTGACCGCGCGGGCGGCTTCCAGCGTGCCCTTTTCGGTCGAGCCGTAGTCCGTCGCTCCGGTGGTTTTCTCAAAAGCGATGAGCGGAAACCCGGCCAGATAACGCAGCTCCTCCGGCGTGAATCCGGTGCTCTTCCGGATGTGCATGTAAAGTGGCACGCGGTCCCAGGAGAAATCTGGGAAACGTTCCGCCACCGGCACTGCGCCCGGGGTCTCGGCTGCGCCCGAGCAGGTCAGCGCCGTGAGCAGCGCCGCGGCGAGGTATGACGAAAATTTTCTCATCGGTCGCCATCCTGCTTCGCTCCGTCTTGCGGGGGCTCGTTGCTTTCGAAGGTCGCGTCGACTGCGGTCGGCAGCGTAGGTTAGTTTCACGGGCGGTTGGAGGAGTGAACGGTCCGCGTGTATTTTGGTCGCTGATCAAAAGGTAAACGTATTCGAGAGCACGACTTGCCGCGGGACGGGCAGCGACACGCGGGCGGGGGAACCATCAGGTTGAACCTGGACGACTACGGGATCGGCGTCGGCGAGGACGTTACGGACGTTCACCTGCACCCGCCACTCGACTTTGTTTTGAAAGAGCTTCCGCCGATAGCCCATCCACAGGTCGACGAATTTGGAGCCATCGTCGAAGTAGGGATGGGCGACATCCTTGATCGGGACCACGGTGGTGGTTCCGGGGATCGTCAGCCGGGCATTCGGGTAGCCGATCGCCGCCTTGTCCTGCCAGCGGAAGGCGGCGCCGGGATTTGCGCCTTTGATGCGTCCCTCGGAAAAGGAATAATTGCCGACGAAGTTCGCGCGGTATTTGCGGATTTCCGGGCTGGATGAGCCCGCC
>CANIJN010000311.1 GCA_947467625.1 Opitutia bacterium | reverse complement strand
GGGTCTCCACATCCAGCGCTACAAAGGTCTCGGCGAAATGAATCCGAAACAGCTCTTCGAGACGACGATGGATCCAGACAAACGCCGTCTCCTCAAAGTCTCCATCGACGACGCTGCCAAATCCGACGCCCTCTTCACGCTCTTGATGGGCGACGAGGTCCCGCCCCGCCGCCAGTTCATCGAAGACAACGCCCTCAACGTGCAGTTCCTGGACGTCTGACCATGAAAACCTCCGTCAAAACCAAACGCAGTCGCTCACTTTCCCGTAAAGTCGCTCGTCCCATTTCCGTCAAAGGTGACATCGCTCGGGCCATGTTCGCCCGCTGGGAAAAGGATCACACCGATCCCCAACCGATGAGTTGGGACAAATTCAAAGCCAAGCTGGAAGAAAATCGCATGCGCGAAGCCCCGTTGTTCTCGAAGTGATCAAAGCCGTCATGCTCGACTCCGGCCCGCTGGGCCGGCTCACCCACGCCGATTACTCGCGTAACCGCGAGTATAGTGCGTGGCTGGCCGCGTTGCTCGATCACAACATCGCCGTCTTCCTCCCCGAGATCGCCGACTACGAAGTCCGCCGCAACCTGATCGTCGAAAACCTAACCGGCTCGCTCGCCAATCTAGAGGCCCTGCCGAGCCTCATTAATTACGTTCCCATCGCGACTGCCGACATGCACCAGGCCGCTGAACTCTGGGCGACATCGCGAAAAACCGGACGCAGCGTGGGCGATCCGCGCGAACTTAACGCCGGCGTGATTCTCGCCGCCCAAGCCATTCGCCTCGGTGCCACAATCGCCACGGATAACGTCGGCCACCTCGCGCAATTCGTCGAAGCCCGCCCGTGGTCCACGATCAAACCCTAATCCTCTAGGACTCTCTGCCCGTCCCTCCCCCTCACCCGGTCACTTTCCCTTTCACTCTCACTTTCCCCGCCCGTGTATACCGCCAACGAAAAACTCACCTCGGCCAATATCACCGAAATCATGCAGTCGGCCTACATCGAATACTCGATGTCCGTCATCATCTCCCGCGCCCTCCCCGACGCCCGCGATGGCCTGAAGCCCGTCCAACGCCGCATCCTCTACGCCATGCTCCGCGAGGGCCTCCTGCACAACCGCGCCCACACGAAGTGCGCCGGCGTCGTCGGCGAGGTGCTCAAGAACTACCACCCACACGGTGACTCCTCTGTTTACGACACGCTCGTCCGCCTCGCCCAGCCATGGGTCGTCCGTTACCCCCTCATCGACCCCCAGGGTAACTTCGGCTCCGTGGACGGTGATCCACCCGCCGCCTACCGTTACACCGAGGCCCGCCTCACCGCCCTAGCCGAGGAACTCCTCAAAGATATCGAAGAGGACACCGTCGATTTCGTCCCCAACTACAACGAGACCACCACCGAGCCCACCGTCCTGCCGTGCGCCTTGCCGCACCTCCTGCTCAACGGCTCCACCGGTATCGCCGTCGGCATGACGACGAATATCCCGCCGCATAACCTCGACGAAATCTTCGACGCCACCTTCGCCATTATCGACAACCCGCGCGTCTCCGTCGACGACCTCTGCGAAATCGTCCGCGGCCCCGACTTTCCGACCGGCGGTATCATCTCCGGCCGCGAGGGCATCCTCAGTTATCTGAAAACCGGCAAGGGCATCGTCCGCACTCGTGGCAAGGCCCACACCGAGGAGCTCAAGGGCGGTATGGAGCAGATCGTCATCACGGAAATTCCGTATAACGTAAACCGCAATACCCTCGTCCTGCGCATCGCCGAACTCGTCGGCGAAAAGGAAATTGATGGCATCCGCGACCTCCGCGACGAATCCGACGAAAACACCCGCATCGTTATCGAACTCAAACGCGGTGAGCAGGCGAAGGTCGTCATCAACCAGCTCTTCCAAAAAACCGCCCTCGAATCCTCCTTCGGCGTTACGCTCCTGGCCCTCGACAAGAAGCGCCCCAAGCAGATGAACATTAAGGAACTCCTCGAGTGCTACATCGAGCACCGCCGCGACGTGGTCACGCGCCGCACGAAGTTCCGCCTCAAAGAAGCCGAAGACCGCGCCCACATCCTCGAGGGCTACATCATCGCCCTCGATAACCTCGACGACTTCGTCAAAATCATCCGCGCCTCCTCCAACAAAGAAGAGGCCAAGCAGCGCCTCATGGCGAAGTATCCGCTCTCAGATCGCCAGACCGACGCCATTCTCGAACTCCGTCTCTACCAGCTCACCGGCCTCGAGCGCGGCAAAATCGAAGCCGAATACCTCGAGCTGATGAAGGTCATCGAGGAGCTCCGCGCCATCCTCGAGTCCGACACCATCTTGATGGCTCTCATCCGCAAGGAACTCGGCGAGATGAAGGCGAAATACACGACGCCCCGTCGCACCGAAATCATCGGTTCGGCCAGCGAATTCCGCATGGAGGACGTCATCCCGAACGAGGGCTGCGTCATCACCGTCTCCCACCTCGCATTCATCAAGCGCACCCCGGTGGCCGACTACCGCTCGCAAAAACGCGGCGGCAAGGGTGTGATCGGCGCCGAAACCTACGACGAGGATTTTGTGGAGAGCCTCTTCACAGCATCGACACACGATTACATCCTCTTCCTGACGAGCATCGGCCAGTGCCATGCCAAGAAGGTTTACGATATCCCCGAGGGCACCCGCACCTCCAAGGGCAAATCCGTCGCCAGCTTCCTCCGTCTCGCCGAGGGCGAAAAGATCGCCGCGATGATCTGCGTAAAGGATTTCGCCGAGGACCGCTTCCTCGTCATGGCCACGAAGGCCGGCGTCATCAAAAAGAGCTCCCTCGCCGATTACGCCACCTGCACTCGCGACGGCGGCCTTATCGGCATCAACCTCGCCGAAAACGACACCGTCATCGGCACCGTGCTCACCACCGGTAACGACGAACTCATCCTCGTCTCCCATCAGGGCCTCGCCGTCCGCTTCCGCGAGCGCGACCCCGAGACCGGCGAAGACCTCTTCCGTGCCCTCAGCCGCAATACTGGCGGCGTCACCGGCATGCGCTTCAAACTCGAGAGCGACTACCTCGACGTCATCGAAGTCGTCGACCACAACGCGAAGTTCCTCGTCGCGAGCGAAGCCGGCCTCGGCGTCCGCACCCGCTTCGAAGATTATCGTCTGATCAACCGCGGCGGCAGCGGCGTCTGGGCGATCGATCTCCCCGAAGACGGCTCGATCAAACTCGCCGGTGCCCTCAGCGTGAAGGACACCGATGAAATCATGCTGCTCACGGCCAAGGGCCAGAGCGTGCGTTGCCCAGTCAACACCATCCGCGAGGTCCACCGCGGCGGCAAAGGCGTGAAGCTCCTCACCCTCGCGGCCGGCGACAAACTCCTCAGCGTCGCCCGCATCGTCGAAAGCGCCGAGGAGCAGGAAGCCGCCGCGCAGGGCGCTGACGACAAGACTCCGGACGCACCGCCCACCTCGTAGTCACTATTCCACGACAGCTTCGTCCTCCGCCGGCACCGTCCTCACCCGAGGACGGTGACTTTTTGCGTCAGGCCAGCGGCGCTCTGCCCAGGGCCAACCGTCACACCAGCCCACGTCACGCCAACGTTCGTTGATTTCTGCACGTTGCCGGAACGTGGTCCGGGCGTCTCACCCGTGGTTTTGAGGCTATTTACCAACGGCCGCTACGGCGCCCCGAACGGCAATACTTTCACCCGCATCGCCACACCCTCAATCGTCATCCAAAAGCCGCCCAACGCAGCCGGCGTGATCTTCACCTGCGGACTCGGCAGCGCCGGCGTGCTGTAATTTCCGCCGTTCGCTATTTGCCACCGCTGGCCGTTTTCGAGCGTGAGCACCGCGCGTCCGTCCCAACCGTTAAACTTTCCCGCGATCCGGCTCTCGACCGTCGCGTATTCGATCTCCGTACCCGGCGCCAGCAACACCTTGGCCCGCGCCAGCAGCCCCGCCTCCGTTGTTTTCTCACCGCCAGCCTCGCGCTGCGCCTAAGCGACGCTCGCCCCCTCCGCTCGCCTCGCTTCGGCGAAGACCCGCGCCGCCTCCGCCGCTGCTGCATCGCGCCGGGCCGCGGCCAATGCCCCGCTCTGGTAATCCCGCACTAATCCATCGAGCCGCGCCAACTCCTCCCTCGACAGCTTGCCCAACCCCGCCGCGGAAAAATCGGCCTTCGCCACCGCCTTGGTAAAGACCTCTTCCGCCGCGCTCCCGACCGCCACCAGCGCCACCCCCACGATTCCCAGTGCGACCCGTTTTTTCATCTTCGCCACTCAGCTCGCCAACCCGCCCCTCGCAATGGGATTCCGCTCGCACCGCCTTAGCTTCCACCCGTCGCAACGGCTTCCGTCGCCCGATTGTTGTCCGGTTGTCTGCGGTATTTCATGCGCTACCACTTTTCTGCTTTCGCATTCCTTTGTTCTGCTTTCATTCTCTCAGTCCCTTCTTCGCATGGCCGGCAAAATCACTTCGCTCCTCGCTCCGTCCCGGATCGCACTCCATGTGCACAGCACCAAGCGCACCGCCGCGCTCAACGAAGTCGCCCACTTGCTCGACGGCCATCCCGACGTCGTCAATTTCGCCGGCTTCTACGAGGAACTGCTCGCCCGTGACCGGCTCGACACCACCTGCCTCGGCAACGCCATCGCCCTGCCCCACGCCCGCACCGAGCACGTGAAACAAATCGTCCTCGCCGTCGGCCGCAGCCACACCGGCATCCCCTTCGACGCGAACGGCGAAATCGTGAAACTCTTCTTCGTGCTCGGCACCCCCAAGTCAAAACCCGGCGACTATCTCGCCGTCGTGAGCGCCCTCTGCAAACTTCTCCGCGACTCCGCCGACCGCGCCACCTTCCTCGCCGCCGAAACGCCCGAGGCCTTCATCGCCGCCCTCGCCGCGGTCGAGAAGAAGCTCGGG
>CANIJN010000310.1 GCA_947467625.1 Opitutia bacterium | reverse complement strand
GTCTCGTGGCCGACGGCAAAGCCAAGAAACTCGCCCTCATCGCCCTCATGCGCAAACTCATCATCCTCCTTAACCACCTCCTAAAAAACCCAAAATTTAAGCTCGCCTGAAAGACCGTTGCTGACCCCGCCTTAGAAACTGATCGTGTTGGTCCATAACATCGAGCGCGGCTGCTGGTAGAACGTGGCGTTGATCGCGGTGGGGGTGTTGAACCCGGTAGTCGCATTCGGAACCAACCGGATCGCGTAGCGATTGAAGATATTCGAGACGTTGAGTTGGGTGCTCCAGTGGTAGCGCCCTAGTTTGCGCGCGTAGGAGGTGATCACATTGAACTGTTGGCCATTGGGGGCGTAGAACATGGTGCGACGCAAGGTTAGGGCGTTCGCGGCGGTGACGGGAGTCGCGTAATAATAAAACGAGCGATTGCCCCACGAGAGCGAAGCGGTGCCACCGATTGAAAAGCCCTTCAGCACGGTTTCGGAAAACGTGTAAACGCTCGTGAAGTTGAAGCTACGCTCTGGCGAGCCAGTGGTCTTGTCGCCCACGCGCGTAGCCACAATGATGCCGGGCGTCACGATGCCCGCGAGTTGCTTATTAAGCTGCAGGTTCGAAATCGGCAGCAGCGTCGCGCCGGTGAGGATGGGGCCGTTGGCGTTGATGTTGTCCGTATTTTTGGTGCCTTTCAGGATATTGGCCGTGACAGAACCGCTGTTGATCGCACCGGACGTCAGATTCGGATTGGTCCAGTAGATACTGGTGGGCGTGCTCATCATGTTGATGGTGAGCGGAGTCGCGCCCGGTTGGGTCGGGGCGAGGACGGTGGCTTCCACTGCGCTCGTGGCATCGCCGTTAACGTAGACGACGACGCCGTTTCGGTAGGTGACCTGTCCGGCCGAATTGGCGTAGAACTGATCGTTGTAGAGTTGATCGTACGATTTGGCGGTACCGATCTTGCCGTCGCCTACGTTACTGCTGAAACGCATGCGCCAGTTGCGCGTGATTGCCGCGGTGAACTGCGCTTGCACGCCGGTCGTCACGCGATCTACGTTCACGCTTGAACCGCCCCCGCCGCCGTTGAGGCCGCTGGGGTTGATTCCCTGCGCGATCGAGCCATTTACGCCATACATATCATTCTTCGCCTTGACCTCGAAGGCCGCGATTGAGCCGGAGAAGCGGCGGTCGGTGGTATTAAATTTCAGACCGGCCTCGCCTCCGATTCCGTGCGAGGATTGCATCGTGTCGCCAAGGGGATCGGTGGTGGCGACGAAGGGGACTTGTACGGAATCGGAGAAGCTGGTGTAGGGATGCAGCCAACGATTGAGGTTCCAGTCCACGCCGAGGTTAAAGTTCGTGGCGGAACCTTTGGTGATCCAGCGAGTTTTGCCGTTCCCCGACGAGATACGATCCGAGATGTAGTCGCCCTGGCGGAAGCCGAACAGCGTGGTTAACGCCCCATCAAGCCACTCGGTGTAGTTTACTCCGTAGTACGCTTTGTTGAATATTTTTGTTCGGTTGTAGGTGTTTGTGTTCGGCAAACCCATAGGGTTGGCGGGAGTGACTAGACTTGCCTGAGGTTGATTGTTGATCGCGCGCACATAATTAACTCCGCCGTAAACGGCGCGGTCTTTGCTTGGATCTGCGAATGGATAAAGCACAGGGCCATCGTTGATCGACCAGCGCTGTTGCGGTAGCGGCGTGCGGCCCGAGTTGGCCGAGGTAATCGTGGAGCCGGGCGCGAGGATGATATTCCAATTCGCATCCGCCTCATACCAGTTATAATTGATTATGGCGTAGTCGGTGCGCACGAAGTCGGTGCCGAACAGCGTTTGGGTTTTTGCCTTCCCGCCGAAGAAATCTTTGGTGATCAATGCGGCGACACGTCCGGCCTTAGTGCGCGCGGGCTGCCAGGCGTCGGAGGGCGTGTTGCCCATCGCCCAGTCCGACGTGGTGTTGAGACCGGCGTTGGGCCCAAAAAAAGTGAGACCGGAATTGATGCGGCGCTCGGTAAAGTTGTCGTAGCCGCCGGCCACCTGAGTCGTCAGCCAGCTGCTCCATTTCGTGTCGACGGTCGCGGTGTATAACTGGTTGCTGACTGGATCCTGAAGCGCACCCGCGCCAAAGGAGTCGACGTTGTTCCAATTGAGTTTTCCATTGAGAATCGCTCCATAGCTGTAGGGCACGCCCGTGACTGGATTCGTGGCGCCGGTCTGGTTCGTCGCGAGCAGGTAGTGGAGGTTCATCCCATTGCGCGAGTCAGCGGCTTTAGCAAGTGAACCCGCGATGATGACCTGCGGTGCAGTGAGGGAGAGGCCCCCGTTGAGGCGTCGGCGGCTAAACGTCGTTGATGTGCTGATCCGGATGGTGGTCGGCACCGTTTCTTGGAAAAAGCGGAAGGCGAGCTGACCATACTGGCCGTAGGTCGTGCCGCCGATGTTTACGCGCCGACTCGAGGACGTTTCGTTCAGCGTAGCGACGCGCACGGCGATCCATTTGCGGCCGAAGCCGAGGTCAAACTCGCCGCGCTTCGAACCGTATTGGTCGACCCGGAACAGCACGCTACCTTTTAGCTTGGTGTTGAAGGGCGCCGCCTTCGAATTGACGTTGATCACGCCGCCCGCGCCACCGCCGCCGTAGAGCATGGCCTGCGGTCCGTTGATGACCTCGATGCGCTCGAGGTCGAAACTATCTGTGCGGCCGACACCAGTCGACCCAGGGTTGCCGAAGGCGCCCACGGGCATGAAACCGTCGCGTTGCATCTGCGGTGTATTCATACCCCGCAGCTGGATATAGGCGTTGCCGTTGCGGTCGCCGGGCTGGTTGTTGGCGGCTGACGAGGCACCGTTGTCGGGGCCGGAGGCGTAGCCGGCCCCGGCGGAGTAGCCCTGAATCACGTCTTCGACCGAGCTCGCGGCGATGTCCTTCATGAAGGCTTCGGTGAAGATGTCGGCGGACACGGGCAGTTTATCCATTTCGACGTTGAACCGGGTGATCGAGGCTGAGTTCAGCGCGCCGTAACTCTTGTCGGAACCTTCGGTAACCTCAAACGGGCTGAGAACGACCGTGCCTTTGCTGCGTTCGGTGGGCGGGGTTTGGGGAGTTTGGGCTGAGGCGTTGCCAGCAATCAGGGCTACTAGGGCTGCGAAGAGGCTGCGGGGTTTGGAGGTCATGGCGGTGGTCTTAGGTTTGGGTTGCGGGTCGTAAACAGGTCCGACTTCCCCGGTGCGCGGTGCGGCTTCGGTGACGCGTTTGCGGCTGACGACGAGGGCGCCGGTGGCGGCGTCCTGCGCGGCTTCGAGGGCCGAGCCGGCGAGCATGCGGTCGAGGGCGTCACGTGGCGTGAACTCGCCGGCCACCGCGTTGGTGGTGGTGCCGCGGACGCGATCGACGAGGTAGACGATCGGCGTGCCCGCGGCGGTGGCGAATTGCTTGAGCGTGACGGCGGCTTCGCCGCGGGGGAGATTAAACGTCCGCTTCGCAGCCGGGGCGGCCACTGGGGTCGCCGCGCCAGCGACGACGGCGCTGCACAGGGCGGCGACGGCGAGGGGAGCGGAGACGTGGGGTGACAACATGCGGAGGAGCAGGACTACCCCTGTAACGCAGCGGCGGACCAAAAGACCTGGTCGCGGCGGAAAGATTTTTTTTAGGGCGCGAAACGCGCGGCGGAGAGTCGTTTCGTTTGTCATTCGGGGCCGGGGGAGGAGCCCGCTCGCGGGCGATTGAATACCGGTTCCACAACGAAATGTCGGCATCGCTCCTACCGCGCGCGGCGGAGGTGGATTTCGGTTTCGCCGCGGTGCTCGCCGATGATCTCGCCGTCGCGTTCGAGGAGGCGCACGAAGGCCTCGGCTTCGTCGAGGGCGAAGGTGCCGCCGATGCGGCGATCGGCGAGTGTTTCGTCCGCGAGGAAAAGCTGGATACGACTGCGGGTGTTGAAGCGCGCGAGGACGTCGGCGAGCGGGGCCTCGGCGAAATCGGCGAGGCGGCTTTGCCACGCGAGCGAGGCGCGGAGGGTGGCGGGGTCGACTTGCTCGACGGCGGGGGGCGGGGCGTGGTGGGGAAGGACGATGCGCTGGCCGGCGGAAACGAGGGGCGCGGATTCGGCGGAGGAGGACGCAGGGCCGGATTGGCCGATGCGGACTTTTCCCTCGGTGACGGTGACCTCGATGTCGCCGCCGGCGGCGTAGCGGACGTTGAACGCGGTGCCGACGGCGCGGACGGCGATCGGACCGGCACTGACGATGAAGGGGCGGGCGGTGTCGTGGGCGACGGCGAAGTGGGCTTCGCCAGCCTCGAGCTGCACGTGGCGCTCGGCGGGCGTGAACTGCACGCGGGCGGCGCTGGAGGCGTTGAGTTCGAGGGTGGAGCCGTCGTCGAGGCGGGCGCGTTCGTAGCCGGCGACGGTGGTGGTGAAGTGAATCGCCGGGGCAGGCCGGAGGGAGCGCCAGCCGACGAAAGCACCGAGGGCGAGTGCGGCGGCGAGACCGGCCCAGACGAAGGCGCGAGACCAACGTCGGGTTGCGGTGGCGGGCGTCTCCGCGCACGCAGGTGGAAACGCCACGACGGGTGCTGCGCGGTCAAAGGCGGTGTTGATCTCGCTGCGAAATTCCGGGAGTTCGCCGAGGAGGCCGAGGGTTTGTTCGAGGCGGGTGACGGTGGCGGCGTGGCGCGGATCGGCGCGGAGCCATTGGGCGAACTCGCGCTCGCGGGCGGGCGAAAAACCGTCTTCGCGCTCGGTGAGCCAAACGATCGCGGCGTCTTCGATGGCGGCGGAGGCAGAATTGGTTTTCACGAGGATTCCTTCATTTCGGATGCGGCCTCGACTAGGCCGCGGGCTTCGAAGAATCGGGCGCAGTCGCGGACGCCTTTGAGTAAGTGGCCTTTCACGGTGCCGAGGGAAATATCGAGGCGCTCGGAGATTTCCTTGCCGGAACAGCCGTCGAGGTAGCGGAG
>CANIJN010000309.1 GCA_947467625.1 Opitutia bacterium | reverse complement strand
GTGACGCTGAACGCCAACAGCGACGCAACGGTGCAGTATTCTTCCGGTGCACGTCGCGTGCTGCTGGACGCGGGCGAGGCGCATTTCGAGGTGGCGCACGATGAGGCGCGCCCGTTTCTGGTGACCGCCGGTGGCGTCACCGTTCGCGCGGTGGGCACCGCGTTTAATGTCCGCTTGGCCGCGGCGTCGATCGAAGTAGTGGTGACCGCCGGAAAAGTGCGGTTGTCCGCCCCCGAGCAGTCGACCGGAGCAAAGCCAGAGGCGCTGGCCGCGGCTCAGCTTTTGGAAAAGGGTGACCGCGGGGTCGTGCCGCGCGGCGCTACCGAAGTTGTCCCAATTATCACGCGTTTGGAGCCGGCGCAATTACAGGAGGCGATCGCCTGGCAGGAGCAGATGCTGGTCTTTTCCGAGACGCCCCTGCGCGAGGTCATTGCGCAATTCAACCGGCACAACCGCACCCAACTGCATCTGGGCGACGCCGACCTGGGAGGCCGGCGAATGGGTGGCACGTTTGCCGCCGGAAACGTCGAGGCGTTTGTCAGCCTACTGGAGCGCGGCGGCGATCTGAAGGCCGAGCGCCGCGGTGATCGCGAGATCGTGCTGCGCAAGGCGCAATAGGCCGGAAACTCTACAGCGCGCCTACGCCGCCCCACCGCAGTCCCGCCGATGCATGAGGATCGCCCACGGAATACACGGAATACACGGATTCGACGGCGTTCCGTGTTTTTCGTGTGTTCCGTGGGCCCTATGATCGGGAGATGGATTCAATCCTTGGGAACGCTCCGATTCGTGAAAATGTTTGTTACCCATCTTTTTGAATGCGGCGTCTCAGGAGTGAAGCACCTCCTGCGCATGGCTCAAAAATGTTACCCCGCCTCTCCGTTTATTGCCGCGGCCTTTTGCTGTGCGATCGGCGTGACGGCGACATCCGGGGCCACGGCAGCCAGTAAGAGTTATGATGTGCCGGGTGGTGATGCCGCCGCGACGCTGACGCAGTTCGCGCGCCACTCCGGTTGCCAGATTGTCTACTTGGTCGAAAATGTCCGAGGAGAGAAGACTCAGCCGGTCCGCGGCGAGTATGCGGCGCTTGATGCCCTCCGCGTGATGCTTGGCGGCACGGCGTTGTTCGCCGTCCAGGACGATTCCACCGGAGCCTTGGTCGTCAGTCGAAAACGTCCGGCACCGGCGCAGAAAGAGCAGGAAGAGTCGGAGCGATCACGCGGCCCGCCGGATGCCCCGTCCGCCCCGCCACCCGAAACGCCCAAGACCGCTCAACCTAAACACACCGAATCTCCTCCTGTGAAGAACCGTAATCTATTCCCTTTTCTCGCCGCTTGGCTCGCCGCCGGCGCCGCAGCCGACGCCCAGACCGTAGCCACCCCACCCAAAGACGAAGCCGTCGTGCTCTCGCCGTTCAACGTGACATCCGATCGCGACTACGGCTATGTTGCGACCAACACCCTGGCCGGCACCCGCGTCAACACGCCGGTGAAGGATGTCGGGGCCCAGATTTCCATCTTCACGAAGGAATTCATCAAGGATGTCGGCGCCACCAACCTCGAGGAACTAATGGGCTATGCGATCGGAACGCAGAAGGACCTGACGGAGGAATCAGCCACGGCGGGCGTTTTCAATTCCAACGGACTGAAGAATCCCGTTTCGAGCTTCCGCGTGCGTGGCATCACCGGCGTCGGGCGGGCCCGCAACTATTTCGTATGGCCCGGAGGCGAGATCGATTTCTCGACCACGGACCGGGTCGATTTCTCGCGCGGACCGAATTCCATTCTGTTCGGGCTGGGGAGCCCCGCAGGCATCTTCAACCTCGCCACCAAGCAGGCCGACCTGAATCGGTCGTTCGCCAACTTCGAAATGCGCACCTCGAATTTCCTCCAGCGGCGCGCGTCGGCGGACATCAACGCGGCCTCCGGCGACAAGCGTCTGGCGGTTCGGGTCGTCCCGCTATTCGACCACGCCCCGACGTGGCGCGAGCACGAGTATCGCGAGCGCAACGGCATCTATGGCGCGGGCACCTTTGCTGCGACGCGGAAGACCACGATCCGCGCCGACTTCGAGAAGGCGCGAATTGACCAAACGCTCTTGGGCCGCCCGTGGACCGCGCTCGACGGGACTTCGTATTGGGAAGATGCCGGTAAGCCGATCTTGGCGGCCAGCGCGTATACTGTCGCCACCAACCCGACGACGGGAATCACCAGCGCGACACCGACAAATCTGGCCGTGACCCCCCAGAGCGGATTCATGCGGGAATGGACCCGGACGGCAACGCCGGCGAGCACGTATTCATTCGTTTTCAATCCGTCCACCGGTTACGCGGCCAACTGGGCGCCCATGCCGATCGGATACGGTCCCCTTTTTGGCCCTGGGGGAGCGAGTGCCTATGTGCGCACCGCCAATAACCAGATTTCGAGCGACGCCAAGTATGTGCTAAACCGGATACCCCGCACGGCCAGCCTCATTGGCGCCGAGTTGCCCGCGACCCATGAATTTACAACCGGCTCCGTCTACGTAGAGCACCGGCTGCTGCCGAGTCTGGTCTTGGAAGCCGCCTACAATCGCGCCTTGGTGCGGCGAAACAATTACGACATCGGTTGGAACTTCACCTCGCTCGCCGCGGATGCGAGTGGACTGCTGCCGGACGGCCGGCCGAACCCCAACGCCGGCCGATACTTTCTCGAATCCCAGGTCACCCAGTTCTACAGCGATGACCAGGTCGACAGTTTCCGCGGTATGGGCAGCTACACCCTCGACTTGAATCGCCGGAACAAGTGGCTAGGGCGGTATGCTATCGCCGGGATGGCCGAGCGCCGGGACGCATTTACTGCCAGCGGTGCCGCCCGCGAAACCATCTACGACGGCGCGCCGTTGCCGGGGGCCAACGTCGCGGATTTGCGCAACAACGTCTTCCGCCGTGCCTATGTTGATCCGGATAATCCAGCTACCCTACAATTTCCCGACTTCCGCGCCACGCCAATCGTCAATGTGCTCGATGCCAGTCGCGGCGTCCGTGTCAACGGAGCCATGGTTCCCTACAATGCCGTCCGGCGCCGGCAAATTACGGAGACGCAGATGTTCGTTGGGCAAGCGTATCTCCTGCAGAACTACTTGGTGGGCACCTTCGGTAAGCGCAAAGACAAGATCCGGCAGACGAATTACGATACCGTCTTCCGGACCGTGGGCGATTTTACGAACGTGCCCTCGGCCGTGCTCAACCCCAGTCTGGTTGACCGCTTTGCCGGCAATACTGAGACCAAGGGGCTTGTCCTTCATCCCTTGAAGTGGCTTTCTTTGTTCTACAACCAGTCATCCAATTTCAACATTCAGGGCACGAGCAGCCGCATCTTCAGCGCGAATCCCGTGGGGAGCGCGATGGTTCGCATCGCGCCCAACTCGGACGGTCGCGGCAAGGATTTTGGAGTGCGCTTGGATGGCCTGCTGGGTGACCGTGCTTTTCTCACACTTAACCGGTTTGAAAATTCGGGGGAAAATATCGTCGGCGGAGGTTTTCCGTCAACGAACGGTAGGTTCCGGAATTTGATTTACGCGATCTACTACCAGAATCCTGGCGCGCTCGCTGGCACGGGATTGGTGGAGGCGTTCGATACCGCGCTCAATTCCCAAAGCAACACGGTGACTTCCGGTGGCACCACGTATTCCCGGGTTTCCAAGGGAACCGAAGTCGAGCTGACGGCGAACATTACCAAGCAATGGCGGGTGGCGGTGGCCTACAGCCAGTCCAAGGCCGTCACTTCGAATGTGTCTCCGGAGATTCGAAACCTGATAGTGCTTTACACGCCCTTGTTCACACGGGCCGACCTCGCGACCTTACGATACACGGATCCGAATGTTAATGCCCAAATCGGTGGCGGCAAACTGGGCGCTTCCGCGATGGCGGTTCCGGATACCAGCCCGGTGCCTGCGGCGCAACAACGCGATTACTTCGACAGTCGCGGAAAGAGTAGCGCCGGAATCGCCGGCACTGCTGGCATAGACACCGTGGGAGAGGCGTGGCAGTGGTTAATCGATTTGCAGGAGGAGCAAAACTTCATCCGTGAGGGGCAGCGACCCTCCGGCGAAGTGCCTGAGCAATACAGCCTGCGCACCAACTACACGTTCCGGGATTCCCTCCGAGGCTTCTCGCTCGGTGGCGGCGTCCGCTGGCAGGCCGGAGCGGTGCTGGGGGCACTGGCGACGCGCCCAGATGCCAGTGGCGTCCAGCAGTCGATCGTGCCGTTGGCGAGCCGGCCGACTATCCGCGGCGACGCGGTTTTCCTAACGGACCTGAATGTGGGTTACCAGCGGAAGATCATGCACGGTCGCGTGGCGTGGGAGATCCAGTGCAATGTCAGTAATGTCTTTAACAATCGCGAGCGCATCCCCACCACTATCTATGGCGATGGGCTGGTCCGCTACTACCGCTGGAACGAGCCGCTCAGGATCACGCTGAATTCCTCGTTCGGTTTCTAGCCCGCAGCGCGTGCTGCAGACGACAGAAGGCCCGCCTCGTGAAGGGGCGGGCCGTTCTAGCCTCCGCAGAAGTCGGGGGCTTGGTGCCATTTTCAACGCAATGACGATGCCCCCCCCCCATTTCCGATAACCGGATACACCATGAACCCCTCCCTCACGCTCTTCACCGCCATCCTGCTCGCGCCGCTCGCCGCGCTGCACTCTGCTGAAACTCCACGCAAGATCGCTGACGTGCACGCTCCCCTCTGGGTCGGGCGGCCGCCGTCTGATGCCGTCAGTGGACTGGTCCGCCTGGAGAACGGCGAACTGCGCCACTACGATTACGGCATCGACCCGACCCCGGAACTGCGTTCTCACCCGAACTTTCTGCCGACGAGTTACGTCTTCAGTCGCGATCAGGGACTGACATGGGCGACGCAAGAAGTGCCAAAGGGGCATTACGGAGCAGATGGTCGCAGCCCGGTTTCGGGCGAGTATCTGCG
>CANIJN010000308.1 GCA_947467625.1 Opitutia bacterium | reverse complement strand
GTCCACTCGCTGGCGCTCGCGGCTACGCCCAAACGTCCCGCGTTCAAAAGGACGTGGGAACGAAATCTGAAGGCGTCGTCCGTGTCTGGCGAGCACCCTAGGGTGAGCGTGCCGGGATCGGGCACGATGAGGATCTACGACAGTAAACGGGCTGCGGTTGCACCGAGCCATACGCCCAACAGGCAGAGTACCATCGAAAGCGCGACGTTTACGGCGGCGAGACCGGAGTTGCCGGCTTTTAATAATTCGAGCGATTGGAGGCTGAAGGTTGAGAACGTGGTGAAGCCACCGAGCACTCCCACCATCAGAAAATATCGATCGAACTCGTTCGGCCCGCCTGCGCGGAGGTTGCCGAGCAGGCCGATGAGGAAGCAGCCGGTGACGTTGACGAACAACGTTCCCCAGAACGGTGCTCCCGCCTGGTGGCCGATGAGTCCGGCAAGCCAGAAACGCAGCACGCTGCCGAGTGCGCCGCCGCAGGCGATGGAGAGCCAGATCATTATTGCAACCGTCCCTGCGCCTGCAGCGAGCGCTCGGGGCGGGTCGGCCAGTCGCCGGGCGCTTTGACGCCCCAAGGCGAGAGGCGGCGATCCGGTTTCGCCGGCTCGGCGGGGACGGCGGAAGGGGGCAGCGCAGGAGGCAGGTCGGAGATTTTCATGCGGCGCACAGGGAAGAGAGAATTCGGAGGAAGGGCTAGCCGGATAGTTCACACCCCACTTGACCCCATGCATTTCACAAAGGGCACGGAGCCCGGCCCACCAAGGTCACAGAGCGGACACGGTTTTGGGGTCCGTGACCTTGGTGCGCACCTCGGTGCGCTCTGTGAAAAAAGATTTTATTCAGAAAAGGGTGAGTGATACCGGCTAGTATTATTCTGTTAAGTTCATTGCCAAAAACCCTCGAATTCCTGGAGGGAGTGTCACGTAATACGTGACACTTTTAAGGGACGTTTTTTGAGAGGAAAATAGCAGAGTAATACTAGGCGGAAGGTTTGACGGATTCCGCCTCAAGGCGGGACTACGAACAAGGCGCTCTGTCCCGGGAGTTGGATGTCGGCAGCGAGCGTGCTCGCGCTCGGGGAAGCGCCCGCCAGCGGGCTGCTTATCAGACCCACGTCCTTTGAGTTTTTGACTTCGGGTAGCCGCGAGCGCCAGCGAGTGGTGTTGTGACGATCGTCCAAATATCACGAGACGTCGGGATCAAAAGTCACCTTGCCGTGTTGTAGGTTTAGAGGTGATGCGGGGTCGTCTGCATCGTTACGGCTTTAGTGGAAATCGTGGGAGGCTTGGGTGGGGAGGTCGGGGCTGTCGAGGGGCTCGATGGTGATCGCTTTCACGTGGATGACGCCTTCGACGTTTTGCAGGCGGCCCGTGATGCGGAGCGCCGATTCACCGGTGATGATGAGGCGGCGGCGCTCGAAGAGATCGGCGCTCACGATGGCGTTGGCGATGCCGGTCTCGTCTTCGAGGCTGATGAAGACAACGCCCTTGGCCGTGCCGGGACGTTGGCGGCAGATCACCGCGCCGGCGATGAGCACAGCGTCGCCGTCGCGGGCGAGCGGGAGGTCGGCGGCGCGCCACGCAGCGGGGAGGCGGTCGCGGATCGCCGCCATCGGGTGGGGGCCCGTGGTCAGGCCGATGGTGGTGAAATCGGTGTGGTAACGCTCGGCGCTCGTCATCGCGGCGAGGGGCGTGGGCGCGGCGTCGTTGACGACACATTCGTGCAGGAGCGATTCGTCGGCGGACCAGGCGGCGGCGACTTGCCAGAGGGCGGCGCGGCGGTGGGGGGCGAAGCAATTCAGGGCGCCGAGGGCGGCGAGGGCCCGGCGCTCGGCGGGGGAGAAATGAGTGCGGCGCAACCAGTCGTCGAGGGAGTCGAAAGGCTGCTCGGCGCGCGTGGCGATCATGGCGCGGGTGGCGTCGGCGTGGAGGCCGCTGACTTGTATCAGGCCGAGACGGACGGCGTTGTTTTCCTCGACGGTGCTGGCCCAATGGGAGCGGGCGACGCAGACGGGGCGCACGCTGACGCCGTGGCGGCGGGCGTCTTGCACGAGGGTGGCGGGCGAGTAGAAGCCCATCGGTTGATGATTGAGGAGGCAGGTGAGGAATTCGGCGGGGCGGTGGACTTTCAGCCACGTGCTGGCGTAGGCGAGGAGGGCGAAGCTGATCGAGTGGCTCTCGGGGAAACCGTAGAGCGCGAACGAGGAGGCGGAGTCGATGATCGTGGCGATGAGGGCATCGTTGTGCCCGTGCGCGCGCAGGCGGGCGGTGAGATGGGCGAGGGCGCGTTCGAGTTTGGCGGTGCCCTTGGTGAAACCCATGGCGCGGCGGAGTTGCTCGGCTTCGGTGGCGTTGAAGCCGGCGAGAGTCATCGCGACCTGCAGCATTTGTTCTTGGAAGAGAATGACGCCGTAGGTGCGTTCGAGGATGGGGCGGAGGGCGGCGTCCACGCTCGGGTCGATGCAGACGACGGGTTCGAGGCCGAGGCGGCGGCGGAGGAGCGGGTGGGTGAGTTTGGCGACGATGGGGCCGGGGCGGACGATGGCGACCTGCATGGCGACATCGTAGAGGCAGGCGGGTTTGAAGCGGCGGAGGGACGACATCTGCGCGCGGCTCTCGATTTGAAACACGCCGATGGTGTCGGCGCGTTGCATAGCGGCGAAGGTGGCGGGATCGTCGGGAGGAATTTCATGGAGGGCGCGCGGGCCGCGGGTGTTTTCCGTGCAGAGGTGCAGGCTGTCCTGGAGCACGGCCATCATGCCGAGGCCGAGGAAATCCACTTTTACGATACCGAGGTCTTCGCAGTCATCTTTGTCCCACTGGAGGATGACGCGGCCGGGCATGGTGGCGGGTTCGAGGGGGACGACGCGGTCGAGGCGGCCGCCGCAGATGACCATGCCGCCGGAGTGTTGGCTAAGGTGGCGGGGCAGGCCGCGGAGCTGGGCGTGGAGGGACAAGAACGCCGGGAGGCGTGGGTGAGAGGCGGGCAGGCCGCTGGCGGCGAGTTGTTGCGGGAGGTCGAGGGTGTGCGGGTAATCGCCGCTCGCGTAGAGTGAGGAGAAGCGGTCGATGACGGAGTCGGGCAGACCGAGGACTTTGCCGAGTTCGCGCGAAGCGCTGCGGCCGCGGTAGGTGATGACGTTGGCGGTCATGGCGGCGCCGTGCGGGGCGTAGCGGGCGTAGACTTCTTGGATGACCTGTTCGCGGAGAGCGCCGCTGGGGAGATCGAGATCGATGTCGGGCCACGAAGGGCGGCCGTCGTGGCCCACGCGGCCCTCGCTGAGAAAGCGTTCGAAGAGCAGCCGGTGTTTGATGGGATCGACGGCGGTGATGCCGAGCGCGTAACAGACGGCGCTGTTGGCGGCGCTGCCGCGGCCCTGCACGAGAATACCGCGGGAGCGGGCCCAGGTGCAGATATCCCAGACGATGAGAAAATAGCCGTTGAAACCGAGGCGGTCGATGAGGACGAGCTCGCGGTCGAGTTGCGCGCGGACGGCGGGCGGGAGCGGGGCCGAGTAGTCGGCGGAGGCGAGGAAGCGGGTGCGGGCGCCGGCGTAAGTCTGGGCGTGGAGCCACGAGGCCATGGTCTCGCCGGCGGGAACGGGGAAGGAGGGGAATTGGTAGCCGAGGTCGCGGAGGGTGAAATCGAGGCGCGCGGCGAGGCGCGTGGTCTCGGCGACGGCGCCGGGGCAATCGGCGAAGAGCGCGTGCATGGTGCGCGCGGATTTCAGGTGGCGTTCGGCATTCGGGGCGAGGAGGCGGCCGGCGGTGTCGAGTGTAGTGTGATGGTGGAGACAGGTGAACACGTCGGCGATCGGGCGTTCGGCGCGGGTCGCGTAACGGATGCCGCCGGTGGCGAGGATGGGGAGATGATGGGCGGCGGCGAAGTCACGGAGGAAGGTGAGCTCGCGTTCCTCGCCGCGCACGCGGAGACGTTGCAGTTCGACGTAGAGCCGGTCGGGGCCGAAGATACGCAAGAGCGGAGCGAGCGCGGCGGCGGCGGCGGCGGGACCGGCGGTGCGCCACGCGCGACGGATGGGGCCGTGTTCATCGCCGGTCAGGGCGATGAGGCCTTCGGCGTGGGCGGCGAGCTCGGCCCACGTGGCGTGGCAAGGGCGTTTGCGGTCGGTGGGCGTCGCGGCGGAGCCTGTGGGCGGGCGCGGGTCGAGGCGGGAGCGGGTGAGGAGTTGGCAGAGATTCTCGTAACCGGTGCGGGTGGCGGCCAGGAGCGGGAGGATGCTGCCGTCGGCGAGGGTGAGCTCGGTGCCGACGAAGGGGCGCACGCCGGTATCGCGGGCGGCGCCGAAGAGACGCGGGGCGCCGTAGACGCCGTCGCGGTCGCAGAGGGCGAGGGCGGGGAGTTCGAGGCGGGCGGCGGCGGCGATGAGCGCTTCAGGCGTGGACGCGCCGTGTAGAAAGGAGAATGCGCTGCGGGCGTGGAGCTCGATGTAGGCGGGGGAGAGGGAGGACATCGGAGGAGTGGGAGGACGGCTTGCTGGCGCTCGCCGCTACGGGGAGCGGGGAGGGGGGGAGCGGGGGAGGCTCAGTCGTATTCTCCTTCGATGAACCAGCCGGTGGGAGTGCGGAGGAGGCGGTAGAGGCCGCAGCCGTCGGCGAGGGCGACGTCCCACTCTTCGCGTTCCCAGCTGCGACCAGTTTCCCACCACTCGCCGGAGCCGCGCCACGGACCACGGGTGGAGGCGACGGGACCATGCGCGTAGTCACACCAGACAAACGCGGGGGCGTGGCCGACGAGTTCGACGTTGGTCGGGAGAGGAGGCCGGAAGCGGCGGAGCGGGAGCCCGAGCGCGGCGTGCAGAGGCGGCGGCGCGGCGGGCGGGACGACGGAGGCCGGCGGGGAGAGTGCGAAGGCGTCGGGACGGTGGGTGTCGGCGCGTTGGGGCGTGCCGACGCGGTCGGAGCCGACGACGGCGACGGCGCGGGCGAGGGATTCGGAAAACCCGTGGGGGTCGCGGAGGCTGGTGTCGAAGAGACCGTGTTGGCGGACGAGTGGGC
>CANIJN010000307.1 GCA_947467625.1 Opitutia bacterium | reverse complement strand
CCTGGCCCGCGAAGCTGAGCGCAGACACCCTCAAGCCGACGTGGACGCTCCCTCTCGGCCCGAGCTACTCCGGCCCGATTGTTTCCGCCGACCGCGTCTTCGTCACCGAGACCCGCGACAAATCCACCGAGGTCGTGCGCGCGCTCGATCGCCACACCGGCAAAGAACTCTGGAGCCACTCGTGGGCGGGCGCGCTGTCCGTGCCATTCTACGCCAAGTCCCGCGGCGATTGGATTCGGGCCACTCCCGCCACCAACGGAAAACTCGTCTTCGTCGCCGGCATGCGCGACGTCCTCGTCGCCGTCGATGCCGTCACCGGTAAAGAGCAGTGGTCCGTCGATTTCGTGAAGCAATACGGCACCGGCGTGCCTGACTTCGGCCTCGTGTGCTCCCCGCTGCTCGATGGCGACGCGATCTTCATCCAAGCCGCCAACTCCCTCGTCAAACTCAGGCAGGACACCGGTGAAATCATCTGGCGCTCCTTCGAGGGCAAACCCGGCGTCATGTCCGCCGGTGCATTTTCTTCGCCGGTGCTCGCGACGATTCACGGCCAACGACAACTCGTCGTGCAGTCGCGAGAAAATCTCGCCGGCATCGATCCTGTATCCGGAAAGGTCGTGTGGTCGCACCCCGTGCCGTCGTATCGTGGGATGAACATCCTGACACCCACCGTCGTTGGCGACGCCGTCTTCACGAGCAGTTATCAAAACCGCAGCTGGCTCTACTCGGTCGGGAAAGCCGCAGGCACCGCAGACACCTTCGACGTGCAGGAGTCCTGGAGCAACAACGCCCAAGGCTACATGTCGACACCTGTCATCATCGACGGCCACGCCTACCTACACATGGGCAACCAGCGCTTCACCTGCATCGACCTGAAGACCGGCACGCGGGTGTGGAACTCCGACTCGTTCGGCAAATACGCGAGTCTCGTCGCGCAGGGCGACCGCATCCTCGCCCTCGATGAACGGGGCATTCTGCTCCTGATCAAAGCCGACCCCAAAGGCTTTCAGTTGCTCGACCAACGCAAAGTCGCCGCCGAAGATACGTGGGCCCACCTCGTCGTGTGCGGCGATGAAATCTTTGTGCGCGAGCTGCGCGCCATGTCCGCCTTCCGCTGGCAATCGCCCAAGCTCAGCGTGGACGTCAGGCGGCCCACGGCGACCCGCCGCGCCTCCTCGGAAGAGTGAGGCCGGCTGTAACCGCGGACCGGTGACTCCTCGTCCGGCGCTCAGCTCCGCGCCAACTTCGTCCAGTCGTTGCGCATCGTCCGAGAGCGCAGGGCATTGGCCGCCGCGTCGTCGAACTGTTCTTTCACCGGATCCCAATTGAGCGGACGCCCCAGCTCCATCGCGATCGCGCCGAGGTGCAGCGTCGTGCACAGGCGATGCAACGCCTCCGCCGTATACATCGGCGGCCGGCCTTGGCGGATCGCGTCGAGGAAGTCGCGCTGCTCGCGCTCGGGGCGCGGCCAGAGTTTGTTGGTCGTCGCATCGTAGGTCTTGCGAAATACATTCATGTCGCTGCCCGCCAGCGGACCCGACCAGCCTTTGTTGCCCACCCAGCCATTGCTCCCCTCGAAGCGGAGCGAAACTTCGCCCGCCGTCACGTCGAGCTCCACGCCGTTCGCATAGGTGTAGGTAATGTCATAGGTCCGCGGTACCGTGTTGACGGAGTTCGGCGGGATCACGCCCTTACCCTTCACCGCCACCGGTCCCGAGTTCTCCGAAAAATTCGCCACCTGCGCCGTGTCGACGAGATGCGCGCCCCAGTCCGTGAGCGAGCCACCTGAGAAATCGCGGATCTGCCGCCACACCTGCGCATCCGTCAGCGTCGCCGTGTAAGGACGATGCGGCGCCGGCCCGAGCCACATTTCATAGTCGAGATCGTCCGGCACTTTCACCGGCTCTTCGCGCGCGAAGACCGGCTTGATCTGCAGGCCGACCTTAATGCGCTCGAGCTTTCCGATCGCACCGTTGCGCACCGCTTCCGCGAGCTTGTGGTAATAAATCACCGCGCGGTCTTCGAGCCCCACGGCAAACATCGCTTTGCGCACGGCGACATCGTTCGCGAGCCGCCGCCCTTCCTCGATGGTGAGCGTGGGCTTTTCACAAAACACCTTCTTGCCCGCCGCGAGCGCCAGCTGCGCCATCGTCACGTGCCAATGGTCCGGCGTCGAAATCACCGCGACATCGATATCCGGCCGCGCCAACAGCGCGCGAAAATCCCTGATCATCGCGCAACCCGGCCCACCGTATTTCTCCTCGACGAGCTTCCGCGCTTCATCCCGCCGACGCCCCCACACATCGCACACCGCCACGATCCGGCAATCATCCTGCTGGAGAAACGACTTCAAGTTCACACCGATGCCGTGCGCGCCGAGGCCGATGCAGCCGAGGGTGATCTTATTCGAAGGCGCGTTGGCACCGAGCAGCCGCGCCGGAATAAATTGCGGCGCAACTCCCGCCGCGAACACGCCGGCGAGACTGGATTTAAGAAAGGAGCGACGGGTAGCGACGGAGGTTTTCATGGGGAGGAAAATCAAGAGCATGCGATTCACGCCATCAGCGTCGAGTCCCCATGTGCTGCGCGTCGCGCACCGTCCGCGCGGCCACCCGCCATTTTTTTACCCACCTCCATTTGCGCCCCCACCCACCGTCGCCCGAAACTTATCCCGTTGCGCCCCGGCCGCGTCACGCACCTAAACTTAAGCTCCTCCATCCCCTGCTCCACCGACCCCGTGCCGCTCGCACTCCCCCATGAAAAAACCTCTCCCCACCCGCCGCCGTTTCCTCGCCGCCTCCGCCACCGCAACCTTCGGCTTTCAATTTTTCCGCGGCCACCTTTTCGGCGCCGAGGCGCCGAGCAATAAACTCAACCTCGCCGCCATCGGCGTCGGCGCCAAGGGCCAGGGTACCGCCAACCTCAAAGCCTGCACCGGCGAAAACATCGTCGCGCTCTGTGATGTCGATGCCGACTACGCCGCGCCGACCTTCGCCCGTTACCCGTCGGCGAAAACCTACGTGGACTACCGCGTGATGCTGGAAAAACAAAAGGACATCGACGCCGTCATCATTGCCACACCCGACCACACGCACGCCGTGATCACGCTCGCGACCCTGGCCGCCGGCAAACACGTGTATTGCCAAAAACCCCTCACGCACACCGTCCGCGAGGCGCGCACGATCACCGAGGCCGCGCGTCGCGCCAAAGTGCAGACGCAGATGGGCAATCAAGGCCACTCCTCCGAATCTATTCGCCTCCTCAAAGAATGGCTCGCCGCCGGCGTCATCGGCGCCGTGCGCGAGGTGCACGCGTGGACCGACCGACCCGTCGGCGGCGATCCGTGGTCCAATTTCGCCGTGCAGGCCCAGTCAAAGGACACTCCGCCCGTGCCCGCCACACTCGATTGGGATCTCTGGCTCGGCCCCGTCGCCCATCGCCCGTATCATCCCGACTACCACCCGTTGAAGTGGCGGGCGTGGCTCGACTTCGGCACCGGCCCGCTCGGCGACATGGGCTGCCACATCATCGACCCGGCATTCTGGGCCCTCGACCTCGGCGCGCCCACCACCGTCGAAGCCACCACGACTCATTGGGAGAAAGACGTGAGTTCACAGACGTTTCCGCGCGCCTCGATTGTTCGCTACACGTTTCCCGCCCGCGGCGCCCGCCCGCCCGTCGCGCTCACGTGGTATGATGGCCGTCTCCAGCCGCCCGTGCCCGTCGACCTCGAGCCCGGCCGCAAACTCCCCAGCAGCGGCGCCCTCATCATCGGAGACAAGGGAACCCTGCTCCACGGCTCCCACGGTGCCGGCGGCCTTCGCCTCCTGCCCGAGACACGGATGAAAGAGTTTGTGCGCCCGGAGAAAACCCTGCCCCGCGTCGTCGGCAGCCACGAAGCCGATTGGCTCCGCGCCTGCAAAGCCGGCCCCGGCGCCCCACCTCCGTGCTCAACGTTCGAATACGGCGGCGCCCTCACCGAGACTGTGCTGCTCGGCGTCCTCGCGATGCGCTTGCCGAACCAGCGCCTTACCTGGGATGCCGCCAATTTGCAGTTCGCCAACAACCCCGCCGCCGACGCTCTCTTGCACACTCCCTATCGCGACGGCTGGTCGCTACACTGAGAGGGCAAGAAGCAGAGAAGCTACCGGGCAAGTCCCTGATCTTTTTCGTTGTCGTCGAAAAAGACGCGATCTCCGAAAGAAATAGTTCCGTCGATATTCAGGCAAGCCGTCTGGGAGTAGGTGACTCGGGGCGTGCCGTGAGCTGTCTCGCCCAAGACGTATTTTTCACCGAGTAGCGTCCAGACCAGACGGCACCCCAACCCCTTTAGTCGAGGCAGTAGATCGTCAATATCCGCCAACAAGGTAGCGGGGCCACCCTCTGAAGCAGACGGATCGCGGAAAACGGTCTTTCCATCGGGCGTTGAGAACCCATCCACGCCATTCCACCAAAGCGGGCTCGCTTCAAAAAAAGCACGCGCCGGAACATGGAAATAAATACTGCTCGGCAAACTGCCGTCGTATTCCCATTCGCAAACGATTTCATTGTAGACGGGCATGAACTCCAATGCAGAGCCGTCTACCCGAGTCCCGAAGCCGAGCCAATCGTCGGTCTCCACGTTGCATGCGCTCGCCCAAGGATACTCGCCAACGAAGACATGGAGCCATTTGGCGCCGCCCGGCATCCACCTTCCAAAGAAGTTGCGACGGGATATTGCCTTCATCGCCGCGTCGCACTGCACCTCCGGGACTAGAAATGCCTCCAAATGAATCCATGTCGATCTGTATGGTTCGCCAAACGGACGGCCTTCACGATACTCGGACCACGAAGGGTAACAAATGAGCGGAAGCCAGCTTTGGCCGTCACGGCTCTCTAACCGGCGAGCGTGAAGTCGTCTAATTCTGGCGGTTAGGAATGCGCCTGTGGTTTCGGCGGATATTCTTCTCCGGAAAAAGCGAAAAGCACTTCTTCCGTGGGTGGTTTTTCTTCCTTTTAACTGAGGTGATTGCAGGGTGAGTG
>CANIJN010000306.1 GCA_947467625.1 Opitutia bacterium | reverse complement strand
GCGCTGAATTGCCAGCGCGGGTTGAGGGCGTAGGTGATATCGCCGTAAACGGTGTGGCGCTGGTCGCGGGCACGGGGCACCCAGTTCCCGGTCAAGCGTTCCTCCGTGCGCGCCAACGCGTAGCTGACGTTCCACCGGACCTGAGGACCCGCGCGGCCCGCGATGAGCAGCTCGAGGCCACGCGCCCGGGCGCTCTGCGGATCGAGGCGGACGCGATCGGTCTGCGTCTCGGGGAAGAGATCGTAACCATTGTCGAGGTTCTCCCAGCGGGGGCGCAGGCGTGACGTGAGCCGCTCGTAGGCTTCGGCGCGGAGGCTGATGTCGGGTGTAAGTGGATACTCCAGACCGAGCCCCCGATGTTCAGCGAACTCGGCGCGATGGAAGCGGGTGTCACCATCGGCGATCGAAAGTTCGTGGAGACGTTGCGGCTGGAAATAGGCGCCCCACGCAGCCCGGACGGTGGCGCGGCCGAGTGAGAGGGCGGCGTTCAGGCGTGGGCTGGAGTGTGCTTCGGAGGGGACAGCTTGCCGGTCGAGGCGGAGGCCGGGCTCGACTACCAGCGAGGCGAACGGGCGCAGGCGTGCGGACACGAAGCCACCCAGCGAATCGCCCTCGGGCTGGGGTGCGGCCCGGGTGGTAACGGTGAGGGGCGTCACCCGTCCGGCCACGACGTCATTATAGCGGCGGGAAAGCGCGTAGTCGTAATCGGCCGCACCTGATTTTGCCTCGAGGCCGGCGCGCAGGAGGGCGCGTTCGCCCAGCAAAACGGTCCAGTCGTTGCGCACGGCGACGACCTTCAACGCGCGTTGATCGCGCAAAGAAAAGGGAAACCCATCGAGCGAACCGGTGCCGCGACGGTCTTGTGTCAGCTGGGTGAACGAGAGGACGGCCTCGCCGGTGACGGCGCGGCCAAAGGCGCCCCGCCACCGCGTCCAAATGTAGTCGCTGTCGTAGTTGCTCGCGAGCGAGGGGTTGTTGGTTCGCTGATACGTCAGGGTGTCGCTGGCGTGCAGCGCGTGCAGCGAGACGGTGTGCCCCGGGGTCACCTGATATTCGACTTGGGCCGTCACGTCGTAGTAGCGCGGGGTGATATCGTCATCGCGGCCGGAAACGCGCAGGGCGACGTCGGGATAACCGCGGCGCGCGGCCGCGAGCCAGCGTCCTCGGCCCTGCGCGAATCCGCCCTGATTGCTGCCGCCGATGCCGGTTAGACTCAGACTTAGGGACGTGTGCGGTGTCGTCGTGGCCTTGGTTTCCATCGTGAGCACTCCAGCGAGGGTGTTGCCGTAGTCGGCGGTAAATCCGCCCGTGGTGAGGTCGAGGCGGCTAATGGTCTGGGGATCGACAATCGAGAGCGCGCCCTGGACGTCTTTGAGGTGAAAGGGTTCGATGAGATCGACGCCGTCGAGGCGGGCCAAGACCTGGGAGTTGGGCGCACCGCGCACCCAGAAGCGGGCGGTGAAATCATCCGCCGCCAAGCCCGGGAGGCGCGCGATCGAACGATAGAGGTCATCGCCGATTTGCGGGAGCGTCTCCAATTCGGCACTGGTGAGTGTGGCGCCCACGGCGGTCCGTTGTTCGGCGACGCCGAACGTGCTGGGCGTGACGACGACTTGGTTGAGTGCGAGGGGTGCCTCGGCGCCGGCGGCGAAGGAGACGGCGAGCAGGGCTAAGGTCAAACGGTAGAGGTGCGGAAGTGGGCCCATAGTTCGAATCAGATTAACAAGGGTAGAGCGGCGGAGGTGTGCGAGCACGAACACGGCGACCACGCACTTTTCAGTGACTCCGGTAGCCGCGAGAACATTGCATTTTTGCACGAGGCTGCGGCGAATTCTTCGCTGCTCGTTCATCAGTACTTTTTGACCGCCCTGTCCGAGCACGTGTGCGTGACGGTGCGGCCAGCGCTGGCGGACGAGCACGACGACGTGGTGCTGACACGCAGCCCAATTACCTGGGCATGTTCACCGCCGTCGCCGTCGCGGTCTCGGCGGCAGCGTCTCGAAGCAATGCTCTCCGGCGCCGACGTGGCCGGCGATCACGGTGTAGAGCGGGCGCGGCGGTCGGCAGTTAGCCGCCGGAACGGCGTACGGCCTGTGCCCTGCGCGTCAAATGTGCGGCGCAATGTCGTGAATCCATTTTTTGTTCGACCGCGGGTGTTCATTTTCAGTGGTGTGGTCTGCGAGATACCGCAAATCGTGAGCAGGCCCACGGAGCGGGTTGGTTGCATGAGTGATGGCTTCCGATCTCGCTTGGCCGGTTCGCGCCCTGCGCTGCAGGGCGAAGCCTGAAAGCCTGTTCTGAGCTCTACAGCGGCTTATTTTTCGGAATGCCTTTCTTGGCGGCGCCACCCTGTTTCTCGCCTGCCGGCTTCTTTTCCTCGGGCGCCGGCAACGGCCAGAAATCAGCCGGGACGGTCGGCTTCACTTTTTTCCAAACGTCTTGCGGCTCCCAGGACATACCGGCGGGCGGGCTTGCGCCGACGTCGGGGCCTGACTCGTGCGCCCCGGGGATGACAGGCCGGCCGCAGACGAGCGTGCGATGGTGATTCGTTTCATGGGTTGGGGGCTAGTTGATCAAACTACGCGGTGGGGTTTGCGGAAGAGTCCGGTTCGTCGTTGACCTCAAACGGAGAGCGCACGGTTACCGCTGGGGCGGAGACGGACGTGGGCGGGTTCGGCGGCCGAGCAGGGGCCGTCTGGGCGATCGCGGTGGCAGAACTGAGGGCCACGAGAACCGCGAAGAACACGAGGCGTGCAGAGGTTTTCATGGGGAGTGGGGCGGACCGTTTCATTTCAATTCATGGAGAAAACTCAGCAAGCTCTCGATCTGGTCGTTCGTCAGCACGGCGGAATAATCGGCCATCGGCACCGCCTCATAACCCTTCACGATCGCAGCCTGGGGCTTGAGGATCGATTCGCGGACGTAGCCGGCATCCACGGTGATGGTTGCGCTGACGCCGCTGCGCGTGACGACTTCCTCCCGTCCCCACAGGCCTTTGAAGGTGGGACCGATGAGCTTGGTGCCATCGATGGAATGACACGCGCTGCAGAAATTGCGGAAGAGGTCCGCTCCGGACATCGACTCGGCTTCGCGGACAAATGCCGCACCGGGCGTCGGCGGATGAAAGGTGATCAGGGCGTTCGTTTGCTCCGCCGGGATCTCAATGACCCCCGGACCGCTCCACCGCAGGCCGGCGCCGAGGGAGAACTGCCGGTGCGGGGTGGGATCGATGCGATAGAACTTTTTCACGCTGCCCGCGTCGGGAAAGTTCAACACCAGGGACACCACGCCGGGCGAAGGCGAGACGATCTGCTGCTCAACGGAAACACCGTCCGTCTGGAAAAGGAAGGTGGGTGCGCCGGTTTTGCCGTCGCGCCGGTAGCCGCGGAAGTGAAGCGTGGCTGGCAGCGCATCCGGATTACCGATCCGCAGCGGCACCAGATCGGCGCCCAGCGCTTGTTGCACGCCGAGGGCCTTGACCCCGTTTCCGCCGCGCGCGTCGGTTTCTCCGGAGAAGTCAAGAAACCCGCCCGACCAGACCGACACGGGAGTGCAGCTCAAGGCGTCGAACGCGTAGTTGAATCCGCCGGGCTGTCCCACCGCGATCAAGCGGGTGGACTTCTGGCCTTTGAGCACACACCGCTGCACGAGCGTGGTGTCGCCGACGACGAGGTCGGTACCGTCGCGGGCGAAAACCGAAGCGAGCAGGAACCATGAACATAAAAGGCGCTTCATGGTGGGAGTTGATTCAGGGTGTAATAGGCGAAGTTGTTCTCGAGGCGGAGACCGGATTTCGAGACGAGTTCGGGAAGCTGCAGTTCGTAGACGAACCCGGGTTTCCGCGGGAGCCGCAGTGTCAGGATGGTGCGATCGGGGGAAAGGTGCACTGCGGTCACCGGCACCGAGGCCTCGCGGAAACGCTCCGAGCCGTAGGTGGCCCAATACTCGTAGTGGAACTCCGTGATCAACACGTCGGGGGCGGCCAGATCCTGCACGCCGAGCGGCGCGGTGAAGTGGATCGCGAATCCGTCTTTGGTCACCGCGATGTGATGCATCTCGAAAGGTGTCGCGCGCGGATCATGTCGGATGATTTCAATCGCGGGATCGCCCGTCACCCAGCCGCGCCCCACAGCCCCCACCCAAAGATTGCCCTGCGGATCGAACCGCGTCGAATAGGCCGCGCTGCGCAACGGGCGGATGAAAGGAAATACGGCGCCCTGATATTTTCCGCCGACTTTTTCCAGCGCCACCCGGATGATATTCCGATGGGCGATGTCGGCGATGAACGCCTGCCCGCCGAACGGACCAAATCCGGACTCGGGGGCAAACGAGGGATGCCCGGGCGAGTTCGTCAGATCGCCGTGCGCCAGCCAGACCGCCGGGCGTTTGCGGATTTTCGCCAGCGCCTCCAGATCCAGCGGCGGCACTTTCTCCGGCGTCGTGGCGTTGCTCCGGTAGTCGAGGACGGCCGGCGTGAGACCATACTCCGCGCGATCCCAGGCTGACGCCGGGTGCCCGAGGAAGTCGCCGGCTTCCACGCAGGTGAGGTAGGACGCGGCCACCCAGTCACCCTGATTGTCGGTGACGAAGAGTTCGTCCTTGGCATTCATGCCGATGCCCGCCGGCGAGCGGAGACCGGAGGCAAATGGAATCAAGTCACCTGCCGGCGTGCGCTTCATCACCCAGCCGCGATAACCAAGCGCCGAGGTCATCTGGTTGAGGCTCTTGCTCGTTGCCGGATGATGCCCGTTGGCACTCAGGCCGAGCGAGAAAAACAGATCGCCCTTCGAGTTCATGCGCGGTCCGTAGGCGAACTCGTGGTAGTTTCCCGAAAAACGAAAGCGATCCTCCACCGTCTCATACACGTCCGCCCGGCCGTCGTAGTCGGTGTCGCGCAGCAGTGTGAGTTCCGGCTTTTGCATGACATACACTCCCCGACCATCCGGTGCGACTTGCACGCCATTCACGTCTTGCAGCCCCTCGGCGAAAAGCGACCACTGGTCGTCCTTCCGGCGCCACACCCCGCCGGTGCGGGTCGAGACGTAGACGGAGCCGTCCGGGGCAAAG
>CANIJN010000305.1 GCA_947467625.1 Opitutia bacterium | reverse complement strand
GTACTCGAATCACCCATCGAGACGAACGTTTCCTCGACGAGGTCGGCAATGCCGATTTCCTTGCGATCCGCGAAGGGGTGTCGCTGACCTACCACGAGCAGCAATGGTTCAGTCAGGAGGGGTTCAATCGAGAGGCGTGGGTCTTTGACCGGGAGGGCCACCACCGCGAGGTCGAGCTCACCCTCGACCACCGCCCTCACCAAGGTGTGCCGGAAGTCTTCCCGGGCGTGGATCAGGAGGTTGGGGTGTTTGGTCCGACAGTCTGCGATCAAGGGCGCGACCAAATAAGGCATAATCGTCGGGACCGCACCGACGGTAATGCGCCGGTCGAGGGAAGGATGATCGCTCAGTTCCTTGGCCGCGTTTTCCACTTCGAACAGAATCCGGCGGGCGCGATCGATAAAGGTCGCACCCGCTTCCGTGAGAATGGCCTTCCGCCCCAAACGATGAAACAGTTTATGCCCAATCTCGCGTTCAAGATTTATAATCTGCTGGCTCAATGATGGTTGAGATATACTCACGCGCTCGGATGCCCGGGTAAAATTCCCGGTCTCAGCGATCGCGACCGCGTAGCGAAGTTGGCTCAATTCCATAGTCTATTCCAATGACAACAATAGGAAGTCGCGATTTCAACTATTGATTGAAATGGGGTATACTCTTCCACGTCGAACCCTTCACGGGCCGACACAACACAGACAAACCTATGAAAAACGACATCATCACCCTGGCGGTAGTTCTCGGCACGCTGGTTGCCGGCACCGCGTTTCTGCTTTCTTCCGACTCTCCAGTCAGCGTGGAAACCGTCGTCGGCTACGGGAGCGTGATCACGCTACTGGCAGTCGCGGCGTTGGACTACCGCCTGACTTGGAAATGAAGCAACGGTCCCACAGGGGAGGCCGTTGAGTAAATAAACCTCGCACAGGGGCCCGGGCAACCGGGCCCCTTTTTATTTTTCGCGGTCTAGGCTTCGGAAAATCCAACTGATTATCAATAAGGTGGTCCACGACTCGGCCCGCGAGGTCGCGGACCGGGCGGGGTGCGAAATGGACGGCGGCAATATCGACGTACGGGGCTTCCCTCCCGGCGCCCGGGGCAACCGCGAGGACGTCAATCGCGGGCTGTCGCTGAGCGAATGGCGCCGATGCCGGCTCCACGGCCTCCGCGATTCCGCTCGTTCCCCTTGCATTGAAGATCAGACGAACGGCCCGAATGGTGGAACCTGCTGGCTTGCAGGCGATGGTTAGGCGGCGCTGGGACCTCCCAGGCGTGTTCCGAGACTCACGGGCGCGACGCCGCGCCACGGAATCGCTCGCCAACAGGCTCCTGAAGAAAACGCGTGAGTCCACGTTGCGTTCAAGATAAGCCTTACTGTGCTTGGGGGGTAGGAGCCAGCTTGCGGGGGATTTCCACATCCTGAATCGCCCGCCAGCAGGCGACAAAAACCGGTGTTCGCCCAATCTTAAACGCGCCTTGGAATCAGCGGTTGTCCCCGCCCATCATGCGGCCAAGGCCGCCGAGGACGGAGCCTTCCTCGCGACCGCCACTGCCGGTCTGCGGCGCGGCGGCGACGATGCGGCCGGCCAGCCGTGAGAACGGCAGCGATTGCAGCCAGATCTTCCCCGGGCCACGCAACGTGGCGAAGAAGAGACCTTCGCCACCGAAGAAAGCCGTTTTCACGCTGCCGACGTATTGAATATCGTAGTCCACGGTCGGCTGGAAAGCCACGATGCAGCCGGTGTCGACGCGGAGCGATTCTCCGGGATTGAGCACGCGTTCATAGAGCGTGCCGCCGGCGTGGACGAAGGCCAGACCGTCGCCCTGGAGGCGCTGCATGATGAAGCCCTCTCCGCCAAAAAGACCGGCCCCCAGGCGTTTTTGAAACGCGATGCTGATACTCACGCCTTTCGCGGCGCAGAGGAACGAGTCTTTTTGTGCGATGAGTTCGCCGCCGAGTTCGCGGAGATTGACGGGCTGGATTTTCCCGGGGTACGGCGCGCCGAAAGCGACGCGTTTTTTCCCCGCGCCCTGATTCATAAAGACAGTCATGAAGAGAGATTCGCCGGTGAGCAGGCGTTTGCCGGCGCCGAGGAGCGCACCCATGAACCCTTTGTTCGCATTTGAGCCGTCGCCAAAAATCGTCTCCATCGCAATACCTTCATCCATGAACATCATGCCGCCGGCTTCGGCGACGACGGCTTCCTGGGGATCGAGCTCAATTTCGACAAACTGCATGTCGTCGCCGTGAATGGTGTAATCAACGACGTGCATAGAGGGAAGGAAGGGCGGTTGGCCGGAGGAATTCATGGAAAATGGGAAGGAAATTTAGGTGTAGGGAAGCATGCCGGTGAAGACAGTGAATACTGGGCGGGCTGAGCGGTCGAAATCAATCCGTGGTTGAGAGGAGATTTTCGTCGGCAAACACGAGGGCAGATGATCCCAGCACCGTTCTTGCCCGCATCGAGCACGAGGGTGTCGAGATTATCTTTCTGCGCCTTGCTCACACCCGCGAGTCCGTTGGCCGGGAGCGCTTCGACGGCGAACGTCGTCGCGAGCTTGGGCGCAGCGCCCGGTTTGGCCGTGTCTTGCCGACGCCAGAGCCCGAGCGGAGCCGCTGCGCGGGGAGATAGGGAGGACCCCGAGCTTCTCACCCACGCCACTCGCGACCTACTTCAGTTTAGATTATGCCACCGATGCGCGGCTCGTCTTTTTTTAATTTTTACGCCACGGGCCCCCGCTTAAAACGTCGGATCTTTACCCCTTACCTTTCGCCTATGAAATTCTATCCCCTCGCTGGTGTTCTCGCACTCGCGCTTACGCTTGTTTCACCAGCGTTCCACCGAGCTCGTCGGCTCCCTGAGGGGCAATGACATCGCCGGCACCTACGAGAGCACCGCCGCCGAAAAGCCTGCCAGAGGCACCTGCATCGTTTCCCGGAGCTCATTCGCGACGCGTCTTCGTTGCATGAAAACGAAAGTCGCCATCGTCGGTGGAGGTCTGGCCGGGCTCTCCTCCGCCGCTCATCTTTTATTAGCCGCCGCCGAGCAGTACGAGATTCACGTCTTTGAATCCGCGCCCGTGCTCGGCGGCCAATGCGCCTCCTGGCTCGATGCCAAGGGCCGGCCCGTTGAAACCGGCATCCACCTCAATTTCCCTTGGTATCATAACAAAGACGCCCTCTTCGCGGCGATCGGCCACCCGCTGCCCCTCAAAGAAACCGCTGGCAACTACTACGTGTGCAACGGCCAGACCGGCCAGATCGACACGCTCCTCGCCGGTAAATCCGTCTTAAAAACCCTGCGCGGCCTCGCGACTTTTCCCGGCCTCACGCCTACCGAAAGACTCCAGCTCACCGGTTTTATTTTCCGTCTCATGCGCATGGATGACCGCATGGCGGAATCCTTTGATCACCTCTCCGTCACGCAGTTTCTGCTCGATCAAAAACTCAGCGCCGGGCTGCGGACGCAGCTCGCGCTCGAAGCAGTCACGATCCAAGGCTTACGTCCCGAGGAGGCCAGCGCGGCCTCGTTCATCAAATTCCTGCGCACGATGTACGGCAGTACGGGAATTTTTGATACCACGTTTTTCGGCGCTCCGCTTGGCGATGCCCTCGTCGATCCCCAGGCAGACTTCATCACCCGCCACCGCAGGCCCCGCCCGGATGACGACCACTGCCGGCGTCACTCACGAAGCCGATCACGTCATCTTTGCCGTGCCCGGCTATGCCGTGCCCGCGCTCCTGCCCGCCGAGCTGCGCACGACCTCGCCCTTTGCCGCGCTCGCCGACCTCAACGAGACGCCCATCATCACGATCACCCTGTGGTACGCGACCAAGGTGTTTACCGATGGAAATGTTTACATCTCGCCACGCGACCGCGAACACGGGCCCATCTTCGACGCGGTGGCCGACAAAGCCTTTCACTGGAAAGATTGGCCCAAGCTCAAGGCAGAGGGTAGCATCATCCAAGTCCTGATCGACGCCGCCGATGATGTGCTGCCCCTGAGCGATGCCGAGATCTTGGCCAAAGTATCGCAAGACCTTGCGCGCTTCTTCCCTCGTTGCCGCGGCCAGGCCCCCATCGATGCCACCGTGCTGCGCTTAAAAAACACCTACTGCGGCACGCGCGTCGGCTATTGGTCCAAAGTACCGCGTAAACACCAGACCGGCCTCGCCGGCCTCTGGTTGGCGGGCGACTACACCGCTGGCGTTTATCACTACGGCATGGAGTCAGCGATTATATCCGGCAAAGCCGTGGCGAATGAACTCCTCCGCGAAATTAATCACGCGGGCTTTGAGATTCTGCGCCCGCGTTATCTCCCCTTTGTCCGGGTTTAATCAGACGATCCCTGCTCAACGGCTCGCCTCAAAGACCGTTGCTGTCCCCCAACGGCCGGGTCCCCGCTGGCCAGGTTCCGTTGGCCCCGTTGGCTGGGCCCCCAGCAGACGCGCTGGAATCAGCTGAGCACTGAAATTTGAAAACTCGCTGGTTGACAGCGACGGGCCGGAGGACCGTTCCTCCACAGCGTGACCAATGTCCGAATATGCGCCAACCCGCCGTCAAAAACGGACGAGTTGTTGAGTTTCCGTTTTGGGATCTTCGTTAACCGGCTCTTCGGGCCGCTGGCCGGTCAGGCGGTCTTGAAGATTGGCTGGGGACTACAGGAGTCAGATTCAGTGTCCACCCGGCACCCTCCATTGAAACCCTCCCGCTCAATACCCGAATTCCGATCCGTTAAACACCTATCACGATGCCCATCGCACCCGCGAAACCTAGTAGGTCGTGCCCGTTCTCTCCAGCTTGGAGCAGAACGTGAACGACAACCTCAAGCGCCGCCGCAAACGGGACGATACGTCCGACAATATTTATGAGAAACTCGTCCCTGCCGGATGGGTGCGGGCGCAGGAATCAAGCGCAGAAATTCAGATTTTTTATCAGTAAATTCCCGTCTGATTGCGATTAACCACCAAAAATAAAATGTTATTATGAATACGCTCCGAACGACAGGAAATCGAATTTTCAGCGGGAGCGGTCCAGCAAACACGCCTCCGCTATCGCTGGCTTTCGCGACGACCGACGAAGAGCGCGAACGCATTTTTC
>CANIJN010000304.1 GCA_947467625.1 Opitutia bacterium | reverse complement strand
GTCGCGTCAATAATCGCCCGGTGTATCCCCGCCGCTGGTACGGTGTCGTCGGGTCGGTCCTTCCGGCTAACGCCCTGATGCCGCTCACGGAGTTCGAACGCCTGAATGGCGGACCCCGCCTTCCGGTCGTCGAACCTGCTGCGATCAGCACCACCTTGGGCAATAGCGCGCTCTGGTATGAAGATGTGAATTTCACGGCGACGCAGCAATACACCAACCGCCGCATCATGGAAGAAGGCGTCGACGCGGCCTACCTGCAGGGCCAGACGAAGCTCGGACAGTTGACGGTGGTGGGTGGCGTTCGTGGTGAATGGGTCACGACGGATACCTTCACTTACTTCCGCGCCCGCACGACTACGGTCGCAGCCGAGCCTGATCACTTCAAACGGGCCGCTTTGGACTTTGCGAAACTCTCCCGCGACGGTGGCTATCACAAATTTTTCCCGAGCCTCCATTTCGCCTACGACCTCACCAAGAATTTGAAGGCCCGCGCCAGCTGGTCCAACACCTATGGGCGCCCAGCGCTGGCCAGCCTCGTGTCGGCGCCTTCGGGCAACGACACCAATCGGACGGTCACGATGGGCAACCCGGGCCTCAAGCCGCAGGTGGCGGACGCCATCGACTTGAAGCTCGAATATTACTTCAGCGACTCGGGTAAATTCGAGATCCATGGCTACCGGAAAAACATCAAGGAATACATTGGCGCCGCCGGTCGCTCCGGACAACTCGTGGCCGAGGGTAACGACAACGGCTTCGACGGCCTTTACGGTGGCTATGAAATCATCCAGTCCGCCAATCTCGGTGATGCCAAACTAAACGGACTCCAGTTCGATTTCCGTGAGCGCCTCTCGTTCTTGCCCGGAATGCTCAAAGGCCTGACGGTTCGAGCGAATTACACTTACCTCGAGACGTCCGGTAAGTTCGCCGGCACGGTCGATCTCAAGAATGGTCAGGTGGCTGGTTTCATTCCGCGCGCCTACAACGCCGGACTGATTTACGCCTACAAGAAGTTTGGCGCTTCGTTCGATATGAACTACACTGGTCGCTATCCGGTCGGTTACAGCCTGACTTCACCCGGCAACGGCAATATTTATCGGGACGCCTGGAAAATGATGAATGCGGGTGTGACTTACCGGGTCCGTCCCGACACGACGCTTTTCCTCAACGTCAATAATATCGCCCAAGAAGGCCCGCGTCAGTATATGTTCGTAGAAACCCGCGCGCGTTCGCAATGGGTCGTGCCGCGCACGCTCAAGTTCGGCGTCGACGGTCGGTTCTGAAGCTAGGAATTGCTCGGCGATTCAATCTGCCAACCGCCGGTCCTGCGACCGGCGGTTTTTTTGTAGGCCCGGCCGGTGGCCGGGCCGTAAACACCTGCAACCGGCCGGTTCTACTACTCCCCAAACCGGTAGCTCGTGTTAAAAATCAGCTCGATGCGTTTCGAGACGAAGACGCGCACTTTGATTTTCCCCCTGAGCCCGTGCGCGCCTTCCTCGGGCGTCGCTTTACCCGTGATGCGGCGTTCCTCGCCGACGGTGTTCACAGCGCGGCCGGAGAACTCCACGGGCTCGCCGCGCTCGAGTTTGCGCAGGCTCTCGTCGGAGAGCGTAATCGCAAGCGTGCCCTTTTCGTTGGAAAAAAAATACGGGAAAACCCTCGCGGTGTAGGTCGATTCGTAGGTGCCGTTTTTCCTCACGAAGGGAGGCATGGTCATTGAAACCGTGCCGATGTAGATGGAGGTCTTCGTCGGCTCGATCGTCACTCGGTCAAACGTGCTGAACGGCGCCTCGGCGGCGCCGACCGCGAGCGCGAGCCCGAGGGCGCAAAGCAGGGAGGCAAACGCACGGCGCAACATGAGGCCAATGTGCGGGGGACGTTTCCCCCCGCAACCCTCTTTCGCGTTGCACCGCGCCGCGCGGAACCGTCATCTCGTGCTACTATGGCCAAGAAGAACTCTCACGTGACTTGGGGCGGACGCTTCACGGCGGGCCCCGCCGAGTTGATGCTCCAGTTTAGCGAGTCCGTCTCGTTTGACCGCCGCCTTGCGCCCTTCGATATCGCGGGCAGCAAGGCCCATTCTGCGATGCTCGCGCACGTCGGGCTCATCACCGCGAAGGAGCGCGACGCTATTCACGCCGGCCTCGACGCCATCTTGGCCGAGGTGCACGCCGGCACGTTTAAGTGGGACACCAAGCTCGAAGACGTGCACATGAACATCGAGCAGGCCCTCACGAAGCGCGTGCCGGCCGCCGCCAAACTCCACACCGCGCGCAGTCGCAACGACCAAGTCGCGACCGATATGCGCCTGTGGTTCAAATACGCCTGCGCCGTTCTCGGCGAAAAAATCCTCGGCGCGCAACGCGCCTTGCTCGCGGTGGCCGCGGCCAATCGCGATGTGCTGATCCCGGGCTACACGCACCTCCAGCGCGCCCAGCCGGTGTTTCTTTCGCACCACTTGTTCGCTTGGATGGAAATGCTCGACCGCGACCGCGCCCGTCTCGCAGATGTCGCCGCGCACGCCAACTGGAGCCCGCTCGGCTCCGGGGCCATCGCCGGCACGACGTTGCCGATCGACCGCGAGTTCACGGCGAAGGCGCTCGGCTTCGTCGATGCCAAGGGCCGCCCGCAAGTCACTCAAAACTCCATGGACACCGTGGCCGATCGCGACCTCTTCATCGAGTTCGCCGCGGCGTGCGCGGTGTTTGGCGTGCACGCGTCGCGCATCGCGGAAGACCTCATTCTCTGGAGCAGCACCGAGTTCAAATTCATCGAGCTGCCTGATGCGTTTTGCACGGGCTCGTCATTGATGCCGCAAAAGAAAAATCCGGATTCCTGCGAACTGCTCCGCGGTAAGTCGGCGCGGCTGCAAGGCAACTTGCACACGCTGCTTACGCTGACGAAGGGGTTGCCGCTCACTTACAATCGCGATCTCCAAGAGGACAAGCCGCCGGTATTCGACAGCTTCGACCAAACCGCGATGTGCGCCGACGTGCTCCGAGGCACACTGGGGGGCATGACGTTTTACCGCGAGCGTTGCGCTGCGGCTGTGGCCGATCCCGCTCTGCTCGCGACCGATTTGGCCGACTACCTCGTGCTCAAGGGCGTGGCCTTCCGCGACGCTCATCACGCTGTCGGTGCGGTGGTGCGGCTCGCGGAGAAAAACGCTGTCGCGCTCGATCAACTGCCGACGGAGGACGTGCAAAAAATCAACGCAGCGTTTGGTGCCGATTGGGTGGAGGTCTTTGACCTCAAGCGCGCGCTGGCGAAGCGGACCGGCACGGGGATGCCCGGTCCGACGCAGGTCGCGCGGCAATTCTCGCGCTGGACGAAGCTCCTCAAGTAACGCGTGTTTGCGGCGTAGCGTTCGCGGAGTAGTGGCCCTGCTCGTGAGAGCAGGGACCGGCCTCACGCCGCACACGCCCCGTCCCGCCGCTCACGAGGCGGGCCACCACGAATCGCTCGATGCCCCCGCTTTTTCCCCCGATCACGTACGACGTGGAGCATGCACCCTCTCGGGCGGGTTTGCGGAGATGAACGCTCGAAAAAGGGATGGATGGAAAGGCCGACGCGAACAGGGGACTGCCTTCGCCTCCGCTGCCGTCGCGTCCCCTGAGCGCTGCCTCGGGGAGGAATGTCCAAACCATGAGGTGGCGCGCGAGGCCGAGGATCCGGACAGGGGCGCGCACGGCCGGTGCCCGCGATGTGCGTCGTTGACCTAGCAGGCGTAAAGCCTGACCACCATTCCTCGCATGGCCAAAGTCCGTATTCTCTCCGACCGAGTCGCCAACCAGATCGCCGCTGGTGAGGTGATTGAGCGCCCGGCTGCGGTGGTGAAGGAGTTGTTGGAAAACGCCCTCGACGCCGGGGCCACGCGGGTCGAGGTCGAGTTCCGCCACGGCGGGCGCTCGCTCATGCGGATCGAGGACAACGGTCACGGTATGTCCCGCGACGATGCGCTCCTCGCCCTCGAACGCCATGCTACCAGCAAGATCGTCGAGGCCGCCGACCTCGACCGACTCGCGAGCTACGGGTTTCGCGGCGAGGCGCTGCCGTCGATTGCGAGCGTGTCGCGCTTTGAATTACAAACGAGAGAGCAGGGAAGCGATGCGGGGACCGAGATTTTGGTGAACGGGGGCAAGTTTGTGCACGTGCGCGATTGCGGCCGGCCCGTGGGCACGCGCATGGAGGTGACGCACCTGTTCAACTCGGTCCCGGCTCGCCGCAAGTTCCTCAAGACCGATCAGACCGAGGCGGCGCACATTGTGCAATGCGTGCGGCTCTACGCCCTCGCGTGCCCGCGCACGTCGTTCACGCTGATCGAAGACGGTCGCACGGTATTTCGTTCGCCAGAGTGTGCGACCCTCGCCGAGCGCATTGCGGAAATTTTTGGTCGGCAGACCGCCGATTCGCTGGTGCCGATCGACGCGGCGGGGGAGGGGATGGGCTTGCATGGGCTGATCGGCCGGCCCGGCGTGGGACGTTCGACCCGGCACGAGATGATCGTGTTTGTGAACCAACGGCCGGTCGATAGCCGCACGCTCAATTACGCGCTGATCGAGAGCTACCACGAGTCTTTGCCAAAAGGTCGCTACCCGCTCGCGTTTGTATTTTTTGAATGTGATCCGGCGTCGGTGGATGTGAACGTCCACCCGGCCAAACGCGAAGTGCGCTTTCGGAGCGAGCCGCAGGTACGCGGGTTCGTGATTCGCGCCGTATTGGCACGTCTGCGCGAGCTCGGCACTCCTGCCGGAGGGCCGGCCCAAATCGCCCCTGCCGGAGGGGCGGTTCAAATCGCTCCTGCCGGAGGGGGCGTTCGCGTTGCTCCCTCTGACGTTCGTAATCCCGGCGTCAGTCTGAATCCGTCGCAGCCGGTTAAAGCGGGGACGACTAACCCAGCCACCCCGCCGGCCACTCCGCCGGACATCCGCGCGACATCCTTCGCGCCGCGCATCCCGGTCTCGCTCGCTCCCCTCATCCCTCCCACGCCTGCGCCAGTCGAAATTCGTAAAGCTGAAATCGTCATTCCTCCGTGGCGCTTCCTCGCCCTCGCCCACGGCAGTTATGCGCTCTTTGAAACGGCGGCGGGGCTCGTGTTACTCGACCGTCGCGCGGCG
>CANIJN010000303.1 GCA_947467625.1 Opitutia bacterium | reverse complement strand
GTGCAGCCACGCCCGCAGCATCGGTTCGTGGGGCTGCACCTGCTCGGCGAGCCAGCGGGCGGTCTCGGGATCTTGCGGGGGCACAGTCGATTGCTATGCGCCGCCGCCCACGGACGAGTAAAGCAATTTCTTAATCCATCGTGGCGCGCGCACCAGCGTTTCGTCGGTTCACTTCCCAGATATCTGTCGAGCCAAGCGAACACCGTGGTAGGCCCCAGTTCGCTGTTCTGCGGCGGCAATACCCCGTGCCCTTCGGCGGGACGCCTGTGCGTTTCAGCGTCGTGAACACACTCAGCCCCTACGGAATCGGACACGACATTCGAACGGGTTGTGGATGACCAGATTCGGCGTCTTGAATTTCGCCGCATGTTTGGACTGCGACCATTCTTCGAAATCCGGACTCCCCCACGGAATTTCATGATCCCACTCCTCGAACCACGTCGCCTCCAGCGGCCCCCACGTCGCCACGCCCACTGTCGGCGGTGGGCAACCGCCGCTCCCTTCACACCCGATAGAAGGCCTCGGCGTTGCGCACATAGAGCCGGTGCAACTCATCCGGCGAAGACCCCTTCAGCGCCTCATCGAGCGTCGTCACCCATCGCGGAAAGTCCGACGCCAGCGTGCTCACCGGCCAATCGCCACCGAACATGACGCGATCAAATCCGAAGCACTCCACCACGTGGTCGATATAGGGCTTCAGGTCCGCCGCCTTCCACGTCGCGTGATCCGCTTCCGTCACGAGGCCGCTCAGCTTGCACCACACATTTTCCATGCGCGAGAGCTCGCGCAGCTCCTCACGCCACGGGTCGAGCAACCCGGCCTTGATGTCGGGCTTTGCAATGTGATCGAGCACGAAGCTCACGTTCGGACACTGGCGCACGAGCGTGATCGTGTTGGCGAGTTGCCGATGGTTCAGACAGAGATCGAAACTCAGCCCATGCGCGTGCAGCGCTTGCACGCCGTGCACAAATCCGGGTTGCAGACAGAACCCCACGTCGGCCTCGGATTGAATGAGCCGGCGGATGCCTTTCACCAGCGGATTCGCCGCCAGTTTCGAGACGGACTCGGCGGCCGCTGCGCCTTTTTCCAGCGGGGCCCAGGCGACGATACCACGAATGCGCGGATCGACCGTGGCGACCTCTGTCACCCAGTCCGCCTCGGCCTGCGCCTGCACCGGATCACAATCGCATTGGAGAAACACCATCTTCGCCACCGCCACCGACCCGCACGCCCGGCGGTAGTCCGCGATGAGGTGATTGCGATTGATGGGCGGTACGCTGGCGAGCCACGGGTAGCGCAGACGCGTGACGTCCCAAAGATGGAGGTGCGTATCGACGATGGGGAAGTGAGGCATGGGGAAACAAACGTGATTCAGCACATCGCTAAATCGCCGACGCCCTTCTCACCACAAAAAACGCCACGCGCCCTTCTCCCAAGGCAACTGCCGCGGCTGCATCGCCATCGGCTCGGAAATCTCGATGACCACGAGCAGCGACACCGGCTGCTCCGCCGGATCGTCCGTCGTCACCGTCACATATTTTTCCTGCCGCCCGCTGCGGCCACCCACGGTGAATTCGACGCGCACAGTCCCCATCTCCCCAAGCGCAAATACCTCCTTGCTCGCTGCGGCGGTGAGGCAATCGCAGCTCGGCCGCAGCGAAGTGAAGCGCAACGACTGCTGCCCCCGTTCGGCTGCGGCCAAATCCGAGCGCAACGTGCAACGTTGTGGCTTTGCCCAGGTTCAGGCGATGATTTTGCCCTACTTCTTCCTCGGGCGCTCGGCTTTCTTGATCGAGGGCGGCACGATCAGAACGGGACAGGAGGTTCTGCGGAGAACTTGGTGGGTCGTGCTGCCGACGAGGAGATCATAGAGCGCGGTGTGGCCGTGGGATCCCATCACGATGTAGTCGGCGTCCTCGATCTTGGCCTGCGCCAGAATGAGGGTGGCCGGGGATCCGGTGAGTTGCACGCTGACGACAGGGAGTTCGGCGGTGGCCAACCGTTTCAGGAGCTGTTTGAGACGTCGGGCCACGGTCTTTTCGCTGACGGCGATGATCTCACCGATATTTTCCAACATGGAACCGTAGTCGCTCGTCACGATCGGCGGTTGGACGATGCTGAGCACCACAATGCGGGCGGAAGTGGCGCGGGCGAGCAGTTGGGCGGCGGCAATCACCGCGTCGCTGACTGAGGAGAAATCGATGGGAGCGAGAATAGTTTTCATCCGGACAGTGTAGCGAGGCCGGGGCGCCGTGGCTGCGCGGGAATTGGCCAGGACGTCGCAGATTTTGCGGAATGGGGACGCCCTGCTCGCAGCGATTATGGGGGCAGGCTGGTGAGAGACCGCGCCCGGCTCGACAACAGGCGGCGGCGGGGAGGTCGACTATGATCCGCATGAGGGCGGCGTGGCTCAAATCCGCGCGGGGGAGTTCACCGCTGAGGGCGCCTTGGCGCGTGACCAAAATGGGTCGGCACATCCCGGCAGCGCGGAGGACGCGACGCGCAGCCCTTCCACGCGCACGCCCCCCATCTCCCCAGGCGCAAAGGCCTCCTTGCTCACTGCGGCGGTGAGGCAATCGCAGCTCGGCCGCAGCGAAGTGAAGCGCAACGTTCGCCCCCTTCGGCTTGGCCCAGAGCAGGGCTACGAGATTCAGGGCAGACCCCTGATTTGGATTTTGAGGTGGCCGGCGCCAGGCGGCGTTGAGGATCGGTCCGGGTGGGGGCGGTTGCTAGATCGCCAGGCCGAACCGATCTTTGACCGCGGAGGGGTCCAGCGCGAGAGATTCGAGCAGCATGGCCGAGGCGATGCGCTCGGCGGCGATTTTCAACATGCGGTCGTATTGATGGCCGACCAAAGGGGCGCCATGGCGGCGGATCTCGCCAATGTGGGCCCGGGAGACCAGCAGATGCATGAGGAGGTTTTCCACTTCGACCGGGTCGTCGGTGAAGTGGGTGGTGACGATGTGATTGTGCTGCGGACGGATGGTGTAATCGATGGCGTATGTTTTAAGCATGGTTTGAGTTCCCCGGTGGGAGATTTGAGCGGTGGTGCTGGGCGGAATTTAGTTGGCCTGCGCGCGGGCGCGGACCCGTTGGAGACGTTCGCCGGCGGCAACGCCAATGCGCCCGTCGCCCTTGGAGCCAGGGGCGTGAAAAGTGTGCTTCTCGTCGCTTTGGTGGGCGGCGACGGTGTGGGCAATGGTCTGGCGCGCGGAGGCCGATTCGGCGGAGCGTTTGGCCGCGGTGATCGCGGAGGCGGATTTTGCAGATGGATTTTTCATAATGAGTGCGGGTGGAGTAGCCGATCGTCCCAGTCTACGCATTTAGTCGAAGGGTGGCTGGGCGTGGATTGGCGAACGTTGCGCATGCATTGAACGGCGGGATCACCGGTCGGAGTCGGCCGCGAAACAGGGTTCGCCGGCGGGATCGGACCGGGGATGGGGGTGACCGACGGAGTAACCTCCGGCGTCAACTATCACTGGATCTAACCCACTTCATCCGAGCGGGGTCCTACAGGGTCAGAAAAGGGCGCGGCGCTGAGGCAGGTGTGTCCCTATTTGCATCTCAATCCGGTGCCGGCGGAGCTGGTAGCCGCGGAACATTTGCGAACCTACGGCGCCTCGAGCTACTGGCACCTCTGGCGAAAAAACAGCCGGCTTTCCTGCGGGGGGAGGCGGCACTGGCCGCGGGTCTGGCCGCATGCCGGAAGTCGCCCGCAGCTGTCGCAACCGAACGCAAATCGGCAGCGTGGACGGTGGCGCTGGCGGGGACGCTCAAGCCGACGAAGTCAGCGGAGAATCGCTGGCTTGCGGAACACCTGCAGATGGGCATGCCCGTGCGGTGAGTCACCCGACCAGCCAACTCCGGCGCGAACGCTACCCGGCGGCCGAAAAACTCCGGGATGGCCTCCAGATATTAAACGTTAAAACCTGCCCCTTTTTTGGTCGCTGACCCTGTTCTCGGTCGAATTCGAGCAGCCAAACACGGAGGCCGAGCCAAAATGAAGTGTTATCTAAACGCTAGCTCAGCCCTTCGCGCAGTGCCGTGCGCAGCGCGTTGGAGAGGGCGTCGATTTCTGCCGCTGTCGTGTAGAGGTTCGGTGTGACGCGGATACCGGAGAATTCGGGATGGTCGACGGGACGAACCACAATGCGGTGGCGCTCCCAGAGCCATTTTGCCAGAGGCTGGGCCGCGAGACCGGGGAACTTAACGGTGGCCAGAGCGCCGGAGGATGACTCGCCTCGGTCGAAGTGTACGATCAGACCGGGGTGGTTGACGAGTGGCTCCAGCCAGCGTTCGCGCAGAAAGCGGAGGCGTGACCATTTGTGCTCTGAGCCGATTTCTCCGTAGAAATCCAAAGCCGTGCGGATCGCAAGGAAGGGGGCGGCGGAAAAGGTCCCGATGCTCTCGAATTTGCGGATATTGTCGCGCAGTTCGGCGGGGGCGGGGAAGTGGGGCCAGAGCGAGCCAATCCGCTCGCGACGCACGTAGAGGAAGCCCGTGCCGTGCGGGGCACCGAGCCATTTGTGGAGCGAGGTGGCGTAGTAGTCGCAGGCCAAATCGTCGCGGCGGGCCGGGATGTGCGCAAAACCGTGAGCGCCGTCGACGAGGACCGGGATCTGACGACTATGGCAAAGCTCAACGAGCGCGCGGACCGGGAGCATCCGACCGGTCAAATTGATGAGTTGGGAAATAAGGACGAGGCGGGTGCGTGGCGTGAGCGCGGCCGCGAACGTATCGACCACGGTCGCGGCGCTGGCGTCGGGTGAGGGGAGCTTGAGCGTATCAATTTCAATACCGTCTCGGGCCACGCGTTGTTTGAGGGTGTTCAGGAAACGCCAGTAGTCCTGCGTGGTGGTGAGCACGCGGTCGCCGGGACTTAATTCGCAGCCGAGCAAAACCGTCTCGGCGCCCTCGGTGGTGTTGCGAGTGAGGGCGAGTTCCTCGGCGTCGCAGCCGAAGGCAGCTGCGACGCGCGCGCGCACGTCTTCGATTTGCGGGAGTTGCTCGCGGTTGAGGGTGATCGGGGGCGCGCGGTGGGCGTGCCGTGCAAATTCTGCGAAGGCGGCGTGGACGCGATCGGGCGAGGGCTGCACGCCGCCGTTTTCGAGGTTGAT
>CANIJN010000302.1 GCA_947467625.1 Opitutia bacterium | reverse complement strand
GCGACCGGCGGTGATCCAATCGCGAAGTTGGTTGGCGGGGACCGGTCCGTATTCTTTGCCGTCGCCGCCGATAATAGTGAACATGAGCGGACCAAAACGGGGGGCAGGCGGCGCGTCAACGGTGTCGGCGGGGCGTCGAATGGGGGCGCGCCAAAGCCATCATCGTTCTCCATAATCGTTCTCGTTCTCGTAATCGTAATCGTTCTCTCCCGTCGGCAAACCCTGACGAACGAGAACGAGAACGAGAACGAGAACGAGGACGAGGAACGAGAACGATCGGGAGGAACGAGAACGATCGGGGAAACGACCGTGACGCAGTCCGGTAGCGGGCGCATCGGCCGGTGGGCGGTTCGCGCGCAAGGGCGGGCTGCTCAAGCGCCCAAGCACGGCCGGCAGAAGCGTCGCCGGTTTGGCCACAAACAGAGGGATGGACAGCGGGGCGGGGTTTTGTTCTTGTCCGCAGCTCCAAAGCCCAATCTCTCGCGCCATGACTACGCCTGCCACTCCTTCTGCTCCCCAATCTGCCGGTGACGATCGCAAGCTCGTTGCTGTCGATGCGTCCTATCTCGCGCCGAGCTTTGAGGACAAATTGCATATTTTTTGGACCAAAAACGGCACCGCCGTCCTCGCTTTGTGCGGCCTCGTGGCAGCGGGTATTCTCGCCAATGGCGCCTGGGGTTACCTCCAAGGGCAGAAGGAACTCGAGGTGCAGAAGGCCTACGCGGCGTCCGCCACGTCTGATCAACTGAAAGCGTTTGCGGCCGCGCATGCCGACCATTCGCTCGCAGGTATCGCACAACTCCGCTTGGCGGACGAAGCCTACACTGCCGGCAAATCTGCCGATGCGCTCGCCGGTTACGACAAGGTTGTCACGACCCTCAAAACCGGCCCGCTCGTCGCGCGCGCTCAGCTTGGCCGGGCCCTCGCTAAGGTCCAGGCGGGCAAAGGCACCGAAGCCATCACGGATTTGCGGCAACTCGCCGGCGACGCCGCGCAGTCGAAGGGCGCGCGCGCCGAGGCCGCCTACCACCTGACGAGCCTCGCGGCGGAAGCGGCCAACGCCGCCGATGTGCAGAAATATTCCGATCAGCTCATGCAGCTCGATCCCTCGGGCCCGTGGACGCAACGCGCCCTGATGCTCCGCGCCAGTCTGCCCGTCGCATCCGCGGCGGCCAAAGCTGATGTGCCGGCCGCTGGTGTTCAGATCACGGCACCCGCAAAGTAAGCGGGCGCGGGAGGAAATGAGGGCGCAGCAGCGGGCGGCCCGTTATCGGCGACGCCGCCACGCTGCTGCCGCGAGCGCGGCCGCGCCGAAAATCGCGGCGTAGGTGGACGGTTCGGGCACGGCGCTGGCGGAATACGAAAAATTATCGACGGCTAACGTATTCCAGTCCACCCCGCTCGTGCCGCTGTGATTGAAACGAAAGGTGATTGGGCTCGATCGGTTGTTGAGGACCGCGAGATCGAGGGCGGTCAGGCTGATCGTGGTCACGGTCAGCGGCGGGGACCCCGCGGTCGAGACGGTGGTATAGGAAATCGAGGGGCTGAACGGGGTGAAGGCACCTGTAGTGCCGATTTGATACTGAAAGTCGAAAGTGGCCGTTAAACCAGAACTGTTGGGCGTAAAGGCATTGAAGCTGAGCTGATTGAAGTTGTATCCGTTCGAATCGTTCAGCGTGAAGGTGAGGGAGCCATCACGCGCTGCTGCGCTGTCCCCGCGCCAGCCCAGCGCGCGGTCGGTTCCGGTTTTCAATCCCTCAGACCACGTTTGGCTGGCTCCGGGTAGATTGCGAAATGCGCTGCCCGTCGTGAAACCGCCATTGTTGGCCACCTGGGCTGTGCTCCACGTGAACGCGGTACCATTGCCGGTTGCCGTGGAAGACGTCCAGACACCCCAGCCGCTCGGCAATGCCGTGCCCAAGGAGTCAAAATTCTGGGTGTAACTCGTCGCGATCGCGATCTGCGCCGACGACTGTGGGGCGGCGACTGCGAGCACGAGCAGCGGTAACGCGAATCGGCAGTGGCTGGGGGGCGAAGCAGTCATGGGGTAGGGTGGGTTGTGACGAGGGGGTTGAGGCAGAGTAGCGATGCGGTCGGCAGGCACCGCGGGCCCGACGGTGGGCCAAAAACCAGATAGCGGGTCAGGGACTCGGACGGAATGAGTCTGGGAGCTGGGCGAGGGTTGCAGAATCGCTCCGCAAAACGCGCCAGACGCGTGAGAGCGCAACGGACCGGCGAAGGATGCGGGGGTAATCTGCACGGGGGAACATGGGCTCGTGGCGCATCCACACATTACGTCGGGCTTTCCGCAGCGCGAAAGCACGGGGGCACGTAACTACGGATGAGACCAATCGCTTTAAGGGGTAAAGCGATGAACGGGCGGCGTGACGTACGGGTCAAGCTCCGCGTCTCCTCTCCTCTGATCTCCTCTCCTCGCTCACGCTGAGAACCGTGTGGTTTTTTCAAATTTATTTTCAAGATGCGCGCCACCGGCTTGGGGGTAGGAGCCTGCTTGCAGGCGATGGTGACGTTCTGGATCGCCCGCTAGCAGGCCCCGCCACGTGAGAGCGTCGGAGTGACAAGCCGGTTACGCTCCACGCTTTCTTGACCCTTCGGTTGTCGCCGACGCGGTTTGCGTTTTCCTTCCTCCATTTCGTTTCCCATGAATTTTTCCGCCACGTTCATCCGTCGTCTGCACTGGCTCAATCTTCCGGGCGCGTTCCTGATCGCGCTCTTGCAACGCACGCCCGTCCTGCGCGTCGCGTCCACGGCCGGTGAAATCACTCGCGCCTCGCCGGTGGGTGCGGTGCTTCGTGCGGCCGTCGCCACCGCCGCGTCCCTCGGCGCGCTGCACTCGCTGGCCGGCGCGACGACGCTTTCCGTGTCGTCCGGCGCGGCGACGGGTGTCAGCGGCAAGGTCGGTGCCCAGCTCGGTCCCATCGCGATGGGCACGATTGGCACGCTCGCCCAGCCGTTGTCGTGGGGGATTTCCGGCACGATCCCGGCCGGGCTCCGGTTTCTCAGCAGCTCCGGAGCGAGCCTCACGGCTGCCGGCACGCTCAACACCCCAAACGGCGTGATGTTGCTGACGGGCACGCCCACGGCGCCCGCGGGGATCTACGCGCTCACGCTGGTCGCCTATCAGGGTGTCAACCGCACGCTGATCGCGTCGCCGACCTACACCTACTCGATCGTCATTACTGGCGGTGTCGTGGCCGCGACTTCGATTACCACGCAACCTGCCAGCCTCGTGATGGTGTCCGGCAGCACCGCCGTCTTCAGCGTCGTCGCCACCGGTGCGCCAACGTATCAATGGTTAAAATACGGCGTCGCCCTGCCCGGTGCCACGAACCGGACGCTCGTCGTCCCTGCCACCGCCGAGACCGTCGGCTCTTATAGCGTCGTGGTTACTGATGCCCTCGAGTCCGGCACCAGCGCCAGCGCCACGCTCTCCCTGGCGACCACCGCCGAGAACAGCCGGCTCATCAATCTCTCGATCCTGACGAACATCTCGGCGGCCGATCCCGATTTCACGATCGGCACGGTCCTCGGTGGCGCGGGGACGTCGGGGGACAAACCCCTGCTCGTCCGCGCTGTCGGTCCCTCGCTCGGTGCGCTCGGCGTACCGGGCACGCTCGACGATCCGAAACTCGAGATGTTCGCCGGTGCCGCCACGTTTGCGACCAACGATAATTGGGGCGGCGGCGCGGCGCTCAGCAACGCCTTCGTCCAAGTCGGTGCCTTTGCCTACACCGCCGGAAATTCCCGGGACGCCGCACTGTTTAATGCCGCGACGCCCCCACGCGACTACACGGTGCGGGTCAGCAGTGGCGTCGCCGGCGCGTCCGGCGCAGTCATCGCCGAGCTCTACGACGCCACGGCCGCCAGCGCTTTCACCGCCACGACCGCGCGCCTCATCAACGTCTCCGTGCGCAAACAAATCGACGCTGGTGCGACGCTCACGGCGGGTTTTGTGATTGGGCCCAGCGGTGGGACCGTCGCCCGCACCGTGCTCGTCCGCGCCATCGGCCCCGGCCTCGGTGTCTTCGGCGTCCCCGGCACGATGCCGGATCCGAAACTCGAACTCTTCAGCGGCGCGAACGTCATTGCGGCCAGTGACAACTGGGGCGGCGATGCCTCGTTGACCGCCGCCGGCAAGGCGGTCGGCGCTTTCGCCATCGCCGATCTCCAGAGCAAGGACGCCATGATTCTCGTGACGCTCGCCCCGGGCAACTACACCGCGCAAGTGACGGGCAGCGGGTCCGGTGGGGTGGCGCTGGTAGAAGTTTACGAAGTGCCGTGAGCAGGTCCCGCGTCGGGCTCTGGTAACGATTTCCCCGGAACAATCGGCTTGGCGCAGGCGTCGGGCCTTGGCCAACTTCTCCGTTATGAGTTTCCTTCGCCGATCTGCCTGGGTTGTCGTCACGTCTCTGTTCGCGCTCGTGCCCGCGCGGGCGCTCCGGGCGCAGAGCACGACGCCTGTGGCGAGCCAACCGTTGCCTGCGCAAACCATTGCGGCCGGTGCCGGCGTCTCGACGATCGACCTGCGCAACTATTTTGCGCTGCCCAATGTCGTGGGCCAGATCGCGCAAATCGATACCGTGCGCGGTAAGTTTAACGTCGAACTCCTCGCCACCGATGCGCCCAAGACCGTCGCGAATTTTCTCAACTACGTGAACAAGGGCGCCTACACGCGCACGTTTTTCCACCGCTCTGTCCCTGGTTTCGTGATACAAGCCGGCGGCTTCGCGCTGCTCGAGGGCAGCAGCAACATCACTCCCATCGCCTCGGATGCACCGGTGGTGAATGAGTTCAAAGTCCCCAACACCCGGGGCACCCTCGCGATGGCCAAATTGGGTAGCGGGCCCAACACCGCGACCAACCAGTGGTTCGTCAATCTCGCCGACAACCGCGGCAACCTCGACAACCAGAATGGGGGTTTCACCGTCTTTGCCCGCGTGATCGGCACGGGCATGACGGTGCCAGATAACATCGCGGCGCTGCCAATCTTCAACGCGAGCCAGGCACTCAGCGACGGAGCGTTCAACGAACTTCCCTTGATTTCGAACACCCTCAACGCCGATACCTTGGTCCTCGTCCGCAGCGTCAAAGTGATCCCGGTTTATCCTGCCGCCCCGGGCGACACGGCCG
>CANIJN010000301.1 GCA_947467625.1 Opitutia bacterium | reverse complement strand
GGGACGGTGCCGGGATTGATGCCGACGGCGATGGTCACGGGGATGTCCTTTCGCGCGATCAGGTTGTCGAAGACTACGGGAACGCGATAGGCGCCCGTTGCGCTCATCATTCCGCTGCCATCGAAGAAGACCATCAGGCAGGCCGGTTTAGTCGCGTCGTATTGGGCAGGCACGTAGACCTGATACTCGCGCGTGGTGCCGGGAAAGACCTTGCTGGCCGAAAATGTGCCCGTGCGCACGGTGCCGCGCGGGGCATCGGCGCGAGGCTGCGAATCTACGCCGAGGGTGTAGTCGTCGGCTGCGTTAAGAGGAGCGGCTGCGAGGAGCAACGCGAGAAACAGGGTGGTGGGGCGCACGCCGAACTCGTTAGGGGGCAGGGTGGCCGCCTGCAAGCCGCAAGGCGGTCAGCCCGCGATGATTTCTTCGATCACGACGTGGATCGGCTTGTCCGGCGAGCAATCGGCCCGCAGCGAGACGAAGCCGTCGCGATAGCGGTCGTAGATGGGCCAAAGGGCGGTGCGATCGGTCTCGGGTAGCGGGATATGTTCGATCGCGGTGCGGGAGAAAAACCCAAATTTCCCCTCCGCCATGTCGGGCGGCAGCGCGGCGATGGGTTGCTTGCACCGGAAGAGAAACATCAACCAATGCGACTGCCCCTCGTAAGCCTTTTCGGCGATGACGCAAAAGAGGTGCAGGTCGGACGTCGTGATAATATGACCGGTTTCCTCGCGCGTCTCGCGCACCGCGCACTCGAAGGGCGATTCGCCGACGGCGGTTTCGAGCTTGCCGCCAATCGGACTCCACGAACCGAAATTCGGTGCCTTCGCCCGCAGGAGCAACAGGTGCTCGCCCGCAGCATTTTCGAGAAAAACGAGGACAGCGATTTTGTAGGCGAGGGCGGGAGTCGACATCAGAGTGGGGCGGGCGGTGGCTAAGGTGGAAACCAAGTTTGAGCGTGACGTCACCAAAAGCGTGCACAACGTTTTTTCCCCGTGCATCGACGTTTGCTTCGATTTTTTTCATTCTTGGTGTGCTGCGTGGCTATGGCCACGGCGGCTACAGTAGTGGCTCCCTCCCCGGTCCATCAGGAGGTCGAGGTCAGTTCGGTTAAGTTTGCCAATCTGCGCGCCCCCCATGGTGCGACCGGCAACTGGTATGAGGCCGCGATTGCCCTAGAAGTCCGGCCTGCTCCTAGCGCGCCTGGTCGCATGGTTGCGCGGGTGAGGGTCGCGCTGACGCTCGGGTTTGAGCTCCCGGCCCTTCCCGGGGGCGAGCGGCGTATCGAATTTTACCGGGCCGAGGCTGAATGCGTCGCACTCGAGACCGGCCGGTCCGATGTGCGGTTCTATCTGCCTCCGGAGCTCGTGAAACGGGATCAACTTCACGGCGACCCAAAATACTGGGGAGTTGAACTGGCAGCCGCCGGTCGGGCCATTCCGGCGGGTCGCGGCAGTTATGCTGGCTCGTTACCCGCCGCTGAGGCCCGCAAGAGTTTTCAAACTCGCGCCGCCGCGGGTGCCGGAATCAACGAAGGTCTGCTCCAGCCACAATTTCTCACGCCGTTCGCCCTCGAGTATGCCCGCGCCACGCCGTCATTTGTGCGCCGCGAGAGTCGCTAAACTCTTCTGAGATTTCTCGTAACTGAGTTTGCGCTTGCTGCGTCTCGCCCCATCTGAAATCGCCTTTGTCTCTTTCTTCATCCCCTATATGCGTTCATCCCGGGTTCTAGCCGTTGACATTGGAGCAGGTCATGTCGCGTGCGGTGTGTTCACGGCGGGGGCGGCGGGGCGATTGGTCTTGCAGCAATTCGCCCTTGAGCCGCACAGCTCCGACCCTTCGCACGAGGCGCGGTGGTCGACTGAAATCACTCAATCTCTTGGCGCGGTGTCGGCACGGCACAAGCTCGGCGGGGTGTCCGCCCTCGCCGTGCCCGGGCACCTGGCGCTCACGAAGTTCATCAAGACGCCGTCCATGGCGAAGGAGAAGCGCGGCAAGATTATCGAATTCGAGGCGGCAGAAAATATTCCCTATCGGCTCGACGAAGTCGTTTGGGATCACCTCGTAGTCGCCGACGATGGCTTTGACCTCGAGGTCATGCTGACCGCCGCGAAATTCGAGGCGATGCAGACTTTGTGCACCGCGACCGACTCCGCCGGCTTTCCGGCCGAGCGCGCCGTCCCCTCGGTTTTGGCGCTCAATCACGCCTTCCGCTACAATTACCCCGAGGTCAACGAGAGTGTGATCGTGATTAATATCGGTGCCCGTTCGACCAACTTACTGTTCATCGAAGGCGAGCGTTTCTATGTCCGCACGTTGGCTCTGGCTGGCAATGCGGTCACGCAGACCATTGCCGAGGATCTGCGGATTGATTTTTCTCAGGCGGAGACGCTCAAGGTCCAAGTTCTCTCCGGACACTCGGACTTGCCGGCGGGATCGCCTTCGCGGGCTGCGGTCCAACGCGCTGCGGCGGCTTTCACCACTAAACTCGGCTTAGAGGTCACTCGCTCGGCCATTAATCATCGCCGGCAGTCGGGCTGTGAGGCGGCCGTGGCGGTGTACCTGACTGGCGCGGGTTCGTTGATCAACGAGCTGCCCACGGTTCTCTCCGACAAGCTCAAGCTGCGCGTCTATCGCTACGAGGCCCTGCGAAACGTCGATCTTTCGGCCAACGCGCGCGCCGCCGGAGCGGAGGCCGCCTCCGCCGCGCTCGCCGATCTGGTGGGCCTCGCCACGTGCCTCGTTGCGAAAAAAGAAACCGAGGCGAGCCTGCTCCCTCCTTCGGTGACCGAGGCGATCGCCTTCCGCAAACGCCAACCGATCATCGTGGCTGCCGCGGCCCTCGTCGTCGTCGCGTTTTTTCCGCCCATCGCCTATTTTCATCAGGTCGCCTCCGCGAAGCTCGTCGAAGTCTCGCAAGTGGATGCTCAGTTGATGCCGCTCCGAGCGATTCAGACGCGCAACGAAGACAATCTTCGCCAAATCGAGGAGGCGAAAAAGCAAATCGCCGCCTACCGCGGGGCCTACGATACCAAAGCCAATTGGATTAATTTTTTCACCGACCTCCAAAACCGGCTCGTGAAGATCGAGGACGTCTGGCTCGACAAGTTGCAGGTGGTCCGGGCGCCGCTGCCAGAGCCTGGTTCTGAGCCGTTCGTCGATCTGTCCGTGCCGCCGCCAGCGGACGGCTCCTCGCCGGTCGCGCCCCCCGCACCGCCGCTTCGCCTCACGTTGAGCGGGCGCTTGCTCGATGTGGCTAACCCCCAGTCCAAAGTCAGCGCCGAGGCGCGACAGCGCGTGCAGCAGCTCCTGGCGAGCTTTACCGGCTCGCAGTTTATTGCGTCCGTCGAAAACGAGAAATTCGACAATAATCAAAACGGTCTGCTGCGTTTCGATTTCACCCTCGTGATCAATCCGAAGAAAACGCTGTGAGCCGCGTATGAACTGGTATCGCAAAAATCCCCTCTTTGCCGCGGCGCTGACGCTGTGCGGGTTGCTCGTGCTGGGCGAGGGCTGGCTCATCTACGACCGGTTCGCCGCGTCCCGGGCCGCCGCCAAAAAACTTGTGCAACGGGAGTCCGCGTTGATGGCGATGAAGGACCTTGCGCCCGTGCCGACGCGCCCCGTGGCCACAGCAATTGAGGCCGATCTCGCCCGCGCCCAACGCGCCGTCGCCGCGATGCAGGCGGAGCTCAAAGGCCGCGGTCCTGCCGCCGAACGCCTCGCGACGGCCAAGGTCCCCGCCGCCCGCACCGAAGCCTATTTTGATCTGGCGACCTTCGTCGAAAAGACCCGCGAGTTGGCGAAGAAAAACGACGTGGAGATCCGGCCGGAAGCGGCCCGCTTCGGCTTTGCGCTTTATGCCAACGAGGGGCCGAAGGAGGATCGCATAGCCTCCGTCTTCCATCAGCGCCAAGTCATCCAATATATTGTCGAATCGCTCATCGAAGCCCGGCCACGCGCGATCTTTTCTGTCCAACGTGAGCGCGCCCTCAATAAGTCCGAGAAAGAGGCGCTCGCCGCCGCCCAAATAGCCGCTGCCGCGACCGGTGGCGTTCTGGTCGCGCCTCCGCCGGAAAGCGCGCCGGGGGCGGGCTCGCCTGCCGAGCCCGAGAGCCCCGATATTTTCGCCGTCGACCCGCGCGTATCCGCTCGCTCGACCGGTTACATTGACACGACTCCCGTCCGCATTGTGTTCACCGGCCAGACGGGAGTGCTCCGCGCTTTCTTGAACAAACTCGCCAGCTTCGAACTTCCTGTGCTCGTCCGTGAGGTCGAGGTGGACCGCGCTAACGCCGAGGAGTCCGCCGCAGCCGCGCCCGTCACGACCGCGCCTGACGAGGGTTCGATCCCGGAAGATGCTTCGGTCGCAGCCTCTGCTTCGATTGTGCTTCAGGCGAAGCCCAAAGTCGCGGCAGTCACGGTAAAAGCCGGCGTGCCCGCCGCTCCGAAACGCCCCGCCGCCGCTCCCATGGTGTCGAAGCCACTTTCGAAATTCATTGTGACGGTCGAGTATCTCAATCTGGTCGCCGCTCCCGGTGCGGCACCCGAAGCCGTCGCCACCGACGCCAAACCGTCCACCTGACCCATGGCTGCTCTCCCTCCGGAAAAAGTTTACCTCGTCGCGTCCGCCGCGCTCGCCCTCGCCTCCGCCGCAGTCTGCGGCACGTTTATCTGGCGCCATGCGAGTGCGCCTCAGGTCGCCCTCACAAGAGTGGAGCTCTCCGACGCCGCCTACGCGGCCACCGTGGCCGACGCGGCCATCGTCAAAACCGACACGTGGACTTCGCCGTCCGCGCAGACGCGCGGTCGCGACTGGATTTACGACACGTTCACGCCTCCGGAAATTTTCTACAACGCCCGCTCGAAGCACTTCACGGTCAAGCCGCCCGCTGCGCTCACTGAAGACGGCTTCCTTGAAGAAGCCTTCGGCGTCGAGTTGGTCACGGTGCGCCCCGAGCCGTTCCGGCTCCAACTCATCGGCTACGTAGGAGGGGAGGGGACTTGGCGGGGGACGTTTGAAATGGTCACCACGGGCGAGGTGTTCCTCGGTAGTGCCGGGCGCGCGGTCCCGAAACTCGGTCTCACTATCAAGAGCCTCGATGTGCGCACCGTCGACATCAAGATCCCTGAGAGCATGACCACGCGCCAACGCGTCGCTACCGCTGTGGTCCGCGATGATAAGGCCGGCCG
>CANIJN010000300.1 GCA_947467625.1 Opitutia bacterium | reverse complement strand
GATCTCGGTCACGGGCGATGTCGTCGGCACCACGCTCTACAGCGGACGCGGCGCGGGCCAAGACGCCACGGCCAGTGCCGTCATCAGCGATATCGCCGACGCCGTGGCGCTGATCAAACACGGTAAGGGCGCGCACTTCATTGGCGAAGGCGTTCCGGCGCCGCGCAACGAGAAGCGGCTCGCGCCGCCGGAGCATATCCGTTCGCGCTACTATGTCCGGCTCACCGTCAAAGATCAGCCCGGCGTGCTCGCGCGCGTCGCCTCCGTGATGGCCAAGCACCACGTCAGTATCGCGAGTGTTATCCAAAATCCAGCGGAGACTCCCGGCGCCGCCTCGCTCGTCCTCACGACGCACCAGAGCAACGAGAAGGCGATGCGCACGACGCTCAAACAATTGGGATCACTCGCCAGCGTGCTCGACGAACCGGTTTTGCTCCGTATCGGTGATTTCAACGACTGATTTTTTAAAACCCTCCATGGCCAGAATAGTCCAAAAATACGGCGGCACCTCAGTCGGTGACGTCGACCGCATCAAGAACGTCGCGAATCGTATCAAGGCGTTTCGCGACGAGGGGAACGAGCTCGTCGTCGTCGTCTCGGCCCGCTCCGGCGTGACCAACGAGCTCATCGCGCGCGCCAAATTGATTCATCCGAACCCGCCCGAGCGGGAGATGGACCAACTGCTCTCCATCGGTGAACAGGAAACGATCGCGCTGACGGCGATGGCGCTCGAGGCGATTGGGGTCGATGCGGTCAGCTACACCGGCGCGCAGGCCGGAATTTTCACCGACAAGGTGCACACCAAAGCGAAGATCAAAATGATCGACGCCGGCCCGCTCGAGAAAGATCTCAGCGCCGGAAAAGTCATTATCGTCGCCGGCTTTCAGGGCATTAATGATGACGGCCACATCACGACCCTCGGTCGCGGAGGTTCGGACCTGACGGCGATCGCGCTCGCCGCCGCCATCAAGGCCGACAAATGCGAAATTTACACCGACGTAGACGGCGTTTACACCGCCGACCCGCGGGTCGTGAAGGATGCGCAGAAGCTCAATGAAATCAGCTACGACGAAATGCTCGAACTGGCGTCCCTCGGCTCCAAAGTCATGCAAACGCGCTCGGTCGAGTTTGCGTCGAAATACAACGTCGTTTTTGAAGTCCGCTCCTCTTTTAACAACAACCCAGGAACCATCGTGAAACAAGAAGTTGCCTACATGGAAAAGGTCGTCGTCCGCGGCGTCGCCGTCGACAAGGACCAAGCCAAAGTCGTCGTGAGTAACATCGCCGACAAACCCGGCACCGCCGCGAAAGTTTTCTGCGCCCTCGCCGAGGCCAATATCAACGTCGACATGATCGTGCAAAACGTCGGCCGCGATGGCGTGGCGAATCTCACGTTCACCGTGCCGCAGACCGAGATCGGCAAAGTCGAGAAGACGCTGGCGCCCGTCATGAAGGACATTGGCGGCAGCGTGACGCTCGACGATCAGATCGCGAAGCTCTCCGTGGTCGGCGTCGGGATGCGCACGCACAGCGGCGTGGCGTCGACGCTGTTTACGGCGCTGGCCGGTGCGGGCATTAACCTTGAACTCATCAGCACCTCGGAGATCAAAATCTCCGTCGTGATCGCGAAGAACAAGGCGGACGAGGCCGCGCGAGTCGCGCACAAGGCTTTTGAGTTGGAGAAACTCTGAGGGTATGCAACGGCTCTCCGCGCCGTCCTGCGTAAAACTCGGACGCCTCGGCGAGACGTCCCTACCAGACCAAGCTACCCGACCAAGCTACGCGCATGAAATTCATTTCCACCCGTGGTCAAACGCCCTCGCTCGGCTTCTCCGATGCCGTCGCCACGGGGCTCGCGCCGGACGGCGGCCTCTTCCTGCCGGAGACGCTGCCTGATTTTTCCGGCCAGCTCGCCGCGTTTGAAAACCTCTCCTATGCGGAACTCTGCTTCGAGTTCATGCGGGTGTTCGCGACGGATATTCCGGCGGCAACCCTCCGGACGATCGTCGATGCGAGCTACACGACGTTCGCCGATCCCGCGATCGCACCGCTGAAGCCGCTGGCAAAAAACCTCTACGTCCTCGAACTCTTTCACGGACCGACGCTCGCGTTCAAAGATTTCGCGCTCCAGCTCCTCGGCAATCTCTACGCGCACCAGTGCGTGGTGCGTCGCGAGACGATCAACGTGCTCGGTGCCACCTCCGGCGACACCGGCGCGGCAGCGATCCACGGACTCCTCGGCAAGCCCGGCACCGCGATTTTTATCCTCTATCCCGACGGCCGCGTCTCGCCGCTCCAAGAGCGCCAGATGGCCTGCACAGGTGCGGCCAACGTGTTTGCGATCGCGATCGACGGTTCGTTCGACGATGCGCAAGCGTCGCTCAAGGAAATCTTCGGCGACCAAGCCTTCCGCACGCGCCAGCGCCTGTCGGCGGTCAACTCCATCAACCTCGCGCGGGTGCTCGCGCAGTGCGTTTACTACTTGTACGCGTGGCTGCGCCTCCCAGCGGCGGAGCGGAGCAACGTGGAGTTTGTGGTGCCGACGGGGAATTTTGGTAACGTGCTCGCCGGTTGGCTGCTCCAACAAATGGGCGTGCCCATTCGTAGTTTCAAAGTCGCGACGAATCAGAACGACATCCTCTACCGCCTTTTCACGACCGGCGCGTATCGCGTGGGCGACGTCTTGCCGAGCCTCGCGCCTTCGATGGATATTCAGGTCGCATCGAACTTCGAGCGTTTCATTTATTTCAACGTTGGCCGCGATGCGGCGCGAGTGCGCGAGGTGATGCAGACGTTTAAGACGACGGGCGCCTACACGTTTCCGGATTTCAATCGCGCTACGTTCAGTGCCTCGCGCACGAGCGATGCGGAGATCGCGAGCATCATCACGCGCGTCTACCGCGAGCATGGCTACATAGTCGATCCTCACACGGCGTGCGGGTTTAAGGAGTTGAATCCCGACCGCGTGAGCATCGTGCTTTCGACGGCGAGTCCTGCTAAATTTCCCGACACGATCCGCGCCGCCATTGGTGTCGAGCCGACGCACCCAAGCCTCGAGGTGTTGAAGTCTAAGCCGATCGTGAAGCACTTGCTCGCGTCCACACCTGCGGCGATCCGCGCCTACATTGATCGCCACGCGGTTTGACCGGGTGCGCGGGTGGCTCACCGGCTTGATCGCAAATTTTAGGGAGCGGCCCGAGCACCCTGATGAGTGCCGATTGCGGCGGGAGCGGAGCGCCCCTGTCCCGGCCGCCTAAGCGCCGAAAGCCTTCAGGTATTTTCCGTCGATTTCTTCGCCGCATTGGCGGCGGTCGAGATCCCCGGGCGATTTAAGGTGGCTAGGCCATGCTGCGGGATAGAAATCCGGTTGCCCTCGGGGCAGCGGATCACCTTTCTCTTATTGCACTTCTAAAAAGTACTCCAAAAAACTCATGAAAATCCGTATTCTCCTCCTCTCCCTCATCTGCGCCGCGGTGACCTTGCCGGGCGTTTCTGCCGCTGAAGGCAAAGCCAAGGCTGCCGCCAATGACGAAACCGAACTCGGCGGCCACATGGACAAATTGAGCGGCGCGTTCCGCAAGCTGAAGCGCCAGATCGCCGATGCGAGCAAGAATGCGGAATCCCTCACGCTTGTGGCCACCATCAAGGCCGAGTCGGCCGCCTCGGCCAAACTGGCGCCGGCTTGGAAGCCCGAGCAAAAGGAGAAGTATCAGGCCAAGATGAACGACTTTAATGTGAAGGTAGGAAAGCTCGAGATGGCCTTGAAGGCCGGCAAGAATGACGAAGCCGCCAAGATCGTCGATGAGCTCGGTGCTGCGCAGAAAGAAGGCCACAAGGAGTTCAAGAAGCCCGACGAGAAAAAGAAGTAAGCAGGCTCGCGCTCGGAGCGAATCGTTTTTGACCCACGTCGCCGGACTTTTCCGGCGACGTTTTTTTTGGCGTGCGTTGGGAGTGCCGCGAAAAGTGAAGTCAGGGATTGAAGTGGCGCGGGCGCTCGGCCGATGGATTCCGAAGCGGCCGGTCAAAATAGGCACCGTTTGGCCGTCAGCGCGACGGATATTGAAATCTTTCTGCGCACCTATTCTGCTTCGGGGAGTGTTCACGATTCTCCAGCGTTCTCGTTCCTCGTAATCGTTCTCTTTCCACGTGCCGCCTTTGCCGCTCAAGCTTCGCACCCGAGATAACCAGAACGATTAAGCTAACGAGAACAATTCCACTTTCCTTCACCATGCGCCTCCTCTGCCTCCTGTCTCCTGTCCTCTGCCTCTTGTCTCCTGTCCTCGGTCTCCTGACTGTACCCGCCTACGCTCAAGTCGCCACCTCGCGCCCCGTCGGCTATCTCGTGCAGACGATCCCCGCCGGCCAGACGCGCTCATTCTCCGTGCCCTTCGACGCCGAGCTCTCCAGCCAGTCCGGGGCCGTCGGCCGGCTCACCGCCGTCGGCGCGACCACCATTGAAAACTCCGCCGCCGGGTGGACGCCCGGTGCCTTCTCCTCTGCCGCCGCGCCGTATTTCCTGCGCCTCACGAGCGGTGCCCATGCAGGGCGCTCGTTCCGCATCGTCACTCCCGATAACACCGCCACGCGACTCACGCTCGCCAACGACGGGGTCGATCTCACCTCGCTGGGCCTCGCAGTCGGCACTACGACCGGCACCACGTTTGAAATCGTCCCCGGCGACACCCTCGCCACGTTTTTCGGCACCACCGCCACCGGTGACACCCTCGTCGTCCAAGGGGCCGGTGATCCCCTCAGCGCGGATCTGGTCCAAGTCTGGGGCGGTGCCGGGTGGTTGAATTTCTACTACAACACGGTGTGGTCCCGCTGGGCCCGCGACACCGACGTGAGCACTGACCCGACGCGCAACCACTTCCTCCTCCGCTCCGACCGCGGTCTCATGCTCACGCGCCGCGGCGCGACGCCGCTCACCCTCGCCGTCGTCGGCCGGGTGCTCGCCACGCCGCAACGTGCCGTGCATACCCGCTCCGAAAACGCGCTGACGTTTCTCGCCACCATGCAGCCCGGCGACGTCACGCTCGGTGCGCTCGCGCTGCAAACCTCCGACCGCACCGCGGGCTGGCGCTCCTCGGCCGACCCAGCCGACGCCGACATCCTCCTCGTCTGGAGCGGCGCGACGTGGTTCAGCTTTTTCTTCAACAGCACCGCTGGCCACTGGCAACGGGTCGGCGAT
>CANIJN010000299.1 GCA_947467625.1 Opitutia bacterium | reverse complement strand
GTTTCAGGCCCGCTTTGTTTCTTCCACGGCCACGAGTTCGCGTCTGCCGATCGGCCGGAATATCCAAGCTGAGCCCGCGTCGTACACGATCTTGGGCTCCCGTCTGCCGACCGGCCAAAATATCCAAGGCGCGCCGACGTCGTACACGATCTCGGGCACGCTGGTGGACAATGTGTTCAAGGGCACCATCGAGCCGCTCGGGTTAACCTTCAATGTAACCGTGCCAGAAGCCGCACCGAGCGGAAATCCGGCCGTGGGTTTCTACAAATCAACGGCTCTCGCGAACGAGCAGGGAGTCACGTACACGGTGGTGGGGCCGAATAATGAGATGCTCGTGCTCACGCAGAGCCCGACCGTGACGGTGGGTGGATTAACGACCCTCAAAGCCGACGGCACCTATACGCTGGTCGCGACCACCGCGCAGGGCAGCGTCACGCTCAACGGCGTGGTCAATCCCGTTACCACCGCGGCCACGGCCACCCTAACCCTCCCCGGCAATACCAAGATCGATTTCTCCGGCCTGAGCTCTTCGACCACCCGCACCGATCGCCTGATCAATCTGTCCTCGCGGGCTAAAGTTGGCACGGGCGAATCTGTTCTCATCACCGGCTTCGTGATCGGCGGCACTGAGTCAAAGAAAGTCCTGATCCGGGCTGCCGGCCCTGCGCTCGCCGCCTTCGGTCTGACGAGCACCTTGCCCAATCCCACGATCAAGATCTATCAAAGCTTAAGCCTCATCGCCCAAAATGACGACTGGAGCAAAGATGATGCGGCGGAAATCGCCCGCCTCGGCGCCTTCGCCTTCACCGCTGGCAGCAAAGACGCGGCCCTCTTAGCGACGCTAGCACCCGGGGCTTACACTGCGCAGATCTCCGACCCCAGCGGCACGGGCACCGGTGTCGCTCTCGCGGAAATCTACGACGCGAGCCTCAACCCCAATGCGGATTACCAACGCCTCGTGAACATTTCTAGTCGCGGTAAAGTCACACCGGATGACGGCGTGCTCATCGGTGGTTTTATTGTGACGGGAAATTCCCCAAAGACGCTGCTCATCCGTGGCATCGGTCCTGCGCTCACCGCCTTCGACATTACTGGTGCACTCGCCGATCCCTCGCTCACAATCTACCAAGAAGGCAAAGTGATCTCGACCAACGAAGGTTGGGCGAACAGTTCAGCTATCACAACGGCTACGATCCAGACCGGTGCCTTCACGTTGCCTAGTGGCAGCAAAGACGCGGCGGTTTTGATCACACTCAATCCCGGTGCTTACACCGCGCAGATCAAATCGGCGAAGAACGCCTCCTCCGGCGTGGCGTTGATCGAGATCTACGAAGTGCCGTAACGCTCCTTCGTTCCACCAGCGATCCGCTCGCGATCTCATCCCCGGTCGCCCGCCCCCGTGACACCACTGCCTTGAACCATCCCGCAATCGCTCCGCCGACCCGGTCGGAACCGCCGCACCTACTGACTGACACTCGCCGAGCGGCCGATCGTCAGCCGTTCCGCCAGCCAGACATTTGAGACCGATGACACGGCTTTCATCGCGATGGTCCGAAGGACGCCGAGGTGGAAATCAGGCTGCTTGATACCGACGTCTCGTGGTATTTGACCGATAGTCGAAACACCACTCGCTGGCGCTGCGGCTACCAGCAGTCAAAAACTCAAAGTCTTTTCGCCTGCAACGCTCGGCCCCCTGTCCCTGCTCAATCCAGGTAGATCAGCTCGTTCATATTTAAGAGGGCGCGACAAAACGCCGCCAGCCCGTGCGTCGCGATCAACCGCCCGGCCGCCGCCCGCTCCGCGACCGTTGGCGCCCGCTGAAACGCGAGCCCATAGGCTTCGTCAATCTGCGCGCTGGCCGCTGCTCCCCCGCGCTCCAACCGCGCCGCGATGGCCTGCGCCATATCGGTCGTGAAACTATGGTTCAGCAGCGTGAGCGCCTGCAGCGGCGTCGTGGTATTCGCGCGCCGAGGCGCGGCGAACGCAATGTCAGGCAGATCGAAATCATTGAGCACATCGACCACGCTCGCCCGCGCGTTCTGGTGATACACACTTCGCCGATAGGTCTCCGGCCCATGCCGATCCAACGGGAAATACGTGGAGACGTTGTTCTGCGTAAATTTGTAGAGTCGGAAGCCCGGCCCGCCCATTTTTGAATCCAGCTTATCGGCGACGCGCAGCATCGTATCGCGCAACTCTTCCGCACCCAATCGCCGCGGCGGGAACCGCCAGAGCAACCGCGCCTCTTGGTCAATGCGCGCCGCGTCCGCGCGATGGGCGCCCGACTGCCGATAGGTGCGCGAGAGCAGAATTTCCCGGTGCAACGGCTTCAAGCGCCAACCCGCAGTGACGAGCCGTCGCGCGAGATAATCGAGCAACTCCGGGTGCGTCGGCCGCCCACCCAGAAAGCCAAAATCGCTCGGCGTATCCACAATTCCCGTGCCGAAGTGGTATTGCCACACACGGTTCGCCAATACCCGCGGCGTGAGCGGGTGATCGTCCCGCACGATCCACTCGCCGAGCGCGCGACGGCGCTCGCCTTCGGGCGCATCGGCATCCAGGGCAAACGATGGCACGGTGCGATCCACCATCGTCGGACTCGCTGGCACCACCCCGTCACCGGGCTTCAGCGGGTCACCGCCCTTGTGCACGAACGTCTTTTCCTCGGGCTGCGCATATTTGCCAGCCCAGATCTCTCGCAGCGGCGGTACCGCCTTCAGCGCCCGATCCACTTTGGCAATCTCCGCCGATACCGCCGCAAGTTGCCGGGCCTCGGCCGACGTCGTCACTTCGGGACGCACGCGCTCGATGCCGTGGGCCTCACTCCAGGGTTCGCGTCCCGCGCTCGACGCCACCGTCCGCCAGGTTTCCCCGTCGGCCGAGACCTGAATCGCGTAGTCGGTCGGCGTCGCTCCCTGCGCCTTGTCTTCGATCATCAGGCCCTTCGCATTACGGAACGAAACGCGGTCGATCGTCTCGGTCTTTGCGAACGTGACCGTCAGCACCGCGGGATCGCCGATGAACCACTGCTCGCCGAATCGCCCGTCGATCGCGAGGTGCGCTCCGTAGGCCTCCAGAAAATCCTCCGCCACCGCCGACTTCGCGCCCTCGGCCCGTGCTCCGTGGCTCGCCAGCGCGACATTCCGCGAGCCCTCGCCGGCACTCCACGCCTCGAACTCCACGATCCGCGAGCCCGTGGCCGACTTCGGATTCGCGGTGCTCGCACTCATGACGAGCTTCACCGCCCGCACCGCCGCCGGCTCAAAACGCTCCTCGGTCAACTCGGGGTTCACCTTCGGCCGCGTCGCGACGACCTGCGCCGCCGCCTCTTTCGCGCGCCGCGTGACTTCCCGCTCGAGCACGGCGCGCTCCGCGACCCATTTCGTCCGCTGTGCGTTCAGCGGCCCCGTTGCGGACTTGAACACCGCGCGCTCCTCCGCCGACGCCACGACGCGGCGCCCGTGCGTCACACCCTCAAACGCCGCGCGCAGCCGATAGTAATCCTCCGTGGGGATCGGATCGAATTTGTGGTGGTGGCAGCGCGCACAATTGATCGTCATCCCCAGAAACGCCCCACTCGTCGCCGTAATGAGATCGTCGAGGGTAGCCGCGCGAATATTTTTCCGAGCCGCCACATCTTGATTGCCGACGTCGTCATACGGCCCGGCGACGAGGAACGCGCTGCCGACTTCAGTTTCCGGCCGGTTCTTACCGATCAGATCGCCGGCGAGATGTTCGACGATGAACTGATTGAAAGGCTTGTCGTCGTTGAGCGAGCGGATCACGTAGTCGCGAAACGGCCAGAGATCGTTGATGAGAAAATTCCGCTCGAAGCCATTGCTCTCACCAAAGCGAACGACGTCGAGCCAGTGCCGCCCCCAGCGCTCGCCGTAGGCCGGTGATGCCAACAAGGTGTCTGCCAGCTCCGTCACTGCGCGCTCGGGCTCTGCGCGATAGACCTCCGCAAACGCCGCGACTGCGGCCGCCGTCGGCGGCAACCCCGTCACATCGTAACTCATCCGGCGGATCAGCGTGCGCGCATCCGCCGGCGGATTCAGCGCGAGCCCTTTCGCCTGCAATCCCGCTTCCACATAATGGTCAATCGCGGCCGATCCCGCCGCCACCCCCGCATCAGCCGCGCGCAACGGCTGGAGCGACCACCACGATTTGTCCGCGCGCTTCGCTTCGAGCGGCGCACCATCGCGCGGATCGGGCGCGCCCATCTTCACCCACGTTACGAGATCAGCGATGACTGCGTCCGGCAGCTTCGGCTTCTTCGGCGGCATCGCCAGATCATCCTCGAGATGCTGCACGGCCCGGATGAGCAGGCTCTCCTCCGGTTTCCCCGGTACAATCGCAGCCGTGCCGCCGTCTCCGCCCACCCCCCACCCCGCGCGCGAATCGAGGCGCAGCCCGCCCTTGATCTTCTTCGCCTGGTCGCTGTGGCATTCGTAGCAGTGCTCAACCAGCACCGGCCGAATCTTCTGTTCAAAGAACGCGACCCCCGCCGCGTCCGCCGCACTCGCGCGGATGGAGATCAGCACAATACCGGCGATGCAAAATCCCGCAGCCCAAAGACTCCGCAACTGGGGGAAAGTAATTCGTGCAAATCTCATCTTGAGGCGATTGCCCGGTCATGCATCTGCGGTGCCCTGATTCTGAGGGAAACCGTTCATGCCAACACGCCCTTCAACACGTGCCCGTGCACATCGGTGAGCCGGCGGTTCGAGCCGTTGTGATAGTAAGTCAGGCGCTCGTGATCGACGCCGAGCAGGTGCAGCACCGTCGCATAAAAATCGTAGACGGTCGTCACGTCCTGCACGCTGCGCCGCCCGAAATCATCCGTCGCCCCGTGGCTCACACCGCCTTTCACCCCCGCGCCCATGAACCAGGTCGTGAACGCATCCGGGTTGTGATCACGCCCGGCCGTGCCTTCCTGATGCGTCGGCATACGACCAAACTCGCTGCACCAAATCACCAGCGTATCCGCCAAGAGGCCACGTTGCTTCAAATCCGCCAACAACGCGGCCGTCGGTTGGTCGAAGATCGGCGCGTGGCGTTCGTAGTCCGCCTTGAGCGTTTTATGGGCATCCCAATTGAGCAATCCATCCACCGCGCTCGCCCGCGACGCACAATACAGACTCACATAGCGGACACCCTTTTCGAGCAGTCGACGCGTGAGCAGGCAATTGCGGGCATAGCTCGCTTTGAGCGTATTCGGATCATT
>CANIJN010000298.1 GCA_947467625.1 Opitutia bacterium | reverse complement strand
TCGCGGCAGACCCGCTCGTGGGCGACCCGATCTCGATGCAGATCGCGCCGGACGGAAAGCTCTGGGTGCTCGAAATGCGCGGTTACATGAACGACGTTGATGGGAAGGGTGAAGACCAGCCGCTCGGAGTGATCGCGGTGCTTGAGGACACGGATGGCGACGGGCGGATGGACAAGCGCACGGTCTTTGCGAAGGACCTCGTGATGCCCCGCGCGATGTCGCTGATTGGCGATGGCGTATTGATCGCGGAGCCGCCGCACCTGTGGTTCATGCGCGACACGAACGGCGACGGCGCGGCGGATACGAAGACGGAAATTGCGAAGGATTATGCCAACACGACGAACCCCGAGCACAACGCCAACGGTTTGGCGTGGATGCTGGATAACTGGATTTACTCGGCGAACTTCACGGCGCGTTTTCGCTATGAAGGCGCCGGGAAATTTACGCGGGACGGCACGATCACCCGCGGCCAATGGGGCATTACGCAGGACGACGTGGGACGCATTTATTATAACAGCAACAGCGACCCGCTGCGCATTGATGCCGTGCCGTCGGCGTATTTGCGCCGCAATCCGGAGTTCACGGCGACCGGCACGAACGTGAAGGTCACGCCGGCGCGACTCCCGACGTTTCCTGGTCGCGTGACGCCGGGCATCAATCGCGGCTACAACACGCTCGATAAGGAGGGGAAACTGATGTCAGTGACCGCGGCCTGTGGTCCGGTGATTTATCGTGGCGGGTTGTTCCCGGCGGAGTTTCGCGGCGACGCCTTTATTGCGGAGCCGGCGGGTAATCTCATTAAGCGCATCACACTCACCGAGAAGGACGGTGAAGTCGCCGGAGCCAATGCCTACGAAGCCGCAGAGTTTCTCACCTCGACGGACGAGCGTTTCCGCCCCGTGAATTTGTTTAACGGTCCCGACGGAGCGCTCTATGTGGTCGATCTCTATCGGGGTATTTTGCAGCACAAGACCTATGTCACGAGTTTCTTGCGCAAGCAGATCGAGGAGCGAAAACTCGGCGACGGCATTGGTCTCGGCCGCATCTGGCGCATCGTGCCTGACGGAGCGCCCAAGGCCAATTTAAAGTCCGGTCTCGCGACTGCGACGACGGCGCAGTTGGTGGGAAAACTCGGCGATGCGAATGGCTGGGTGCGCGACACGGCGCAGCGTTTGCTCGTTGAAAAACGCGATCCGGCTGCGGTGGTGAGTTTGAGAAAGATGGCCGTGGCGGCGGCTACGCCGTTGGCGCGCGTGCACGCGCTCTGGACGTTGGAGGGCGTGGGTGGGCTCGACAAAGTGACGGTGCTGGCCGCGCTAGCAGACCAAGATGTGCGGGTGTGTGCAGCGGCGATTCGCGTGGCGGAGAAATTGCTCAAACCGACATTGGACCCGGAGATTGTGGCGAAGTTGGTATCGCTCGCAGTGCGGTCTGAACCGGCGGTGCGCCTGCAATTGGCGTTATCCTTGGGCGAGGCGAAGACGCCCGCGGCGGATGCGGCGCTGCGGGCTCTGCTCATCGCGGCGGGCGAGCAGCCGTATCTCGTCGATGCGGTGGTGAGCGGGCTGGCGAGGCGTGAGGCGGACTTTGTGGAGGCTATTGTGCACGAGGCGAAAGCCGGCGGCGTGGCGGTAAAGAATGCGGTGATCGCCGCGACGGTCGGCGCGTTGAAGTCGAATGATACCGCGCGCCTCGGTCGCGTGCTGGCGGTCGCTGCTGATTCGACAGCCCCCGCGTGGGCCCGCACGGCGGTGCTCGACGGAGTGGACCGGGCGCTGCCGCGGCTGTTTGATGGCAAAGCGGTCCCGGCAACGCTGTCGGCGGAACCGAAACCGTTGGTGGCGCTTGCGGCCCAAGGTGGCAGCCCCGAGTCCGAGCGTGCGACCAAGCTCCTCGCGTCGTTACGTTGGCCGGGCAAGTCCGGCATGGCGGCGGTCGCGGAGGTGAAGCTCGCCCCGGCGGACCAAGTGCGTTTCGATAAGGGCAAGGCGCAATTCGCGGCGCTGTGCGCAGCGTGCCATCAACCCGAAGGGCAAGGGCTCGTGGGCCTCGCGCCGCCGCTGGTGTATTCGCGCTGGGTGCTCGCGGACGAGCGTATTCTGGCGAGTATTGTGCTCAACGGCAAAGCCAGCGATAATCTGGTAATGCCGACCCTGAAGGCCGCGCTCGACGACGAGGCGATCGCGAATGTGCTGACGTTTGTCCGCAATTCGTGGGGTCATGCCGCCGGGGTCGTGACAGCGGAGACGGTCGCGCGCGTGCGGTCCACCTCGGCGACTCGTGAGGAGCCGTGGAACGACGTGGATTTGGCCGAGCTCTCGCAAGCTATGGGTGGCGCACGGCGCAACCGGAGTGGTCCGCCGCGCAAGGCACTGTAGCTGCGAAGGCGGGAGGAACGTGGGTGCGACCCGCGGGGGTCGTTACTCAGGCAACGGTTTGCCCTTGGTCTCCGGAGCGAGCCAGATGAGGCCGAGGCCGACGACGTAAATGAGCGTGATGACGGCTCCCGCCTTGGCGTAGCTGCCGTCGAAAGTCGCCATCAGGGAACCCATCTGCACGGCACCGACGGCGGCGAGGATGCGGCCTGCGTTGTAAGAGAGGCCCTGGCCGGTGGCGCGCACGCGGGTCGGGAAGAGCTCGGGGAGGTAGAGCGGGAGCCAGCCGTAGAAGGCGGCGGTGAGTGCGCCGACGATGAAGGTCAGCACGAGGAAGACGGGACTGTAGGTGTGGATTCCGCGGAAGAGCACCGCACAGAAAATCAGCGAGCCGAGACAGAGGAGGAAGTATGCCATGCGGCGGGTGATGAAGCGACCAATGTAGGCGCCGAGGAGACAGCCAATGACCGCACCGATGCCGGAGGTCATGCCGGTCCAAGCTTTGGCCGTGGGATCGGCGGCGCCGGCCATCTTGTCGGCCCAGAGCGGGAGCCATTGCACGGAGCCCCAGGTGCCGATGAGGGCGACGGAGGAGAGGGCGGTGGCGATAAAGGTCCGATTGGACAGAGTGTAGTCGGGTTTCGCTCCTGCGGGAGGAAACGCAAAGACAAAGATTGAGGCGGCGACGAGCACTAGCCCAACCCAGAGTAAAGGCTGGTAGAGGAAATACCCAGCGACCGCGACGACGATCGAGCTAAAATACAGTGGCCAGAATGCGCCAAAAATTTCGGTGAGAGGATTTTTTTCCCGGCCGTTTTCACTGACGGCGGCGTGCCATTTTTCCGACTCCGGAACGAAGAGGCGGAAGGCGAAGGTGAGCAGCGCAGGGAGCGCGCCGATGAGGGCGACCCAGCGCCAGGAATCGACGGTAACTTTGAAAAAGATGCCAACGACGGCGATGAGGGCGAACCCGACGTTGGCGGCGGCGCCGATGATGCCGGCCATCAGCGGTCGGTGTTTTTCCGGCCAGACTTCCATGACGAGGGCAATGCCGAGGGCCCATTCTCCGCCCATGCCCACGGCACCCATGAAGCGCGCGACGCAGAGGTGCCACGGTTGCTGCGCGAAGTAGATCAGGCCGGTGAAGACCGAATAGACAAGAATGCTGGCGGCCATCGCCCGCACGCGGCCGATTTTGTCGCCGAGCCAGCCGAAGGTCACGCCACCGATGGCGGCGCCGAGAAGAAACGCTGCGGTGGCGTAGCCCATCCAGAGACCGACAAAATCGTCGGTGAGGGCGAGGCCGTTGGCCTGCTGCATTTGCAGCAGAGCTGGACGGGCGATCAAGGGAAAGAGCCCCATTTCCATACCGTCGAACATCCAGCCGAGGAAGGCGGCGATGAGGACGGCGGCGAGCCGCTTTTTATCGGGTGGGGCGGAGGTGTTGGGGGTGGGGAGTGTCATGGAGAGGAGGGCGTAAGAGGGAAGAGCGCGTGGTTGTTTGTCGAGCGGGCGAAGAGAAAAACCGCAGATTTTTCTTCGGGAGGGATGCCGGCTGCAGAGGGCGTCAGAGTACCTCGAGTTTCACGGTGGCTGGTTGCGCGTAACCGTTCCAGTAGGCGTCGAGGTGGACGCGATCGGGCTCGCCGTCGGCGACGATGAAACGGAAGCGGGCGACATAGGGTGTGCCGGGTTCAATTTTGAATTCACCGAGAATCTGGGGTACGAAGCTGAAGTAGGGCATGTTGGGGTGCAGACGCACGGGCTGAGGGGCGCGGAAATTATCGGGGTGGCCGAGGGTGGCCGTGCCGGCAAATGCGCCGTCCTTGAGCGGGCCGCCAATGAAGCACCAGCGGGCGCGGGAGTTGTTGCCCTGGATGCGGTCAGTGATGCCTTCGGACGTGAGGTAGCGGGCGGCGTCGCCGGGGCCGTTCCAAGCGCCGGCGGCGCGGAAGCCAAAACCGCCGTAGTGATACTCGGGGAGAATGAGCGGATCGGCGGTGGCGCAGGACTGCGTGGTGACGAGGTCGAACATGCGCACCGGGCGCGAGGCGCCACCGACATCGTAGACGGTGACCTGCCACGTTTCGTTGAGCGCCGTGACGGGCGTCGGGGCGGAGAGATCGACCATCTTCAGGCGCGCCGTGAATCCGCCGTGCACCGGGCCGTTCCACGTGCGGTCGAGAGCGACAAATTCTTCGGCGCCGGTCTTCCCTTGCATGTTCCAGAAGTCAGGCGAACGGCCCTGAAAACTCGTCTTTGTCCAAGGCGTCCAGATACCGTGATGGTGGGGGTGATTCGACGGGTAGTCGTCGGTGACGAGTTGGCCGGAGGGAGAGAAGACTGGGTGGATATAGCCGGCGCGCACGATCTCGGGCTTGATGTCGGCGCGCGGCACGGCGTCACGTGCCAAGCGATAATAGAGGACGGGGAAGCCGGCGACGCTCAGCTTGAGGTCGCCGCGATCGGGTGCGGCGACGACGCCCTCGCGGGGGCCGCTGGCGCCCGCAGCGAGCGTGAACGTGAGTGACTCGCGTGCCCGCTGCGACGGAACGATGAAGCGCGTGAAGCCATCAGGATCCGTTTGCAGGGCGAGGGAGCGCCCGCTGACGTTGCGGAGGACGGGGGACTTCGGAGCGTCGGCCGGGAGCTTGAACGCGATGACCTGGCCCGAGCGCTCGACGTCGGATGGAGCGAGAATCAGGCGGAAATTTTTAGCGGCAACCGGCCACACGAACGTGGTGAAACTGAGCGCGGCGACGAGGAGGCGGAATAAGGGGCGCATAAGGAGGAAAGGCGCGTCGAGGAAGTCACACGCCATCGCGGCGAGCAAGCTTGGGCGCCAAACCCGCGCGCGGCAACGTGGTCGCCCTCGACCTCGCGATCCTCCGGCTGATAGCGCTGGCGGCGCGTGATCCTGAGCTGTTGCCGAGCGACCTCATTGG
>CANIJN010000297.1 GCA_947467625.1 Opitutia bacterium | reverse complement strand
TGTCCGGTGGTGGGCTCACGCCGGGTAAATTCGCCACGATCACGTGGAAAGCCGCCTTCTCCGATGTGAGCAAGGGAGCCCCGCTGACAGCCGCCCAAGCCTCGGGCGAAATCAAGCTTCGGACTACGGCTGACCTCCGGGTCGATGCGGTGGAGTTTACTGGCGACGTCAGTGCGACGGGGCCGAGTCTCCCGAGCGATCGGGTCAAGGTTGAGGTGAAGCTGGCGCAGGTGGACGCAACGTCCGGCGAGACTATTTCAGCCCGCGTCGGTCTCGTCCGCGGAGCTAACGTGGAGCCGCTCTTCAATACCCAAGTCACCTACGCCGCCGGTAAGCCCACTCTCAGCGGCACGTGGGGGCTGGCGGTCCGCAGCGAACAACTCGCCGCGGTGTTGAGCGGCTTCGGCTTGCCCGAGGTCGCGTTGGCGGGGGAGGGGAGTTTTACTTTTAATCTTGAGACGAGCGCCGCCACGGCTGCCGGCACGCTGAATGGCCAAATTTCCAAACTCGAAAAACTCGGGGCCGAACTGGCTGCGATCGGGACTTTACAGATCCGGGCCGTGTTCGACGGTGGCAGCGGAAAAGATTCCGCGCAGCTCGGTAAACTCGAATTTGCAGTGGCCGGCCCCGACGGACGAACGTTCGTTACGGTCGCCGCGCAGCAAAAGCTCTCGTTTACTTTCAAAGACCAACGCCTCACCGCCGAGCGACCCGGTGCCGAACTCCTGCGCGTCGCATTGATCGGCGTACCGCTCGCCTGGGCCCAACCCGTCCTGAAACCTCGGACGATCACCAGTGGAGAACTGGCCGGCGTGTTCGTGGTCGGTGCCGAGCTGGATGGTAGCCGCATAAAGCTGAGCACGGTCGAGCCGCTCACGTTGCGCTCGGTGACGGTCCGTGAGGGCCAGGGAATCCTCGTTGATCGGGTTACGGTGGCGCTGAGTCCGCGCGTCGATTACTCGGCGGCGCGCATCATGGCCGAGTTGGAAAAAATCTCGGTCTCGACGGGCGACGGTGATTCGCTCGCCGGCTCCGTATCCGCCGATTTGCTGACCGGGCCGAAGCCGGCCACGACGTTTTCGGCGCAACTTGAGGGCAAGATCGCGGCGCTGGTGAAACCGTATTTACCCGCCGAAGTCGGGCCGCTCACGCTCGCGCTCAAGGCCCAAGGGCGACTGGAGGGGAACGCACTCCAGCTCTCGGCACTCAAGCTCCAGATCGATCGAGAGGGCGGGGTGGTGCTTGCCGCTATCGATGCGCTCCAACCGCTCGCCCTCGATGTTTCGACGAAAAAAATCTCCGCGCCTCAAGCCGCGGCGCCTGCCGCGCGCGTTCGCTGGGGTGAGATCCCTCTCGGGTGGGTCGAGCCCTACGTCGCGCAGTCGAAGATGTCGGGCCAGCTCGTCGCTGGGGCGCTCGAGATCACGCTCCCCGGAGGCGAAGCGATCGGCGTCCGTGCGACCGAGAAAATTGCTACGCGTAACATGAGTGTGGCGCTGAGTGGGCAGGACTATCTTCGCGGGGCAGATTTTGCGACGGATCTGAATGCGACGTGGACGGGCACCACGCTCACCGCCGCGATGCGCCAACTCGAGCTGCGCCAAGGCTCGGTGGCGCTCGTGTCCGTGGCCGTCGCCGGTGACGTGACACCGGGGAAAGCGCTGCGCGCGACCGGCAAGGGTACTGTCAGCGCCGATTTCGCCGCGCTCGCAAAACAGCCGGCGCTCGCGGCTCACTTGCCGCTGCTGCGGGGAACTGTGAACGTGACATTCGATGGTGCCATGGCCGATGGCGTGACGGGCAAGGTTTCCATTTCAGCGCAGAATCTCGTCGCGCGCGAAGGTGCGCTCGCGCTGGGCGCCATGGACCTCGCGATCGATGCCAAGCTCGACGCCACTCATTCCGGCACCGTGCGCAACACGCTGATCGTGACCAAGGACGGACGAAAATCCGATATCACGCTCGACGGGAAAATCGGCGTAAAGCCCGGAGCAATCTCCTTTGAAGGTCGCGTCACCGGCGATCAGCTCATCGTCGACGACCTGCAGGCATTCGCCGCGCTCGGTGCCCAAGCACCCTCATCCGCCCCGAAGTCTGCTGAGCTCACGCCGGCGCCTGCTCCGCGCCGGAGCGTGGCGGCACCGGCCGCACCCACGCCGAAATTGACCGGTCCGGTCAAAGACACCGCGCCGGTTTGGGCCGGCTTCACCGGGCGGGTGGATCTCAACATCAAGGCGATCAAGCTCGATGCCGCGACGACGCTCGGGGATCTGCGCGGTGCGTTGGCCATCCGTGAAGACCGCCTCGCGGTGGAAACGGTTTCCGGAAAACTGAACGGCAATCCCTTCAAGATTTCGACGCTCCTCTCATTCGACCCGAAACTGGCGCGTCCCTATGCACTCGCCGGCACCGTCGAGGTTCCAGGTTTCGACGTTGGCGCTTTCCTCCGCAAAGCGGATCCATCGGCGCCACCCGCGCTGGAGACGACCTTCACGATTGCGAGCAAGTTTAATGGCACGGCGGCGAATCTCCCGGAGTTTGCCGACCGGATTCAGGGGCAGCTTGATTTCAAAGGATCGAAAGGTGTTCTGCGGGCGCTCAACAAAAAATCCGAGTCGGCGTCGTTGGGGATCGGTCTCGCTGGGCTTGGAGCCGCGTTGTTGGGCCAACAAAAGCTGGCTGCGGGTCTCAATAGTGCCGCCGAACTCGCCCAACTGATGAAGGATATGCCTTTTGACGGTATCGTGGTGCAGGTCGAGCGTGGTGCCGACGCCGCGATTGTGGTGAAGTCGATCGAGGTGCTCTCACCCATGATGAGACTCACCGGCACCGGTCGCATCGACGCGAAGCCAGGCGTGCCTTTTGCCACGAGCCCGTTAGCGCTCAATCTTCAGCTCGCCGCCAAGGGGCAACTCGCTAACGGCCTCAACCAAGCGCGCCAGCTCGACGGAAAAACCGACGCTAAGGGTTACTATCTGATGGCGACGCCGTTCGCGCTGGCCGGCACGGTCGAAAAGCCTGATTCGTCGGATTTTTGGAAGAACCTCACGTTGAATACGGCCAGCGGTTTCCTGCGGTAACCCGCGGGAAAATGTGGGCGGCAACGGATGCGCCCAATCAACGCACTCGCGCGTGCAGGGTATTTATGCCACGTTTTTGAGCCGCATCGCTGCGGGCAACCTGTTCCATTGGCTGCGAATCATCCCTCCCCATCATGGCTAAAATCTACAACGACATCACAGAAACGATCGGCAACACCCCCCTCGTGCGCCTCAATCGCACGGCTGCCGCGCACGGAGCGCAGGCGGAAATCCTCCTCAAACTCGAGTTTTTCAATCCGCTTTCGTCCATCAAGGACCGCATTGGCCACGCGATGATCGAAGACGGGATTCGCTCCGGTAAGATCACGAAGGATACGGTCCTCATCGAGCCGACCTCGGGCAATACCGGTATCGCGCTTGCCTTCGTCGCCGCCGCGAAAGGGATTAAGCTGATCCTCACGATGCCGGAAACGATGACTGTCGAACGTCGCAAGATGCTCAAGATCCTCGGTGCGCGTGTGGTGCTCACGGAAGGACCGAAAGGCATGAAAGGCGCCATCGCGAAGGCAGAGGAGCTCGCCGCCAAAATTCCGCATGGTCTGATTCTCCAACAATTCTCGAATCCAGCGAACCCGGCGGTGCACCGCCGGACGACTGCCGAGGAAATCTGGCGCGATACCGACGGCAAGGTTGACATCGTCGTGTCAGGTATCGGCACCGGCGGCACCATCACCGGCATCGGGGAAGTACTGAAGGCCCGGAAGCCGGCGGTGAAGATCGTCGCGGTCGAGCCGGATGCTTCCCCGGTGCTCTCCGGTGGTGCGCCCGGCCCGCACAAATTACAGGGAATTGGGGCGGGATTTGTCCCTGCCGTGTTGAACACCAAGATCTACGATGAAGTCATCCGCGTGAAAGAAGCGGACTCCGGTCCGGTATCCAAGCAGGTGAATGCGCTCGACGGTATCGCCGTCGGCATTTCGTCCGGTGCCGCGGTTTGGGCGGCCCTCCAGTTGGCCAAGCGTCCGGAAAACAAAGGCAAACAAATCGTCGTGATCATTGCTTCAAGCAGCGAGCGCTACCTTTCGTCGTGGCTCTTCGCCGACGTGAGCGCCGAGAGCGATTCGCTCGACGACCTTTTCCCGGCGGTGGCGGCGCCGACGCCGTGATGGAATGATCGGCCCGCGAGCCTCTCGCGATCCGGACCCAGATTTAGGCGGGCTGCTTCGGTAGCCCGCCTTTACTATTTTGTGACTGCTCGGGCGGCTATTATTCTGAAAAGCAGGGGAGCGTGCGGTCGCGAGGCGGCGGATGGAGTGTCCTGAAACGGATCTAATACCAACGTCATTTGATTTTTTGACTGCTGGTAGCCGCGTGCGTGAGCGAGTGGTGATTCGACAAAAGAGGTAGACTTTGATTTGCCGAGCAGCCGCGAGCGCCAGCGAGTGGTGATTCGACTATCGTCCCAATATCACGAGACGTTGGGATAAAACCAATCGACCAAAAGATGCAGACGGTGATTTGCCGGGTAGCCGCGAGCGCCAGCGAGGGGTGATCCGCCCACTCGCGGGCGCTCGCGGCTAACGAAAAGTCCAGAGTTCAAAGCACGTTGGTATGACGCGGTGCTTTATAAACCCACGATGACTGTGCCCATCGCGGGTCGGCTCGTGCAGCGATGGACTGCGGACCGGCGCCGCGTCGAGGTGACGATTGTCGACGGGCGGGCGCACGGCTTGTCGCGCGGCTGGTATGAAAACGGGCAAATCGAGGTCGAGGAGCGTTTCGTGCGCGGGGTGAGCCACGGCACGCGCACCCGCTGGTTTGCCGAAGGTGGAAAAAAATCTGAGGTTAAAATCGTCGACGGGACGTTGGCGGGCGTTTTCCGCGAGTGGCATGCCAACGGCCGGCTGGCGCGGGAAACCCCGCTGGCGGCCGGTGTGCCGCACGGTGAGGCCAAGAGTTGGGATCCCGCCGGCAAGCTGATCGGCACCGCCCAAGTGTCGCGCGGAAAAAAGATCAGCGAATAGTCGGGAGTCCTTGCCAATACGCGCACGCCCCCTCTTTTTCAATTCGCGTCTTCATGCCAACCTTTTTTACATCATTGCCGTGGGGTTTGCGGCATGGGGGCAGGGCGGGCACGGGGCCAGCTGCGGCGTGTGGCCGGCCAGCTGGCACGGTATGCGGGGCTCTGAAAACGCCCTTTTTCACCGCACCGCTCCTCGCCTTGCTGGTGGGTCGTGTCATTCGTTTTTTGGCTGCGGCTTTGGTTTGGGTGGCGATGGCCGTTGTCCTTGTGT
>CANIJN010000296.1 GCA_947467625.1 Opitutia bacterium | reverse complement strand
TGGCGGTGTATCTCGTGTTGGGAATTCTTTACGAGAGTTTGGTGCATCCGCTCACCATTCTGTCGACGTTGCCGTCGGCGGGGCTGGGGGCGTTGCTGGCGCTGCGGCTGACGAATACGGAATTCTCGCTGATCGCGCTGCTCGGGCTGTTTTTGCTGATCGGTATCGTGATGAAGAACGCGATTCTGATGATCGATTTTGCAATTGCGACGGAGCGGAGCCGGTCCATCGCGCCGCGCGAGGCGATTTACGAGGCGGCGCTGTTGCGGTTGCGGCCGATCTTGATGACAAATCTTGCGGCGTTGCTGGGTGCGCTGCCGCTGGTGCTCGCGAGTGGTGAAGGCGTGGAAATGCGCCGCCCCTTGGGGCTCGCGATCGTGGGCGGATTGGCCGTGAGCCAGTTGCTCACGCTCTACACGGTGCCGGTCGTCTACCTTTGGCTGGGACGCGCGCGGCTGTGGACCGCGGGCGCGTGGGGTCGGGCAAAGCGGGCTTAATCCGCCGACAGCACGAGCGCACTGCTGTCGCGGCCGTAGAGGGCCGTGAGTTGACGGAGATAGGACGCGGAACCGTCGTGGAGTGCCCGCAATTGTTCGTCACGGTAACGCCAGGTCCAATTCCCCTGGCTCGTCCCCGGACTGTTGATACGAGCCGACGAGCCGAGACTGAAGAGATCCTGCAAAGGAATGACGGCGAGATTGGCGACGGAGGCGAAGGACGAGCGGACAAAGTCCCAGCCGACATCCTGACCGCTCACGCGAAAATAACGACGGACGTGATCGCGCGCTTGTTCGTCCGTGGTGGCATACCAGCCGAGCGTCGTGTCATTGTCGTGCGTGCCGGGGTAAACGACGCTGTTCGCGCGCTGGTTGTGCGGAAGATAGAGGTTTTTCGCATCGCCGCCGAAGGCGAATTGGAGAATGGCCATACCCGGAAGTCCGGTGGCCTCGCGCAAGGTGACGACGGATGGAGAAAGTTCGCCGAGGTCTTCGGCGATGAGTTTCACGGTGGGCATCGCGCGACGAACGTTCTTGAAAAAATCGATGCCCGGACCCGGTTGCCAGCTGCCCGTGCGCGCGGTCGGGGCGTTGGCCGGAATCGCCCAATAGGCATCGAAGCCACGAAAATGGTCGAGGCGCACGACATCGCAGAGTGCGAAGTTCGCGCGCAGACGATCGAGCCACCACGTGTAGCCGTCGGCGGCGTGGGCTGCCCAATCGTAGAGCGGGTTGCCCCACAGCTGTCCATCGGCCGAAAAATAATCCGGAGGCACGCCCGCGACGGCGGTGGGGCGCAGCGTTTTCTTGTCGAGCAGGAAGAGGTGCGGACTCGCCCACACGTCCGCACTGTCGAGCGCGGTGAAGATGGGGGTATCGCCGATGATGGAAATACCCAGCTGCGAGGCACGCGTGCGGAGCGCCTGCCACTGCCCGAAGAAAAAATATTGGATGAACGCGTAGGCTTCGGCCCGGGTGGCGACTTGTTGGGCGAGCGCAGACTTTTGCGCGCTGGCGAGGGACCGCGTTTCGGCCGGCCATTCCCACCACGGCCGGCCTTCATGGTGATCTTTGAGCGCGGAAAACAAGGCGTAGCTCGTGAGCCAGTGCGCGTTGTCGGCCTGAAAGCGCGAGAAGTCACCGTACGGGAGCGACGGTCTGGCCTGTTTTAGCCACGCGGCATGGGCAGCAAACAGGAGCGGTCGTTTGACTTGGTAGAGCGCGCCGAAATCGACGGCTTGTGCATCCAGTGCGCGCAGGCCGTCGAGGGCTGACATTGGTAGCAGCCCGGCGGTAACCAACGCCGTCGGATCGATCAGATAGGGGTTGCCCGCGAATGAAGAGAAGCACTGGTAAGGCGAATCGCCGTAGCCGGTGGGGCCGAGCGGGCACACCTGCCAGTATTTGAAGCCCGCATCATGGAGAAAATCGAGAAACCGCCCAGCGCCGTCGTCGAACACCCCGATGCCATGGGCGCTCGGAAACGAGGTGGGATGGCAGAGCACGCCGGTGGCGCGATGGTCGAGCCAGTTGAAGAGCGGTGCGGGCGGAGTGGATTTCGCCGAAGTGGACATGCCCTGTGAATCAAACGACGTTTTCTGTAAAAGCGAGTCGGTCGAAGGGCCGCGCTCTGCAGCCTCCGGCTTCTGGGTTGCCCCGTCCATTTCCTGTCGGAAGAGTACTTCATGCTCTGTTTCGCTCCCCTGTTGCTCCTCGCCGCGGCATTGATTCTTCCCTCCTCCGTGGGTGTTGCCGCCCCGCCGCCCAACATCGTCTTCATCCTCGCCGACGATCTCGGGTGGAACGGCATCGGGCCCTACGGCAACAAGGACGTCTCCACGCCGCACCTCGACCGCCTCGCGCGCGAGGGCATGACGTTTCACCGCGCCTACGCCGAGCCGCAGTGCTCGCCCACGCGCGGCGCGTTTTTCAGCGGACAGTGGCCCGCGCGCACGGGGATGTTTGCCGTCACCCACGAAATGGATCCCTTCGCCGCGTCGCTCACTCCGCCGCCGCACGCGATGGTGATGCCGCCGGCGACCGCCTCGCTCGCGCTCATGCTCCGCGCCGCCGGCTACGCGACCGGCCTCTCCGGCAAGTGGCACATCGCCGACAATTACAACGCAGCTGCACTCCGCGCGCGTGACGGCGGAAAATATTTCGACCGCTACGGCTTCGACTTCGTCGGCGCCGCCGCCAACGGCTCGCCCGAGAAGGACAAGTCCACCGCCGGCATCACCGACGACATGCTCGGCTTCATCGAGGCCAACCGCGCGCGCCCGTTTTTCGCCTACCTCGCGCACCACGCGCCGCACGCCGCGCTCGAACCGCCCAAAGCGCTCGTCGAGAAATATGTTGCCCGCGGCCACCGCAAAAGTTCCACGCCGCTCACGGCGTATCGCGAGCGCCCCACCGCCGATTACTACGCCACACTCGAGCACCTCGACACCCAGATTGGTCGCGTGCTGGCCAAGCTCGACGAACTCGGTCTCACGCAAAACACGCTCGTGATTTTCTCTTCCGACAACGGTGGTCTTAATCGCATGGCCGACATGGCCCCGCTGCGTGGCGCGAAAGGCATGACTTACGAGGGTGGGGTGCGTGTGCCACTCCTCGCGCGCTGGCCCGCGCGCATCAAGCCCGCCTCCTCGAACGCCGTGCCCGTCCACTTCGTCGATTGGTATCCCACGTTCGCCGTGCTCGCCGACGCGAAGCTCCCCGCCGCGCAAAAACTCGACGGCGAAAATATCCTTCCTCTCCTCACCGGCACGGGCCGCCCCGCACGCGACACGCTCTGGTGGCACACGCCCACCTACACCACGCCGTTCGCCCGCACGCCGTGCTCCACGATCCTCCGTGACGATTGGAAACTCATCCACTACTTCGGCGACTTCCTCGATGTCACCGGTGCCGTCCCCGAAAACGAAGGCGCCTTCGGTAAACTCGTCCTCGGCGCGCGCACCGAACTTTACCATCTCGCCACCGATCCCGGCGAGACCACCGACGTCGCCGCGAAAAATCCCGCAAAAGTCGCCGAGCTGATGGCCGCGTTGAAGAAACTCTGGGCCGACACCGGCGCCACGTTCCCCCAAACCAATCTCGCCTATCGCCCCGACAATCCCAATTGGTGGAAACGCGCCGCCGCAAGCAAGAGCCCGGACTAATTTTCCATTTCTCACTATGAATCGCCTCCTTCTCACCCTGTTCCTCCTGTCTTCGTTTGTCGCACTACGCGGTGCTTCCGCCGCGACGTCCGGCCGGCAGCCCAATATCGTTTTCATCCTCAGCGACGATCTCGCGCAGGGTGACGTCGGCGCCTATGGGCAAAAGCTCATCCAGACTCCACGGCTCGACCGCATGGCGCGCGAGGGCACGCGTTATACGCAGGCGTTCTGCGGCACGACGGTCTGCGCGCCATCCCGCACCTCGCTTATGACGGGCCTGCACACGGGGCATTCGCCGGTGCGCGGCAATTGGGAAGTCCCCGTCGAGGGACAGCTGCCGCTCCCGGCCGCTACGGTGACGGTTGCGCAGATCCTCAAAACGGCCGGGTATGCCACGGCCGTCATGGGCAAGTGGGGCATGGGGATGTTCGACACGACCGGCAGTCCGCTGAAGAAAGGCTTCGATCATCAGTTCGGTTACAACTGCCAGCGCCACGCGCATTCGTATTTCCCCGAGTTTCTTTACAACGACGGCGTGCGGTTCGATTTGCCGGGCAACACCGGCAAGGGCGTCGGTCCGCTCTACGCGCAAAACCTCATCCAGGCCGATGTCCTGAAGTGGGTCCGCTCCAAAAAAGATCAGCCCTTTTTCCTCTACTACGCGATCACGCTGCCGCACGGAGCGCATGAGATCGACGACCTCGGGATCTATGCCGACAAGCCATGGCCTGCGCAGCAGAAGGCCTATGCAGCGCAAGTCACCCGCCTCGATCGCGACGTCGGCCAACTCCTCGACTTGCTCGCCGAACTCAAGCTCGACGACAACACGCTCGTCATGCTCGCCGGTGACAACGGTTCCTCTTTCGAGCCGAGCTCTGCGATGGGCAAGCTCTTCGACCAAGCGGGCAACGGCCTGCGCGGCTACAAGCGCGCGCTTTATGAAGGCGCGCTGCGCCAGGCTGCGCTCTCACGCTGGCCTGGAGTCATTCCGGCCGGTCGCGTCGCTGACGGACCGTGGGCGTTCTGGGATTTTCTGCCGACGGCCGCCGAGCTGGCCGGCGCCCAGCTCCCTGCAGGTTACAAAACTGACGGGCTTTCGCTCGTCTCGTTTCTCAAAGGTGGCGCGGCACCGAAGCGCGATTATTTCTACTGGGAACTCCACGAGACCAACAAACCGCTCCAAGCCGTCCGTTTCGGCGACTGGAAGGCCGTGCGCAATGGCCCCGGATTACCGCTCGAACTCTACGATCTCGCGAGCGACCTCGCGGAAACGAAAAACCTCGCCGCTGCCAGGCCCGACATCGTTGCCCGCGCCGAGGCCTTCATGAAGGCCGCGCGCACGGACGATCCCCACTGGCCGCTCACCGGCCGTGCCGCCGCCCGCGACGCCGATCGCGCGAAGAACGCGAAGAAGAAGTCGTAGGTGTGCGGTCGGTCCCGTTTTGGTCGGCTCCGTTCCGGTCGGCGCGCTGCGCTAGCTGGCAGCAATCACACTTTTCCGAGGAAAATCTTTTTCACAGAGCGCACAGAGGTCTGAACCGAGGTCACCGAGCCCAACACCTTGTCCGCTCTGGGACCCCGGTGGGCTGGGCTCCGTGCCCTCTGTGAACTGCAGGGGTCGAGGGGGGGACTATCCGGGGTAGCCGAAACTCCACTCGCTCACGCGCGTAGCTACCAGCGGTCAAAAACTCGCATAATATCAATCGCCCGAAAGTTTCGGACTGTGATTTGCCGGGTAGCCGCGAGCGCCAG
>CANIJN010000295.1 GCA_947467625.1 Opitutia bacterium | reverse complement strand
TGATTCGGAAGCCCGTGAAGCCGAAGTGGCGCCCGGTGATCTCGCTCGTGCTCGGCAACCGGCAGCACCACGAAGTGTGGAAAGACTTTCTCGACGTCGCGTATTGGAACGTGGAATTGGATGAGTGAGGCGTGGCTCGCTGGAGCGAGTGGCCGCAGTGGAGCCGCGGGGTATTCGGCGAGCGAGGGTCAGCGAGCTGAGGCGGAGTGAGCGTGCGCTTGGGGAATTCACACCTGCGTTTATGACCCGACGTTGATGGGGCGCGCGCGGTCGTTTACGGAGAGGCGAGGAGGTGTTCTGCGGTGCGGAAGGCGAGCGCCATGATAGTGAGCGCGGGGTTGAAGCCGCCGTTGGTGACGTGGAGCGAACCGTCGCAGACGAAGAGGTGGTCGTGGCCGTGCACGCGGCCGAACGGATCGGTCACGCCGTCGCGGGGATCGGCGCTCATCCGGCACGTGCCCGCTTGGTGTTGACCGGCGCTGAATTTCTTTTCTGCGGGCCAGCTCCAGACGCGCTCGGCCCCGCTGGCGCGCAGCCACTCCTCGGCGCGTGCGCGCATGAACTCGGCGGTGCGAACGGTCTCGGGGTGGGTCGTCCCGCTGAGGCGGGCGACGGGGAGGCCGAAGGTGTCGCGCACTGCGGGGTCGAGCGTGACGCGGGAATCGGGCGAGGGGATTTCCTGCACCGGACCGCGCACATCGATGCCGCGGCGGAAGAGGTCGCGCATGGCGCGTTTGTTGGCGAGCCCCCAGCGCGGCGTGTCGGGAGGCAGCGATTGTCGCCAAAAGATGAGCGGGAGTTTGACGAAGTCGTTGGCGAGCATCGCACCACCGATGATGCCGGGGTTCCCGTGATTAAATTGCGTCGTGGCGACGGAGACGCCGGGGCCGAGGAGGGACGATTCGACGTCGGGCGGGAGGAGGCCGTAGGCGATGGGATAAGCGTGGCCTTGGACGTGGCGGCCGAGGTGGTCGCTGTGGTTGCCCAAGCCGTGGGGCTGAAGGGGAGACGCGGAGAGCAGCAGCAGGCGCGCGGACTCGATGGCGCCGCTGGAAACGATGATCGTCCGGGCGCGAGCGGTGCGGCGCTCAAGGGTCGCGGAGTCGGTCGTGGTCGGCGCGAAATATTCGACGCCGATGGCCTGGCCGGAGCCGTCAGTAAGAACCCGTGACGCGTGCGCGCGGGTGACGAGGGTGCAACGGCCGGAGGCAAGGGCGCGTGGGAGGAGGGTGTTGTGCGAGCCATTTTTCGCGTCGGTGGGGCAGGCGAAGCCAATGCACTGGGCGCACTGGATACAGGCGCCGCGGCCGAGGTAGGGGCGGGTGTTGACGGCGAGCGGCGGAGTAAAGGTGCGCCAGCCGAGGTGATCGGCCCCGCGGGCTAGCCACTCGGCTGACGGCGAACGCGGGACGGGCGGCAGCGGGAAATCACGGGCCCGCGGGGCATGGGTGGTGCCGGCGTGATCGCCGGCGACGCCGATTTCGTGCTCGGCGCGCTCATAGAAGGGGGCGAGGTCCGCGTAGCCAATCGGCCAGTCAGCGAGGGAGCTGCCGTCGGCCACGCCGTAACGCGTGGCCATGCGGAAATCGTCGGGGTGAAAGCGCCACGCTTGCATGCCCCACACCCGCGCACCACCGCCGACGGTGAATGCGTTGAGTTGATAGCGTGCGTCGTGGGGGAGAACGGTGTGGGGGACGCCCGCGCCGTCGATGAAGACCCGCGGATGCCCGGCGGGATCGGGTGTGGTGTGGTCGCCGTAGAGCGTCAGGCGATGGTTGCGGAGGTGGTCGCCGGGAATCTCGGAGTAGGCGAGGGAGCGACCGCGTTCGAGGAGTAACACGCGGCGCCCGCCCTCGGCGAGCACCCCGGCTAAAATGCCGCCGGCGAGACCGGCCCCGACGATGATAACGTCGTGGTCCGAGGTCATGGGGCCGCACGTTCTGGCGTGGTGCGGGGTGCGTATCCAAGCATCCCCCACGAAGCAGCGTCGCGGTTGCCGCCGTTGGCCGGATCGGCGTAAAAACCTTCGTGGGCGAGCTCAACGAGGCGATGGAACCACGGGGCGGCAGCCAGCGGGGGCGGCCATGGTGTCATCGGTCGAGCGGCTGCGAGGTCGGCGAGGAGCGCGTCTTGCTGCGTCGGAAGGAGCGTGGCGAACGTCTGATGGGGGCCGTGGCGGGCGACCGATTCGGCGTCGAGTTGGCTGAAGCCGAGGAGTAAGACGTTTGTTCCCAAGGAGCCGTCGCCAAGCAAGTGGCGGAGAACGTAGGTGTCGGTGCCGGCGGCCAGAGCCCCGGGAAAATCGTCCGCCGGGATGATGCGGTCGAGCAGGGAGCGCAGGGCGGTGAGTTGAGACGGCGTCAGCGACATCGGGGCGGGATACTCTGAAACCGCAGGGTGCGGTGCGCCAAGCGTGGAAAAAACGCAGGCCCGTTTTGCGACCGGCCTGAGGGGAGCACTTAATTAGAAGGCGGGCAGCTTGCGGCGGCGTTCGATGGCGAGGGCGGCGACGTCGCTCAAAGGAGGAAGCACCCGGAGCGGCGGGGCCTTGAAGAAGTGCCGGTCGGGCTGGTTCCAGCAGACGTCGGCGCGCGAAGTCACGGTCACCCCAGCGAGCGGTGCGGTGGACATCGTTGGACGGATGAAGGGAATAGGGCGGTGCATCGGGCGCAGTTGGACCGCGGAGCAGCTAATGAGTGCCGGCGGTTTCGACAGAAAAGTATTTCGTCAGGTGGAGTCACGCTCGTGCCGGTCTTTGGTTTGGGAATTTACGAAGAACGGTCGCTCGCTGTGGAACGGATGCTCGGTGGGGAGGGTGGGCGCGCGGAAGACGAGTCGGTTTATATTCACAGCCAAGGTGGTTTGGATGGGATCGTCTCGCTATTGCGCTGGGGCGGAGCGGGGTGGAGGTGGAAGAGATGAAACCGGTGGTTTGTCGGGGTAGGGTGGGGGATGTTTTCGGTTTGATCTGGGGGATGCAGCGGCGCGTCCGCCTCAGAGATTATGCGGAGTGTAAGCTGGGAATTTAGCCGAGGTTTGAGGGCTGAGACATGCGACAACACAGCTGAAAATACGCTTCCCCTTTTGGTTTTGCTCTCGGCGCCCGGCGCTCGGCTATCGACGGCATCGTTATGGCTAAGACACACGTTGCAAAGATCAGCCAAACTGTGCCCTTGCCGAGCGCGGGCCCGCCGCTCAACTTCGCTGACGATTGCCTTCCGCCCCATGCAACGCACCCCGCCACCCGGCTGGGATCCCTCGCTTTTGCGAGCGATCGCTCGTGCCATGCGGGGGGCGTAGAGCGATTTTCTCCCCAACATCAACCCACGCTAATCCACATCTATGAGCAACGAACACGTCAGCAATGAGGGCATCGCGCCCAACGCCAAACGACTCCTTTGGGCCGGCTTCATGGCAATCTTCGCCGCCGGCGTCGGTTTCGCCATCCGGGGCGGCATCTTCGACAACTGGGGTAAGGAATTCGGCTTCACGGCCACTCAACTAGGTGCCATCGGCGGCGCCGGTTTTACGGGCTTTTGTTTCGGTATCATCATCGGCGGTGTGATCGTTGATAAAATTGGCTACGGCAAACTCGTGATGTTGGCCTTTGCCGCCCACGTGCTGTCGGCCTTCGTCACGTTCGGCGCGACCAATCCGGCCAACGCCTACCAGATGCTGACGATCGGTATGTTCATCTTCGCTTTTGCGAACGGCACGCTTGAGGCCGTGGCAAATCCCCTCGTCGCAACGCTCTTCCCGCACAGTCGCACGCACTATCTGAATATTCTCCACGCCAGCTGGCCGGCGGGCCTCGTGGCGGGTTCAGCGCTCGGCTGGATCCTCGACGACAAAATGGAAGTGAATTGGAAGATCCAGCTCGCGCTTTATCTCATCCCGACGGTCGGTTATGGCCTGATGTTCCTCGGCCAAAAGATGCCGAAGTCGGAAGCTTCGCAGAAGGGCGCGAATTTGGGCGAGATGCTCAAAGATGTCGGTCTGCTCGGCGCTCTGGTCGTCTGCTATCTGGTTTCCCTCTTTTGTGCCGGCCCGCTCGGTTTGCCAGCGGCTGTTGGTTATGGCATCGCCGGCGCATTGCTCATCGGCGTGGGCGTGATGACGAAATTCTCCCTCGGTTCGATCCTCCTCTTCGTGCTCTTTATCACCCACGCCTTGATCGGTGCGGTTGAGCTGGGAACCGACGGCTGGATTCAGAACATCACCGGCAATCTCTTCACGTCCGAGCAGGGCAAGTTCCTGTTCATTTGGACCTCGGCGATCATGTTCAGCCTGCGTTTCTGTGCGCACTGGATTGAGAAAAATCTGAAGCTCTCGCCCGTCGGTCTGTTGCTGGTGTGCTCCATTCTCGCCGTCGTCGGCCTGCGGATGGCCAGCGGAATGCAGACGCTCACCATGGCGGTCATCGCGCTCGGCATCTATGCCGTCGGCAAGACCTTCTTCTGGCCCACGATGCTCGCCGTCGTCTCGGATCGTTATCCGCGCACGGGTGCCGTCGCCATTTCGATTATGGGTGGCATCGGTATGTTGTCCGCCGGCATGATCGGCGGCCCCGGTCTCGGCTACAGCAAAGATCGCTACGCAGCCGAAGCGCTCCAGCAGAGCAGCCCGGCGGTTTACCAGACGGTGAAGGTCGCGGAACCCTCCAAGTTTCTGTTTCTCGATCCGGTTAACGCGATCGATGGCAAGAAACTCGGCGAGGCGAAGGATGCCACGACGGCGAAGAAGGCGACGCCAGAGCAGGAGGCCATTGTGAAGGCCGACCAGCAGGGCGACCGTAACACGCTCAAGGCCGACTCGTTCATCCCGCTAGCTATGGCGGTTATTTTCCTAGGTATCCTGCTCTATTTTAAGAGCACCGGTGGTTACAAAACCATTACGCTCGCTGAGGCGGAAAAGTCCGGCAGCTGATGAGAGGAGGCGGCACGGCGACGAGCGCCGGCCCAACAAAAATTCGGGCCGCACCTTTTCGAGGTGCGGCCTTTTTTATTTTCGCGGTTTGAGCGCGAAGTGAATGTTGCCAGACGGTGGCGGTGGCGCTGAGGCACAGGGCAGCCCTCCGCTCCCGTCTCGCAGGCGATCCGCCGTCGTCGTCGCGAAAGGGAACCCTTACGCTGCGACGCGACGTTGAGGGGACGCATCGCGGCCAGTGGCGGAGAGTCGCTTGGGTAGCGTCACGCTGAGAACGCCGTCGTTAATTTCAGCCTGCATTGAGGTGTAGTCGAAACCGGAGCCGAGCCGCAGACGGAGTTGATAATCGCGTTGCGCAGTCTCCAGATGAAGGGACTGTATATCGCCACCAATTTCCTTGGACACGGGACAGTAAACCCGAAAGCCAATGAATCCGATGACTGATCCCAATGAAACGAAGCGCACCGCCCAACCCGCCAGGCCTGAGCCCCCGGAGGTGGAGCCG
>CANIJN010000294.1 GCA_947467625.1 Opitutia bacterium | reverse complement strand
GCCGCGGGCGCCGGTGCCGCGATGGCCGCCGGCACGTCCGTCCGCTCCGCCACTTCGGGGAGGGGAGCCGCCTGCACCGCTTTCGGTTTCACATAAGCCACCGGCTTCGCCCACACGGGCGCCGGCTTCGCACTCTTGGGCACCGCAGTTGCCGCCGCCATCGCCGGTTTCGCGACCGGCGTAGGGGCGCTCGCACCGCCAAAAGCCGGTTTCACTGGCGCTGCGGACGACTTCGCCGGTCCTGACGACGCCCCGCCCGTCGCACCCTGCAACATACTAATAAGGGCCGAACAGATGTCGGTGCTCGCGTAGCCCTGATCGAGGAGCCGGTCGATCATCCGATCATGCGGCTTGAATTTTTTCTCATCCAGCGTCGCACGGATCTTTTCGAAGAACACACTCGTGCGCGCCTCGTCCACTTCGTCCATGGACGGGATCTTGCCGCGGCGGATATCGAGCTTCGCCCAACGCACCATGCTCTGGAGTTTGTAGATCTCTTGTCCGCTCACAAAAGTGAACGCTTGGCCCTTGCGGCCAGCTCGTCCCGTGCGCCCGATGCGATGCGTGTAGTCTTCCGCGTCATTGGGCAGGTCGAAGTTGAACACCACCTCAAGGTCATCGACGTCGAGCCCGCGTGCCGCCACGTCGGTCGCCACGAGAAACTCGAAGCCTCGCCGGCGAAATTTGTCCATCACGCGGTCACGCTGCGCCTGGGAAATATCCCCGTGCAACCGGTCCGTCATGTAGCCCCGCGCGTGCAGGTGCTCATCCAAGTCGTCCACCATGATCTTGGTGCTGCAAAAAATAATGCCGTAGCGGAAATCATTCACGTCGATCAGCCGCGTGAGCGCCTCGATCTTCGAACGCCGGTCCACTTCGAAATACGTCTGCTCGACCTGCGGCGCGTTTTGCGCGACCGAGTCGATCTTGATCCACGCCGGATCTTTCGAATAACGGCCGATGAGATCCTGAATCGCCCGCGGAATCGTCGCCGAGAAAAACAAGAGCTGCCGCGTCGCCGGTACCGATTTCAAGATGTGCTCGATGTCGTCGCGGAAGCCCATGTCGAGCATGCGATCCGTCTCGTCGAGAATCACGATCTTCAGTTTATCCAGCTTCATCGAGCCGCGCTCCATGTGGTCCATCACGCGACCCGGCGTCCCGATCACCACCTGCGCGCCCGCATCCAGCGCCCGAAACTGCCGCTCATAACTCTGCCCGCCATAAATCGGCACGCCCATCACCCCGCGCTTGAACAAGGCGATTTTACCAGTCTCCTCCGCGACTTGCACCGCAAGTTCACGCGTCGGACATAAGATCAGCACCTGCACGGCACGGATCTTCGGATCCACTTTTTCAATCGCCGGAATCGCAAACGCGACCGTCTTGCCCGACCCGGTCGACGACTGGCCTACCACATCGCGCCCCGCCATAATCGTCGGAATGACAGCCGACTGAATCGGCGAAGCTTCCTCGAATCCCATCTTGTCGACGGCCTTCAGGATGTCGGCCGATAAGCCCAATTCAGTGAAACGAAGTTTTTCCATACCTCACCGTGCGTGACCGCTCTGCAAAAGGAGAGACAAAACCGCTGCCGGGCCCTTCGCCGCGGCTTCCGTCGCCCCTTCGAGCGAGTCACGGCGAAGCCACTGCGCACAGTTTTTCCTCGGCAACCGCGGTCTTCTCGCCCTCATTCGCCAACCGAAAGTAGCCCGCATTCTCTAGCCGGTACGCCATCCCTTTCGTTCCGGTCGTATCCGCTCCCCTTCATATTTCCGCCCCTTCTCCTCATGTCGCATCCTCAGCCCTCGCCTCTCACTCGCCGCGCCATCCTCCAGCGCGGGCTCGCCGGCATCTTCGCCTACGCCGTCTCCCCGAATATTTTCCCGTCCTCGCTCTTCGGTAAAAACGCGCCCAGCAACCGCCTCACCGTCGGCCTCGTGGGCAACGGCCTCATCTGCAACGCTCATATCGGCACGCTGCTCGGCCGTGACGACTGCCGCATCCTCGCCGTGGCCGACGTCTGGCGCAGCAAGGCCGTCAAAGTCCGCGACCGCATCGAAAAATCCTACGCCGCCGACCAAGACAAGGGCACCTACAAGGGCGTGGATATCTACGCCAAGTTCGAGGACCTCATCGCCCGTGACGATATCGACGTCGTCTTCGTCACCACCCCCGATCACTGGCACGCCCCCGTGGCTCGCGCCGCGATGCTCGCCGGCAAGGACGTCTACGTAGAAAAACCCATCACGCTCACGTTGCGTGAGGGCCGCATGCTCGTCGATACCGCCCGCCAACACGGCCGGATTTTCCAGTCCGGTATGCAACAACGCTCCAACGTCTCGTTTCGCCGAGCCGCCGAGCTCGTCCGCAACGGCCTCATCGGCGACATCACCCGTGTCCGCACCCGCCTCGGCGAGTTTCCTCCCGCCGCCGCGTTGCCCGCCCAGCCCATCCCGCCCGACCTCGACTATGATCGCTGGCTCGGCCCCACCCCGTGGCGGCCCTACAACGAGAAACGCATCCTCGGTAACTACGGTGGCGGCTGGCGCTGCTTCCTCGAATACGGCGCGCGCAAAAATGGCGACTGGGGCGCCCATCACTTTGACATCATTCAATGGGCGCTGGGCATGGATGACTCCGGCCCCGTGCAGTTCATCCCCAAGGGCTTTGAGGGCGCTCCCTATCAGACCCACATTTACGCCAACGGTGTCCGCGTGGAACGTTTCGAGGACGGGCAAAAATTCATGATCGAGTTCACCGGGACCAAGGGAACCATCGGCGTCTCCCGCGGCGACGAGTTTGAAACCACCCCGTCCTCCCTCGCCAGCCGCCGGCTACGCAGCGAGGAGATCCACCTCTACGCCAGCGACAGCCACCACAGCGACTTCTTCTCCTGCGTGCGCACGCGCCAGCGCCCCATCACCGATGTCGAAATCGGCCACCGCACCGCCAGCGTGTGCCACCTCTCCGGCATCGCCGAAAATCTCGGACGCCCCATTCAGTGGGATCCGGCCAAGGAAGAAATCATTGGCGACCCCATGGCCGCCAGTCTCCTCGACCGTCCCCGCCGCGCACCCTACGCGCTCCTCTGAACGCCACCTCAACGAACCACCCATGCGCATCCCATTTTCCGATCACTCTTCCGTCCTGATCGGCGCGTCCCTCGCACTCTTCACCGCCGGCTGTAACACCACCCCGACGGCCTCCGCAACGACCGCCAGCGAACCCGCCCTGCGCGTCACCGCCATTCCCTTACAGGACTTGGACTACTCGGGAGACCAATCCGCCCTGGCCGCCCTCGACCGCGACCTCAACGCCGCCGGCACCGACCTCCCGAAACTCACCTTGATGGAGGCGCGCCTCGTTGCCCTCCTCCGTCGCACCGACGCTTCAATCGCGGCCCGTCAAGCCGCCTGTCAGCGCCTCGGCACCGTCTGGGCCGCCACCGGTGCGCCCAGCGCCAGTGCCCTCGAGCTGCTCAAGGCCATGCTGGTTGACGACCGCGAAACCGACATCGCCCGTCTCACCCTCGAGCGCACCCCCGGCGCCGCCGTTGATACCGTGCTGGTCGACGCTGTGGCCAAGACCACCAGTCGTATCCGCCTCGGCATTATCCAAACACTCACCGCCCGCGCCCCCGTCTCCGCCGTCGCCGCCCTCGCCACTCTGCTCGGCGACCAAGACCCCGCCACCGCCAAAGCCGCCGCCACCGCCCTCGGCCAGATTAGTAATGCCGCCGCACTGGCCGCACTCCGCTCCGCACCCGCGACCGTCGCCGGCTTGTTCGAAGCCAAACTCACTCTCGCGCGGACGTTGCCCACCGCCGAGTGCGTCGCCCTCCTCACCGAACTCCAGGGCGACACCCGCGCGGCCCCGCATCAACGCGCCAGCGCGCTCCGCGGCCTCCTCGATCGCGAACCCTCCTCAGCCGTCCCGCGCATCATCGCCGTTCTCGCCGGCACCGATTGGACACCCAAAGAGGTCGCCCTCGAAGCGATCTTCAGCTCCCGCGCATCGGGCCTCACCGCAGCACTCGCCGCCCAACTCCCTACGTGGGACGTGCCGACCCAGGCCGCCGTGATCACCGCTTTGGCCCGCCGGCCGGATGCCACCATCACCGCAGCGATCGTCGCCGCCACCCAACACACCGCCGCCACCGTGCGCACCGCTGCGATCAATGCCCTCGGCGACCTGCCCGGCGATACGTCGCTCGTGACCCTCCTCGCCACGCTCGGCTCCAGCGACAACTTCGAAGACGCCAAGCTCGCCCGCGCCAGCCTCGCCCGCCTCCACGGCCCCGGCGTTTCCGCTGCCGTCCTCGCCGGCGCTGAAAAAGGACCGGCCCAAAAACGCGCCCTCTTCATCGAGCAAATCGCCTCGCGCAATCTCACTGAAGGTCTGCCCTTCTTGCACCAAAGCCGCCACGACCCCGACGCCACTATCCGCACCGCCGCCGTCGGCTCCCTCGGTGAACTCGCCCCCTTTTCCGACCAAGGTCTCCTCATCGAGTGGGCCGCCGGTGCCACCGACTCCACGGAGCAGACCCGCGCTCTGCGCTCCCTCGTCAGCGTCACGCTCCGCAATCCGGATACGGCCAAGCGCGCCCTCCCGATTTACGTCGCGCTGGAAAAAGCCGCGCCCGCCACAGTCGTTGGACTCCTCCCCGTGCTCGGTCGTCTCGGCGGTAAAGAAAGCGCCGAATGCGCGGCCCGCCTCGCACTCAGCACCAACGCCACCGTCGCGGACGCCGCCGCCGCCGCCCTCGCCCGCTGGCCCGACCGTTCCGCCCAACCGTCGCTCGTGATGGTCGCCGCAAAAGCCACGGTCGCCTCCGCCCGCTCCGCGGCGAATCAAGCTGCGTTCCGATACTTCGAGCGTACTCGCGAAGTCTGGACGGCCGCAGAGTCCTCCCTCGTGACCCAACTGCTCGGCGCGACCACCGACGCTGCCGCCCGCAAAAAACTCGTGATCCTGCTCAATCGCGCCGCCGACAAACCCGCCCTCGCCCTCGTCGAAAAACTCCAGTCCGAGCCGGCCCTCAACGCAGCGGCGAAAACCGCCGCCCAGTGCATCGCCGCCAACCTCGCCGGCCCACCCCAGGTGCGCGCCTCTGACAGCGAAAGCTCGGCCAAGAATCTCTTCGACGGTAGAACCGCGACCCAATGGCGCGGACCCGTGACTCCCGGCCAATGGGTCGAGATCGATTTCAAACAAGCCCGCCCGCTACATCGCCTCACCCTCGACCAAACCGGCCGCACCGGTGAATTCCCCGAGCGCTACGACGTGTTCGTCACCGACGATCTCGCCAAACCAGGCAACGTCCTCGTCTCCGGTGCCGGGAAAGCCAACCGCACGATCATCGACCTGCCCGAAGGCACCCGCGGCCGCTACGTGACCATTAAAAACACCGCCGAGCGCGTCGACTCGATGTGGTCGATCAGCGAACTGTTCGTCGACTAACCTGCGCT
>CANIJN010000293.1 GCA_947467625.1 Opitutia bacterium | reverse complement strand
TGATGGTGTCGCGGCGCGCACCGACCGTGGTCACGAGGCGGTCTTTCAGAAAGAAACTCTGCGCGGCGAACATGAAGCTCGTGATGTCCTTCACCGTTTGCGTGTTCGCCCGCGCGCGGGAGGCATAGGTGCTCGTGTAAGTGCGACCGTTGTAAACGAAGGGCGCGACGGGCAACGTGGGGTCGGCACCGTAGTAGGTGGTGTAGTCGCCTTCGGTGATATAGTTGCGGCGCGTGAGTTGATTCTGCGCGTTCTCGGCCGTCGTGGCATTGACGATCGGGATGTTCCGATCGTCCACGAGGATCTCGTCGCGCCAACGGCGGAGGCGATCCTGCATGGAGGCCTCGGCGAGCACGGCGACGCGATGGCGGCCGAACCAGCGGCGGGATTGACCGTAATCGCCGGCCACGCTGAGGCGGAAGATTTCGTTGGTGGTCTTGATGCGATCCTTGAACCAGACGGACTCAAAGTAGAGGCGGCCGACGAAAGGATTCGGGATCGTGCCCGTAGCACCGTCGGGGCGCGGCAGCGTGGGATTGGGATCGGCGCGGAGATTGGCGCCGGCGATCGCCATGCCGTGGGCCTCGACGTCGGCGGTATTGCGGAAATAGGCGAGCTCGGCGACGAGGCTCAACGGGAGGCGCTGTTGCACGGTGATCTGCCGAGTATCGAAGGTCTGGTGACGCGTGCCGCCGGGCCCAGTGAGATTGTAGCCATAAGGCGAGACGGACGGCGGCAGCAGCGTCTCGACGCCATAGCGGTTCACGGTCTGGAACTCCCCGCGGTAGTTGTAGATTGTGCGATTTTGATCGGCGAAGGTGAAGCGCTGGTTCGTGGAGCTGAGGCGGTTTAGGCCGGGGAGCGCGACGGTGCCGTCGGTGAGCGGCTGGCCGGCGTCCTGCCACGCGGTGATTTGGTCTTGGCCGTTCCAGCCGAGGGTGAGGTTGTTGTCCATGCGCCCCTTCTCGTAGGAGACGTGGACGGTGGTGAACTTGAATGGCTGATACGCCGCCGCGACGGTCCAGCGCGCCTGATCGTTAAAGTCCCAGTGACGCCAGCCCTGGGAATTCTGATAGAGGCCGAGCAGCCGCACCGAGAGTTTCTTTGGGATGAGCACCCGATTGTAGTCGGCCTCGTAACGCTCGTAGCGCCACGAGCCGAACATCGACTTGAGCGTGGTGCGGGTGCGCGAGAGGTTCGCCTTCTTGCCGCTAAGGGAGACGAGGCCACCGGCCTGACCCAGGCCGAAGAGGATGGAGTTGGGCCCACTCGCGACCTCGGCTCGCTCGACATTGTAGAGATCGACGGGGACGCTCGACTCGACGAAATCGCGCGAGGCACCGGCGGGCGAGCCGCGCATCCGGAAATTGAAATCGTTGCCGTCGGCCCCGCGGCCGGCGGGGTTATTGAAGCCCGCGTTGGAGTCCTCGACGTCGACCTCGATGTTGGTCGCGTGCGCAAGCATCTCCTCGAGATTGGTCGCGGCGATGTCGGCGAGAAACTCGGGCGTGAACGCAGAGACGGCCGCGGGCGTGTCCTTGAGACGAGAGTTGAGGCGCGAACCGCTCGTGGTGTTGCCGGCTTGGTAACCGGAGTCGTCCTCGGCGCGCACTTCGAAGAGCGAGAGCTCGACGGGCGTGGAATTTTCCGCGCGCGGCGCGGGAGCAGGCGCAGCGGGAATAGGCGCGGTTTGCGCCCGAGCGGTGACGGAAAAAACAGCGAGTAAACTCGCGATTACGGCGAGGCACGCTCGGGGCAACAAACCGAATGTTGGCTGGTTCATGGTGGGAAGGGTGGGTGGTGCGAACGTGAAAGGTCCGGCGGAGACACGCCACCGAGAGGAACAAGACCCAAGGGCGGAGTCCCGCGCAAGACTACAGGCCGCGCTTTCGCGTTCTAGAAATCGGTGCGTTGCGGTCCGTCGTCGCCAGCGCGATCGCGAGCCGGAGCCACCACGCGCCTTGCCGCGTACACCACAACCGTTTGCACTCTGCACTCTCCATGGATGCCCACGCCCGAGCCCGCGAACTCATCGATGCCGCCCACGCCGCCGACCCGGCCCGTGCCTCCGACGGCCGCGCCGCCGAGCTCGTTTACGGCGAACGCGTCGAGGCATGGGTCGCGCGCCTAGTCCCCGACGCATCGCCCGCGTTGCGCCTCGCCGCGCGCAGCCAACACCTCGAACGCTGGCTCACCCCGCGCGCCACGTTTCCCGAGGGCAAAGTCGGCTACCTCACCTGGCGCCGCTCGCTCTATGTCAAACAGGCCGACCGCGCCCGCGCCCTCCTGCTCGAGGCCGGCGTCGCCGCCTTCGAAGCGGACGACGTCGCCACCTGGGTTTCGAAAACCGGCCTAAAAACAAACCCCGGCACGCAAGCCCTCGAAGACGCGGCCGTGCTCGTGTTCTTGGAAAACGAGATCTCCTCCTTCGCCGCCCAACACGCCGATTACCCGCGCGAAAAATTCGTCGATATTCTCCGCAAGACTTGGCGCAAACTCAGCCCCGCCGCGCAACAGGCCGCCCTCACGCTGGAACTCCCGCCCGCCATCGCCGCCCTCGTGCGCGACGCGCTCGCAAGTTCCTGAGCTCCCGTTCGGCTCATCCCTCGCCCATAAGAGCGCGGCGCGCGTAATCATGTCATGCCCGCGCACGAGCGTGCGCTCAGCGGTTTGGGATTGTAACGACTCCTTGCCTATTTCGTCATCCCCCTTCCAGTCCACTGTGACTGCTTTTTTCCTCATGGCTTCCCACGATTGTCCCCACTGTCCGCCACCCACACCACCCGACGACCGGCGCAGTTTCCTCGCGAAAGCCGCCGCCATCATCATCGGCGGGGCGCTCGCAATCACGGCGCCCGTCGCCGGCCTGTTTGTTTTCCTCGATCCATTGCGCCGCAAATCTGACAGCGGCGGTGCCGTCCTCGTCGCCTCCCTCAACGCCCTTCCGGAAAACGGCGAGCCGCGAAAATTTTCTGTCCTCGCCACCCGCGTCGACGCGTGGAACCGCTCGCCCAACGTGCCCATCGGCGCCGTCTATCTCCAGCGCGTCGGCGACAAGGTCCGCGCCCTCAACGTCGTCTGCCCTCACGCCGGCTGCTTCGTGGACTATCGCAGTGCGAAAAACCATTTCTTCTGCCCCTGCCACAACAGCAGCTTCGCCCTCGATGGCCAAGTGCAGGACCCCAAAAGCCCCAGCCCGCGCGGCTTGGACGATCTGGTCGTGGAAATCCGCAACGGCACCGAAGTCTGGGTGAAGTTCCAAAATTTCCGCGCCGGCACCCACGACAAGATCCCCGTCTGACCCTCTGCCCATGAAAGCCTTCTTCGACTGGGCGGACCAACGCACCGGCTACAAAAAACTCGTCCACGAGACACTCTACGAAAACGTCCCCGGCGGCGCGCGGTGGCGTTACGTCTGGGGCAGTACGCTCGCGTTTTGCTTTAGCATTCAAGTCATCACCGGCCTCGCCCTTTGGGTAGCCTACAGCGCCGGTTCGCAGACGGCGTGGGAAAGTGTTTACTATATTCAACACGAGATGTGGGGCGGCTGGTTCCTCCGCGGCCTCCACCACTACACCGCACAGGCGATGACCGTGCTGCTCGTGTTTCACCTCATGCAGGTGGTGATCGACGGCGCCTACAAGGCCCCGCGCGAAATCAATTTTTGGAGCGGCGTTGTCTTGCTGCTCCTTGTGCTCGCGCTCTCCCTCACCGGTTACCTGCTGCCGTGGGATCAAAAGGGTTTCTGGGCCACGAAGGTCGCGACGAGCATCGCCGCCATCACGCCGTTCATCGGACCCGAACTCCAAAAACTGGTCGTCGGTGGCAGCGACTACGGCCACCACACCCTCACGCGCTTCTTCGCCCTGCACGCGGGCGTCATTCCCGGTGTAATCATCGCCTTCATCGTCGCGCATATTTATCTGTTCCGTCGCCACGGGCTCACGCCCAAGGAGCCCCGCCGCCGGCCCGACGCCGCCTTCTGGCCCGACCAAGTGCTGCGCGACGCCGTCGCCTGCCTCGCGGTGCTCCTCGTCGTCGTCTTCTTCATCATCCGCTACCGCGGCGCCGAGCTCGGCGCACCGGCCGATGCGTCCGAACAATTCTCCGCCGCGCGGCCCGAGTGGTATTTCCTCTTTCTCTTCCAGCTGCTGAAATATTTTCCCGGCGGCACGGAAATCTGGGGCGCGATCGTCATCCCGGCGCTGCTCATGGGCGTGCTCATCGCCATGCCCTTCGTCGGCAAATGGAAACTCGGCCACCGCTTCAACCTCGGTTTCCTTTGGGCCATGCTCGCCGGCGTCGGTCTCCTGACCTACCTCGCCCGCACCGAAGACGCCGCCAGCCCCGAGTTTATTCTTGCCGTCCACTCCGCCGAGCGCGACGCCGCACGCGTGATCGTGCTCGCCCAATCGCCCGACGGCATCCCCACCGCCGGCGCCGTCACCCTCCTGCGCAACGACGCACTCACGCAGGGCCCCAAGCTCTTCGCCAAAAACTGCGCGAGCTGTCACCGCTACGACGGCCACGACGGACTCGGCAGCCAGCCCAAGGACAAGATCTCCGCTTCCGACCTGAAGGGTTTTGCGAGCCGCGAATGGATCGCCGGCCTGCTCGATCCGGCCCGCGTCGACAGCCTGCATTATTTCGGTGGCGCTAAACAGAAGACCGGAAAAATGGTGAAGTTCGTGAAGGAAGATATCGCCGAATTCGACGCCGCGCAGAAAGCGCAGCTCCAAAAACTCATCATCGGCCTCTCCGCCGAAGCCGGTCTCAAGGCGCAGTCTGCCGCCGACACCCGCGATGCCGTCGTGATCGCCGAGGGCCGCAAGCTCGTCTCAAGCACCGCGATGAATTGCACCGATTGCCACAAATTCCACGCGGCAGGGACCGAAGATCCCAGCGCCCCAGACCTCACCGGCTACGGCTCGCGCGAGTGGCTGCTCGCGTTTATCTCGGACCCCTCGCACGCGCGTTTCTACGGCGAGCGCAACGACCGCATGCCCGCCTATGGCCCTGACAAAATTCTCACGGCTGCAGAAATCGGTCTCGTCACCGATTGGCTGCGTGGGGAGTGGTATGAGCCCAAGGCCGACCCGCTCCCCAACCTGATCCCGCCTCCTCGGCGGGCTTCATCAAATTAAGGCGACAGTTATGGTCCGGCCGCCGGCGACGTTTGCCACCGCACGCCTCGTCGCGCGCTTGCCTACGGCGCATGACGCCCCGGCGGTGTTCGCCTCCTATGCGAACGACCCCGAGGTCACCCGATACCTCGCGTGGCGGGCCTATGAACGCGTTGCGCCACTCGCTGCTTATCTGCGCGAGGCCGCCGCTAACTGGGAACAACGCGACGCCCACCTTCCTCTCACCTGGCTCCTCTGCTTGAAAGGCACCGCGACGCCCATCGGCTCCATCGGCGTGACGCTCCAAGGCAACGGCCACGCCATGTTTGGCTACGTGCTCGCAAAAAAATTCTGGGGCCGCGGCATGGCGGCGGAAGTCC